>PKVW01000034.1 GCA_003131585.1 Acidobacteriaceae bacterium
TTTCAGCACTCTGTAAAGCCGTTTCTGGAAACGGCCCTCTAACGCAGCGCTGGAAGCGCTGCTCCACCCAAAGGCGAATCTGTGCCCAAAAGGCGAATCTGTGCGGCACGACTGAAAGTCGTGCCCTTCCCGGTCCTGGCTCACCGCACGGTCCGAATCAGCCGCTGGCGTTGAGGGTTTTATTGCGAGGCGCCGTGGGCTGAAAGTAGAAAGTAAGAGCGCAGGCTCCCGGATTCTTCAAATTGCGCCACCTCATGGAGGTGTTCACGAGTGATCATTCGGCTTATTCACAGTCCTTATTCAGGCGGGAATGAATTTATGCGGTCCCGGTGGCCGCGAAGCGCCCCTTGAATTGCTGGACGAGTGCAGGCGATTTGCGCAGGTGATCGCGCGCGGCGGAAATGGAGTTCAACACGCTATCCGGCGGAACGCCGGTGATGGCGGATATTTCGCCGACGTCGAAGCCTTCGATCGCGTGCAAGATGAATGCCTCGCGATGGGCCGCACTGACGTCTCGCAGAGCGGAAGCGATGAGGCGCATCATCTCATCGGAGCCCACAATCTGCTCGGGCGTCGCCACGCGAGCGTCGGCAATGATCGTTTCTTCCGTAATGGCTTCGTCGGGCTGATGGAATTGCAGTTCGGGCTCGTCGCTGGCCTTGACATTGCGCTTGCGGGCTGAATCTTCCAGATGCACGGCCCCGCCGTTGCTCTCCTCGGGACGGCAGAGTTGATCCAGTGCATTCCGTGCCAAGCGGTAGAGCCAGGGCTCCAGCGCCAGACGCTCCGGCTTTTCCTGGTCGTTGCCGAGCGCGGCGGCAATGGTTTCGTCAATCACTTCTTCTTTACTGATGGACTCCGGCGCAACCAGATCGGAGGTTTCGCGAAAATAAATCTCGCGTTCCACAAAGCGTTCCAGGCGCGAAAGATTTACGTTGACGTAAGAGCGCACGTCTTCGGCGGAAACCAGCGGCGGAAACGCAGCGGCCAGCGTCTGCTCGAAGGGCACCAAAACGTTGCGCCGCGCCGGCGCCTCATTCTGCCGCCGTGTCCACTTGTGCCGGGAGCGCAGCAGGTCTTTGTGTTTGTTCACCTGTTGCAGCAGATCCTCGAAGGCACTCTTGACCGCGGCTGCGGCGGTTGGGGCTTCGGCCTGCGCCGCCATCTGTCCCGAGGGCAGACGCAGGTTGAGCGAAACGCCGGTTCCCTCGCGCGCAGAGATCTCTTCCACGAAGCCCTTCAGGTGAACCAGTTCGGGGCGGAAGACCTGCAAGCGTTTCCGCAGTTTTTCGATCTGATGTTGGATATCTTTTTCTACGGCGGGAGTTTTATGAAGCCGGTAACTGACGTGGACGTTCATGAGCACCTCAAGCTTGCCAACGATGCGGCGCAAACCAGTGCTATCTACGGCGATTGTACACCCGCCTGCGAGAAGGCAAAGTGGAATTGAAGATCGATTCCTAATGATCAGCGGTCTTGAGAATAGCTGGCGAGCCAGGAATCTTAGGGCAGACTCATTTACAGCCGGACACGGCGGCGGATATGATCCGTGGACTATGAAACTGGCAAAGCTCTTGCTGCTTGCGTCGCTGGTTGCTGCGGCCTGCGCCCAAGCTCCCGCATCGAAAGAAATCGAAGCTGTGTATCCCGACGCGCGCGCGCTGTATGTCGATCTGCATCAAAACCCGGAGCTCTCTTCGCACGAAACTCAAACGGCGGCAAAGTTGGCCAGCCGGTTGCGAGGCCTCGGCTATGAGGTTACGGAACACGTCGGCGGCACGGGGATTGTTGCCATCCTCAAGAATGACGGAGGAAAAAACGGCGCAGGCTCGACGGTCATGCTTCGAACGGAACTGGACGCGCTGCCCGTGGAAGAGAAGACCGGCCTTGCTTACGCGAGCAAGGTTCGCGCCAAAGACGACGCCGGGCACGACGTTCCCGTCATGCACGCCTGCGGACACGACTTGCACATGGCGTCGATTCTGGGCACGGCTGAGATCATGGCGCACAGCAAAGACACCTGGCACGGGACGCTGATGCTGATCGGCCAGCCGGCCGAGGAAACGATTAGTGGCGCCAAGGGAATGCTCGACGACGGCCTGTTGACGCGCTTTCCGAAGCCCGACGTGGCCGTGGCGTTGCACGTGGGAAACTTACTGCCGGCGGGGATGGTGGGAATTACTCCAGGAGTTCTTAATACGAACGCGGATTCGCTGCGGATTACGATTTATGGCAAGGGAGGGCATGGCTCGGCGCCGCACACGGCGATCGATCCAATTGTGATCGCCGCCCGAACCATTCTGGCGTTGCAGACAATTGCTTCCCGCGAAGTGAAGCCGGGGGAGTTGGCGGTGGTCACGGTGGGCTACATTCAGGCTGGCACCAAGAACAACATTATTCCGGACCAGGCTGAATTGGGGCTGACCGTGCGCACCAGAAAAGTGGAGGTGCGCAAGCAAGTGCTCGCGGCCATCGCACGGATCACCAAGGCCGAGGCGGAAGCGGCGGGCGCGCCGCGTCCGCCGTTGATCGAGCAGCGTGAAGCCACGGACCTGGTGTACAACGATCCGGCGCTGGCGCAGCGGCTGCGCGGGGTGCTGGAAGCGGCGCTGGGCAAGGAGAACGTTGTGACGGAGGAAGCGCACACGGCTTCGGAGGATTTTTCTTACTTCGTGGAGCAGGGGATTCCGGGATTTTACTTCAGCCTGGGAGGAGCGGACCCGGGGAAGTTCGCCGAGGCCAAGGCTGCGGGGACGATGCTGCCGTCGAATCACTCGTCGTTGTTCGCGCCGGATGTGGATCCGGCACTGCGCACCGGCATTGCGGCGGAGGTTGCGGTGCTGAGGAATCTGCTCAACGGATCGGCGGAGGAGTTACGCAAGACGATCGCCGCAGGACCGGCAGCGCAATCGGCGCCATAGCTGGCGCTTCGGCCGCGCTTTTCGGAAAATTAGCGATTCGCCAGCGTTGAGATATCTCCTAGACCGAGCAGATTGGCGTCCGCGGTCACAAGCGTCAGATGCAACAATTGAGCAGTGGCAGCCAGGAATCGATCTGCCGGATCTTTATGGCTCCAGGGTAGCCGGCGCGCGGCTACCGCAATCTCGTGCGTTAGCGGCGCTTCCATGAGTCGGGCCGTTGCTTGCGTGACCCAGGCTCCGAAATCTGCAGGCAAATGAATTCGGCCTCTAGCATTCAGGGTGAGTACTTCCCACGTGCTGATAGGAGAGAGCCAGATCTGATTTCCTGGATTTCTCAATTCCTCCTGGACTCTTTTTCCGAGACGCTTGTGATCTTCCAGGCTCCAGAGCCAAATGTGGGTATCGAGAAGCAGGTTCAATCGCGCAGGACCTCCCAATCTTGTTCGTCGTCGGCAGGAGAGACAATGTCTCCCAGAATCTCAAACGTACCCTTCATGGAGCCAATCCAGTCTCCCGGACCGGCTTTGGGCGATGCAGGTATGACTTCGGCAATCGGCTTCCCGAAGCGGGTTACGAGGATTGGCTTCTTCGTCTTCTGCACCTGTTCGAGGAGAGAGAGGCATTTGGCCTTGAATTCAGAGATGGCGATTTCTTTCATTGACCCATTAGACCATGGTCATAATTAATGGTCAATAGAAAACCTAAGACTCGAGTGCCCCAAAATGCGAACCTTTGAGTGTAAGGTTGCATCCTTGATGATGACGTCGAGCCGGTGAGTCCTGGGGCGGCGTAGGGAGGCACAGAGGGTGACGGACCTCCTGGTCGAGTCGAGATCCTACCTAAGGCTGACAGACGCCGAAGTCCTTGGTCACGTTGGTCGCTACCCACTCAACCCTCTTATCCGGACCCTTCAACTTTACTTTCTTACCCTGCAATTTCATGCGATCGCCCGGAGTAATGCCCGCCGTATTGCCCGCCAGCGCGTAAATTTGCTTGTCGTTTTCGTCGGTGAGGGTCATCCCGTTCGCTACCGAGACGACACAGCCCGTAATCGTTCGCTTTTTCGAGTAGTGAATGACCACAACGGTCACCACTACCGCGACGGCCGCAGTCACCGCCACAATTCCGATCACGATGTTCCTGCCGGCGTTGTCCAGGTTATTTGCCTTAGCGGGGGTGGCGAGTGCCACACTGAGAACGACAATCAGAACTCCACGCCACAGACTTTTCTGGGTCACGATGTTCTCCTTGCGATGTGCACTGGGATTGCTTGATGCGAAACCGTGCCACCTTTCAGCGGCAGTATTTGGCCGGAATTTCTCGCTTTGATCTCGAAAGCGAAACCATGATACACCCGTCTCGCCCGCTCACGACGGTTGTGAAACGACTCGTCTATGAGCCAATCTGGCCCAAAATCGCCCGAGCTTCGGCCGCCGGGTCGGCCGCTTCGGTGATGGGACGTCCCACGACGATGTAGGTTGCTCCCGCGGCCATCGCTTCCGCGGGAGTGACCACGCGTACCTGATCTCCGTGGCCGGCGCCGGCGGGGCGCACGCCGGGAGTCACGATGGCGAACTCGCCTCCCAGTTCGCTACGTAGCGTCGAGGCCTCGCGCGCCGAGGCGACAATTCCCCGACATCCATTCACCAGCGCCAGAGCCGAAAGGCGCAGGACTTCATCCACGACCGATCCCTGAATCCCCACTTTCTCCAGATCATTCTCGTCGAGGCTGGTGAGCACGGTAACGCCCAGCACCAGCAAAGCAGGGTTCATGGCGCGCGCGGAGTCCACGGCAGCGCGCAGCATCTTGCCGCCACCGGAAGTGTGTACGGTCAACATGCTCACGCCGAGCTGCGCGGCTTCGCGCACCGCCGCCGCTACGCTGTGGGGAATGTCGTGATACTTGAGGTCAAGGAAGACGCGCCGTCCGGAGGCGACGAGATCGCGCACTACCGCCGGTCCTTCGGCGGTATAGAGCTGCATGCCGACTTTGTAGGTCAGCGCCGAGTCCCCCACGGATGCCATGATCTTCTGTGCGGCCGCCGCCGTCGAAACGTCCAGCGCAACGATCAGTTTCTCGCGCGGATCGTTTCTGCGCGGATCGTTCTCGCGCGCATCGTTCTCGCGCGCATCGCCCGAAGGGATGCGGTGGGGTGGAGCGGCCTGCATCTCTCGCAGTGTAGAGTGTCTAGCGGATTTCCGCCACGGGATGGTTGTAGGCCACGGTCTGGTACACCTGCCGGCGCTCGGTCCGGGGCTTTACCAAATCGAGGCGAACCTGCTGCAAGCCGCGACGTTCGAACTGCAGCACTTGGGCGGCGCCGAAGGACAGGTCTATAATGCGTCCGGGAACAATCGGACCGCGGTCGTTTACTTTGACCACCACCGTCCGGCCATTGCGCAGGTTCGTGACCCGCACATAACTTCCCAAGGGAAGGGTCGGATGAGCTGCCGTCATATCGTACATGTCGTAGTCTTCGCCGCTGGCGGTGGGTTTACCGACAAAATCCTCGCCGTACCAGGAAGCCGTCCCAATTTGATACGCTTGGTTCTTACCGGCCTTGGTGCGGAGTTCGGGCTTTGCTTGGGTTGGGTTAGCCGGGGCTGAACTGGCCTCCGAGTTGTTTGGACCCTGAGCCGCTCTCAGGCCGACGATCATTAGACCGATCATCAGTCCATGAGCTATACGTCTTCGCATTCAGTTCTCCTCGCATCTCAAAAGTCGTCCTAAGCTGGTTGTTTGGTTAAGGTTCTCTAATCGTATGGGGCCGAGAGAGGCTTGTCAACCCGAAAGAGCGTGGTCTATAGTGACGTGCTAGTAATTGATATCTCACGTAACTTGTTGTTAATCATGAGGAATAAGCAACATCTCGCTCAAAACACTGAGGTTAGTTGTTTATTAACTGGTAAATACTCAGTAGCGTTGTAATAGCGAGAAATCCCATAACCAATGGATTCAATCACTTACGAAATAATTCTTTCTAAGTTGTTTCTTGTGAGCGTTTTAGGTACAAAGTTGCTGGCGCGGGGAAGAAATTTTTCTGGCAGGTGGCCGAAGCAGATGCCCACGGAACAGAATACCCGGTGAGTACAGATACGCACCGCCTTCTGGTGGGATTCTTGATCCCAGGGTTCGGGGAATATGGCTGAGAAACCAATCGTGCTGACCATCGCCGGCTTTGACCCCTCGTCCGGGGCGGGCGTGACGGCAGACATTAAGACGATCGCAGCCCACGGCTGCTACGGCGTAGCCTGCATAACCGCCATCACGGTGCAGTCGACCGTCGGGGTGCGCCGGGTGGAGGCAGTCGACGCCAGTCTGGTGACCGAGACCCTCGAGGAACTTGCCTCCGATATCCCTATCGCAGCCGTCCACATCGGGATGCTCGGCACCGCGAAAGTGGCCAGGGCGGCGGCCGAGTTCCTGGGCCAAGGCTCGGGCAAGGCTGGGTTTGCTAGTAAGTTAACTAGTAAGTTTCCCAATGTCGTTCTGGATCCGATCCTCAGGTCATCCTCCGGCGCGGACCTGCTGGATGCTCCCGGAACCAGGTTGCTCATCGAGAGACTCCTCCCTCTCGCCGACGTGATCACGCCGAACGTGGACGAGGCCGCCGTCCTCACTGGGTTGAGGGTGACGGATCTTGACGAAATGAGAGCGGCGGCCGCGAAGCTGCATCAGATGGGTTCGGCCGCCGTGGTAATTACCGGCGGGCATCTGGAGAAAGCGATTGACCTGTTGAGCTTCATGACCAAGGCTGGCGTCGAGCAGGAAGTCTTCAAAGCGGAGCGGCAACGTTCGAATTCCACGCATGGCACGGGCTGCGCCTTCGCCACCGCCATGGCGTGCCACTTGGCGCTCGATCGCGGATTGGCCGAAGCCACCTTGCTGGCGAAAACCTATGTGACAGCGGCGATTGCCGCCGGCTATCCCCTGGGACGCGGAACCGGCCCCGTCCATCATCTCTACCGCATGCACCAGCAGCGGCGAACGGCGAGCACGGGAAGCGAATCGTAGAAAGTGGCGCCGCCGGCTCGGCGGCTGTCCGGCGAGACGTCCGGCGGGGCGTCCTCGCCCGCAGCCGGCAAGATGCCGGCGCTACTGGTTGTCGGAGGGCTTCTTCAGCAGAATTCCGGCCACAAATGACGCGGTTGCGGCCAGCAGCCATTCGATCCGCCACATCTGGATCGCCTGGAACTCCGCCAGATTCGACGCTTTGTAGAACAGGCTCACGCCGATGGCTCCGGCCACGCAGCCCAAGCCGATCATGAATGCGATCAGCGCCGCGGTTGGCAGACCTACCCAGCGCTTGATCTCATGGAAGTGCAGATAGTGCAACCAGTCAGGGAAGGGAATCTTGCGCCCAGCAGCCGCGGCCGAACCTGCCCACGTCCGCGCCCACGTCCACAAGCCGGCCATTCCCGAGCCCTCCGCGCCGGCCGCAGCCAGCACGGGGCGGCGCAGGCCGCAGGTATGGCAAAACCTGGCGCCGATCATGAACTCGCTGGCGCAATCCGCACAGGCATCCGCCATTTGCTGAGCCGCGGAGGGGGGCGCTGTCTCCACCGCCGGTTCGAGCACGGCCGGGGACCGCCAAAACTCCTGCTGCGCATCTTGAGCCACTTCAGCCATACGTAGGAACGCTGGTTCCAGCAAAAGCAAACCGACAGCCAAAGCACACTGCCCACTAAGGTGTTTTCAAGTCAAATACTTGCAACTTCCCACGCGCCCCGGTTCAGGCGCTCTCGCGCAATTATTACCCGCAGACCCGCGTAAAGATGCCCCGGTTACCGTGGTTTCCCGTTACCCTGGTTTGCAGAGTATGTTTTCGGACTGCAACTGCGCAGATTGGAACTGCGCAGATTATAGGGTCCCCTTCTGAATGCAGCACGAAATTGTTGGGTGTTGAAGGATGACGCCTTTGGTTCGTCCCGTGCTCCGGCAAACTTCAGCTAAACTAAAACTCAAGGCCTGAGCGGTGGGGATGCAGTCGAGTGGGATATCGGTGAAACGGTTGGTTCCTGGCAGTGCGCTGTTCTGCCTCGTTTTCTTCTGCCTGCTATCACCTCAGGGCACAGCTCAAGCTCGTGCAGCGGCGCGAGGCACTCCCCCTTCGGCTGTCGCTGCTTCTCCCGCGCACGATCCGCTGGTCGATGCCGCCTTCGACCACTTCTACAACATGGATTATGACCGCTCGATCCAGGAATTCGAGAAGATTCTGGAGCGCCGCCCGAACGACCCCTCCGCGGTAAATCATCTGCTGACTGCGACCCTGATGCACGAGCTCTACAAGATGGGCGCGATGAATACCGGCGAATACGCCAATGACAGCTTTGTCGGCGAGGCGCACCGGGCCGCCGATCCCAAGGTGAAGGCGCGGATCAAACAATTAGTGGACCGCGCCGAGAGCCTCGAAGAGGAGCAACTCAAGTCGAATCCTAACGACGTGGACGCGCTCTATGACCGCGGCGTCACCCGGGCGCAGTTCGCGCTGTATATCGCGCTGGTGGAGCGGGCCTGGTTTTCGGCCCTGCGCAACGCCGTCGGCGCCCGCCGCGACCACGAACGCGTGCTGGAACTGAATCCCAATTACGTGGATGCCAAACTGGTCGTGGGCACGCACAACTACGTGATGGGCAGCCTGCCCTGGAGCGTGAAGGCCGCCGTGGCGCTGGTGGGCCTGAGCGGGACGAAAGAAAAGGGACTCGACTACCTGCGCCAGGTGGCCGACAGCAGCGGAGAAAACAGCGTTGACGCCAAAGTCGTGCTGAGCCTGTTCCTGCGGCGCGAGCGCCGCTACGACGAGGCGCGCGCCCTCATGCACGACTTGGCGGCGCGTTATCCGCGGAACTATCTATTTCCGCTGGAGGAGGCGAACCTGCTGCGCTCCGGTGGCCACGCGCCGGAGGCCGCAATCGCCTACCGCAAAGTGTGGCAAAGCGGTCGGGAAGGGAAGTACGGCACCCTTCACTATGAAATAGCGGCGTGGGGCCTGGGTGAGCTGCTGCGCAACCAGAAAGATTATGCCGGAGCCGCCGCCGCGTATGAACTGGTAAGTGAAGCTCCGGACCCGGATCCCGAGACGCTGCAGAAGGCCAACCTCGCCGCCGGCGAAATGTACGACCTGCTACAGAAGCGCGATCTCGCGATGAAGAAATATCAGACCGTCCTCGCCGAAAACGCCAGCACTCCTCCCGCTGAGAAGGCTCGTGAGCACATTCGGGAAGCGTATCGGGAGTGAGCGGGAGTTAACCGGCGGGCCGCGCCATCGTAAGCCTTTGTCATTCCGAACCGGGCGCCAAGCCCGATGAGGAACCTGCTTTCCCCATTCAGCCCATCGCGTGTGCACGACCGGGAAGGGCACGACGTCAGTCGTGCCGACAGGGGATTCCTCAATGTCCGCACATTGGTCCGTGCTGCATACGGTATGATGAATCGTTCTTACCGCAATGACGCACGCTGTTACCGAAATACCGACGAAGGACTGCTCTCCCTTTTTGCGATGGGCAGGCAGCAAGCGCAGCCTTCTGCCCACTCTACAAACCTTTTGGACAAAGAAACATAAGCGCTACATTGAACCTTTCGCGGGCTCGGCATGCTTGTTTTTCGCTATCAAGCCACCGAAGGCAGTCCTCGGCGATCTCAACCCCGAGCTAATCGCCACTTACGTCGAAGTGAAGTACCGAATAACCGCCGTCCTTAAAGAACTAGAAAGGCTTCGGCCCGCGAACAAACAGGAATACCAGCGGCTCCGCGCTGTCGACATCTCGACGCTGACGCCCTCCGCGAGAGCCGCGCGGTTCATCTATCTCAACCGGTTCTGCTTCAATGGCATTTACCGCACCAACCTGCTCGGGCAATTCAATGTCCCGTATAGCGGCGAACGGTGTGGGAATTTGCCGAAGGAAGAAGCGTTTCGAAAATGCAGCCGTCGCTTGCGCAGGGCGCGGTTCATGAATAGCGACTTCGAGAGGGTCTTGCAGCAGGCTGCAAAAGGCGATCTGGTTTATATGGACCCGCCGTTCGCGGTGCGCGCGCGTCGGATTTTCCGGGAGTATGACCCCAGCACGTTCACCCATGAGGATATCGCTCGCCTCCGGTCTTGGATGGAAAGGCTAGACGCCGCCCGTATAAATTTCGTGGTCAGCTATGCCGAATCAGATGAAGCGGACGTTCTGCGTAAGGGCTTTTCACACCAGGTGGTTTCCGTTCGTCGGCACATTGCCGGATTTGCAGCCCATCGGGCGTTGACCAATGAACTGTTAATTTCAAATACTTGAAGGCGCAATATGCCAACTCTCAAACCATCCCAACCCGCGCTCCCACAGATAGTCCCCGCTGGTGAGTTGCGTCATCTGACGCCTGAAGAGATCAAACCGAGTAGCAACAACCCGCGCCATCTATTCGACGCCGAACAGCTTCTGGAACTGAAAAAGAACATCGCCGAGCACGGCGTTCTTGTTCCGATCACGGTCTACCAGGCAAAAGGCCAGGCCAAGTTTTCGATCCTTGACGGCGAGCGCCGATATCGTTGCGTCATCGAACTTAAAGGAGAGGGCCGTGGAGGAAAAGGCGGCTCGGAGCTTAAACTTCCCGCCAACGTCGTAGAGCCGCCCACCAAGATCGCCGGACTGCTTTACATGTTCTCAATCCACAACTTCAGGGAGGCGTGGGAGCTAATGCCCACAGCGCTCAGTCTGAAGATCGTGATGGAAGAGCTTGGCGAGCGTGACAATAAAGCGCTGTCGAAATTGACGGGCCTAAGCGACGCGCAGATTGAACGCTGCAAGAAACTCCTGGCTTTTCCGGAGCGCTTTCAGGAATTGTCCCTGGATCCGGAGCCAACAACCAGAATCCCCTCAAATTTTTGGATCGAAGCGCTTCCGGTCTTGGACTTGGCGCTCGAAACGGTTCCCACTGTGAAAAAGCTTGGGCGGGACCCGGCCACGGATAAGCTGGTGGAGAAATACCGAGATCGGAAAATAAAAAGCGTTATCCACTTTCGCCGGATTATGGAAAGTTATGATCTCTCCGAAGATGAACCGGCGATGCGAGCCAAGGTTGTTCGGAGACTTGAGGAATTCTTCCTCAATCCGAAGCTGGAAACACGGGACGGTTTCGACGAGTTCGTGGTCGAAAGGAAGCGTGTTCAGAATGCCCTAACGGCGTGCCAAGGGTTTCTCGCGCAGCTTCGCCGTTTCAAGCTCAAATATACGACCGACGATGAAGAGCGAAAAAATCTGCGCCGCGCTCTTCGCGAGGTGCGGGACTACTGCAAGAGCCTGGAACAGGCTCTCGTAGGCAGTGACGATCCAGAGGCGCCACACGGGTGATTTATGTGGCGGATGATCAACAGCGTAAGGGCGGCACTTCGGTTTCATGACTACAAGCCGAAGCCTCTTTCTTTTGGATCGGCCAGTCGATGGATAAAGCAATTCGAAAGGAAGGACCGCAAGCTCGCCGTGCGGTTGCTCAACAAGGTAATCTACATATCTGAGGCGAGGACACGGGATATTTTAGTCCAGCAGAACGCGGCCCTGATGAAACGATTGGCGGCTGCCGGCCTGCCCTCGAAGAAGCTGATCTACGTGCAGGTTCATGACGCCGGAAGCAGCAGCCCTGTGATGCTGAATCTTCTCAGGGATGCGGCTGGACTTGAGCGATTGGGGTGCAAATTCGTGGATGCGCGCGACTCGCTGCGGTTGAACAAAACCATGAACGAGGTTGGGGTAGGCGCTCTCATTTACGTTGATGATTTCATTGGAACCGGCAATCAATTTTGCAAGGAGCGCGATTTCGCAGCCAAAAGCTTCGTTGGTACATTTTCTGAATTCCTGTTGGCTCCCAGCATCTGCGAGGAAGCGTTTTACCAAATCAGCGAACGCGGTATCGAGGCGTTCACGGGACATGTTCATTCGAAGGCGGAACGGCCCCTGCACGCGAATTCCGGTGTTTTTGAAAAAGAGGAAAAGGAGCGCCTAGAACTCGTCTGCAAGGGCGTCAACTCAAAGTTTGGTCTGGGGTATCAGAAGCTCGCCACAATGGTGGTGCTTTATCGTAATGCCCCAAATACAGTTCCAGCCGTCCTGCGCGGCAGCCTTAACCAAACACCATTCATTGGCATTTTCCCGAGGTGGAAAGACCTCCCAGTTCGCAAAATAGAATAGCGCTGCGCGTAGTGCAGAGTTGTACCTTCTAAGGCCAATTTTGCGAAAGCGGCATCAATGAGCTTGTGTTGCGGATCGGAACGTCTCGCAATACGGAGCAGAATATTCGTGTCGACTAAACACGAGGCGATACCATCTAGTCGCGGTCCTGATAGATCCATTCACGAGAAATAGTGTCGGGCAGCGGCGGAATCTTGTCGGCGAACTGCGCTAAAGAGTCGAGCCAGGCGCGAATCTGTTCCGGTGTTCGCGGTTGCTTGCCTCCTGCTGGGGCTACTGTTACGCGCTGGGCCAGAAGTTCTTCGACATATGCTTCTACTGGCACGCCTCGCGCTTGTGCCTGCGTGGCCAGTTCGTCGGGAACATTCACCCTGATCTCCATGACCAAACTTTAGCACGAAGCGGGGCCGGAGTTGAACCTTTCGTTCCTCCCGCGATCCACAGGCCCATTGTGACATCCAACCTCGCCTTCCACTCGAAGTCAGCCCATCATCGTCAAGGCAGAGGCGTCTAGCCAGCCCGGACGCGATGCAGTCACGACGAGGCGTGCACGACCGGCAGGCCAAGTTCTTTCTCAAAGGGATCGAAATCATGGTCGCGGTGCAGCAGTTCGTGCTCGGCCTGCAAACAGAAAGTGGCAATCAGACAATCGATGGTCTTGCGAACGGTGTAGCCGCGCTGTCGCAACTCTCGGTAGTTTTGGGCGGCGGCGACGGCCAGGCCGCTACCGCCGGTCTGAAAAACCTGGAACTTCAAGAGGTCGGCCTGGACTCGCGCGAACGCGTTCTGGTCAGAAATACCTTGCAATACCTCGCAAAGGATGAGATCTGTCAGCCCGAGCCGCTGTCGTCGCAGTTCCCGATCCACCCAACGTGTTTCCGGGTTGTGGGCGCCGCGCAGATAATCGATCCACACGGTCGTGTCGATGATGACCATCGCCCGGCCTACTCCCGAACCCGCGTCAGGCGCGATTGGTTAAGGTTACCCTTCCAGTCTACTTTTCCCCGGAGCCGGCGGATCGCCCCTTGAGCGTGGGTCTCCGCCAGCAACCGCAGCCCCGCTTCTACGGCGGCCTTCTTCGTGGCGGCTCCACTGCGCCGCATGGCTTGGCGCATCAATCGGTCATCGATGTCTATGTTTGTTCGCACGACAAATCCTAGATGTGTAAATATCGCATATTTATGTGTATCGTGCAAGGAGGACGGTCGTAATTTGGCGCGGAACCGCAGCCCCGCCCTGCCGGGAATCCACAGACCCGTTGTGACATCTAACCTTGCCTTCCACAAGAAATCAGCTCATTATGGTCAAGGCGGAGGCGGTCTGCACAGCCCGGACGACAGCGTTCGTAAGTCCTTTGTTATCTGGATTTTGACCTCTAAGTTCTTTGCCATCCGGATTTTGCGGGGAATTTCCTGCTAACGTGATGATTCCATTAGACCCCAGGGGGAGGGGGGTATCGAGATCGTGACTTCAGACCGCGCGAATCTAGCTCGGGCACAGTGCTCACGACCGTCGTTGCCGGAATTATTTCAAGCAAGAATCCACAGGCCTGGATGGAAGGAACTTTCGCCTTACAATTACGTACTGTCTTGTAGAAGGTGGAAGAGGATAGAACCATGTACTGCAACTATTGCGGCAAAGTGATTCAGGACGACGCGGCGGTTTGTGCCTACTGCGGCATTCGCGTGGGAGCGTCGGTGGCCCGCAAGCGTCTGGTGCGGCCTCGGCAGGGACGCAAGATTGCAGGCGTCTGCCTCGGTTGCGCCGAGTACTTTGACATCGACGTAACCGTGGTCCGGCTGGTTTGGCTGATCGCGTCTTTCTTGACGGGAATTGGCCTGATCTCCTATCCCATCGCCTGGATCGTGATGCCGGAAGAGCCGCTGCTGCTCACGGCGCCCGTGGGCGCGCAGCGCGTAACGAATCCGTAGATGCAGCCCATCGCTTTTCAGCAAATAAAAAGCGGCGACGCGGAGATCGCTTACCGCGTGCTGGGCGAAGGTTCTCCGGTAATTCTTCTGCATCCTTTCCCCGCGAATCATGAATTTTGGTTGCCTGTGGCTGAGAATCTCTCTACGCGCTATCGTGTCATTCTCCCCGATCTGCGCGGCCACGGAGACTCCGGAGTTGGCGATGGTCCGGCCACGATGGAGAAGCATGCGAGCGATATCGCGAGTGTGATGGACGATGCCAATGTCGGCCGCGCTCCGTTGATTGGGGTTTCCATTGGCGGATATGCATTGTTCGAATTCTGGCGAAGGCATCGCGGACGCGTAAGCGCTCTCGGTCTTTGCAATACCAAAACTTCTGCCGATTCCGCCGAAGCCCGCGCGGGACGCCTGCAGGCCGCGAACGACGTCCTCGAGCGCGGCACCGAACCGTTCTTCGAGACAATGATTCCACGCCTGCTGGGCAAGACCACGCGCGAGATGCGGCCTGATCTGGTCGACGGAGCGTTGCGCATGATGCGGAAGATGTCGCCCGAAGATGTGACGCAAGTGCAGCGCGGCATGGCGGAGCGTTCGGACTCGGTGGATACATTGAAGACAATCAATGTACCCACGCTGCTCGTCACCGGCGAGGAAGATATTCTGACCGGCTTGAACGAAGCCGAACCGATGCGCCAGCGCATTTCCGGCAGCCAGTTGCGCGTGATTCCGAAAGCCGGCCATTACTCGCCGTGGGAGCAGCCGGAAGAAGTTGGCAAACTTCTGCGACAGTTTCTGGATGGAATGATGTGAAGGAACGAGGCGTTGTCGAGCCCGTGCTACAATTTTCCCGCCATGATTGATACGGTTCTGGTGGCAGAGAAGACTGTGGTTAGCGCTAAGGGAGACGGCCCTGCCGTCGATGTGAGCGGCGCGAAAGGCCGCGTGTTTTTGCTGACGCTCGAGATCACGCAGATCATCGAGCAGGAGTCGCTCGATGTCGGCATCCACGGCTCGGCGGACGGCGCGGAGTGGGGCGCGAAGCCGATTGTCGCGTTTCCGCAGAAGTTTTATTGCGGGCAGTTTCCGCTCCTGCTCGATCTGACGGCGCGTCCGGACGTGAAAGTCGTGCGCGCGCACTGGGACGTTGCGCGCTGGGGACGCGGCGTGGAAACCCCGATGTTCGAGTTTGGCCTCGGCCTGAAAGAAATTCCGCCGGAGATTCTGCGCGACGCCACCGCCGAGGCCAAGGCCCTGGCGTGAAGACTTGTTGATTGTTGAATTCCGATTGTTAACTAAGAACAATCAAGAACCAATAGTGCCCGCGACCTCCGCCTGTGCTTATCCTTCCGCTATATTGATCTCAGGATGAAAAGCGAGTCACAGGTGATCGTGCGTCCCGCGCGCAACGTACGTGGCAGCGTAAGTCTTCCTGGCGATAAATCCATTTCGCACCGCTACGCCATGCTGGCGGCGATTGCCGATGGACCGTCGCGACTCGAAAACTACTCGACCGGCGCGGACTGCGCCAGCACACTCGTCTGCCTGCGCTCGCTGGGAGTGAAGTGGGAGCGCAAAGACAGCGCGGACAACGTCATCGAAGTACAGGGAAGCGGGCTGTCGTTGACCGCCCCGAGCCAGCCGCTGGATTGCGGAAATTCAGGTTCAACCATCCGCATGCTGAGCGGCATTGTGGCGGGGCAGAACTTCGCCAGCGAAATGGCAGGCGATGAATCGCTGTCGCGGCGTCCCATGGAGCGCGTGATCACGCCGCTAACGGCCATGGGCGCGCAAATCGCATCTGAGAACGGCCGCCCGCCGCTGCGCATTGCCGGCGCAAAGCTTAAAAGCATCCACTACCGAATGCCCGTCGCCAGCGCGCAGGTGAAGACTTGCCTGCTGTTTGCCGGCCTGCTGGCCGACGGCGAAACGCGTATTGAGGAACCGTTGCGGACGCGGGATCACGGAGAGGTTGCTCTCCGCGCTTTTGGCGTAGATATCGAGCGCAAGGGAAATGAGGTGCGGATTCGCGGCGGCCAGCGTTTGCGCGGCATCGCAGCGCGAGTTCCCGGCGATCTCTCCAGCGCCGCGTTCTTTCTCTGCGCCGCCGCTCTTTTTCCTAATTCGCAATTGACCATCACACGTCTGCTGATGAATCCGACGCGGGCGCGGCTGCTCGATCTCCTCATGCAGATGGGGCTGCGCATTTCCGTGACCCAGATCGAGGAGGTCCATGGCGAGTTGTTCGGCACGCTGCAGGTCGAGGGCGGACGGCTGAAGGGTGCGACCATCGCGGGAGCCGATACGGCTGCGCTGATCGACGAGATTCCCGTGCTGGCCGCGATTGCTCCTTACACGGAGCAGGGACTCGAGTTTCGCGACGCGAAAGAATTGCGCGTGAAAGAGTCGGATCGCATCGCATCCATCGCCACCAACCTCCGCGCCATGGGCGCACAGGTGGAAGAACGCGAAGACGGCCTGAAGATTCCCGGCGGACAGTCGCTTCGCGGCACCGAACTCGAATCGTTCGGCGATCACCGTATCGCTATGGCCTTCAGCATCGCGGCTTTGCGAGCTCAGGGAGAGACCCTGATTCGCGGCAGTGAATCTGTGGCCATTTCCTACCCGGCATTCTTCTCCGTTTTGGAAGAATTGACCGAGCGCTGAGAGCCACCAGCGCGTCGTGTGCGGCGGTGGAAATTGTTTTGTCCGGAGCGCAATGCTCAGGTTACTTCCGGTCGATGACCGATGTGATCTAACCAGCACAGGCCAAATTAGAAATAATTCATGTTGAGACGGCATCTCTGCTGGTCGGTCTTTGTTGATCGTCCAGGGGGGACATTGGAACAAGTTTCCATTCACTGGGGGATTCCATGCGTTACAAATTACTCGTGCTGACATCGATTTTGTTGGCTGCGACGGCCTATGCCAAAGAACCGAAGGCTTATCAGAGTGGCAAGTTGTTGCAGATGGATTCGGTAAAGTGCGGCGTGGATGAGAAAGATGCGAAGAGTTTCGCCGGCGAAATGATTGGAACCGACTCCGGTCACAAAAAAACACAGGAACTCCTTTGCCAGGAGTACCTGCTCCAGACCGACAGAATGATCTATCGAATCCGTCCCAGGGACGCGAAGCATCCAGTTCTCCTGCCGGTGGGCGAGCGGGCGCAATTCCGCCTCGACAAAGACAAGATGATGCTGCGCGTGGAGGATCTGGATAGCAAGGAGCGCGAGTACGTCGTAGTATCGATGACGCCGCGTGGCGACAGCACGGCCGACGCGAGCCCGGCTCGGCTGAACCACTTGCAGTAAGTCCGGAATTGCCGACCAAAAATCGTTTCCAGAAGCGGTTTCACAGTGAACTGAAGCGGTAAACCGTCGGACCCTCAGGGGCTAAGGTTCGAGTCTTTATGGGCTCTGGGCGGCGTGGCTGAAGCCGTGTCTTTCCCGAACGAGTTACTGGATAGCTTTTAGCAATTGCCAGAATTTGCCCGCTGGCGGCCTTCCGAAGGCCGCCAGTTTTGTTTTTGCCGGTTGCCGCGCGGCAGAGAAGGGAACTTGCCAGGCTTCAGGATTTGGCGGATGACTTGAATGCCTGTATGGTAAAGTAGTGCCGCCCGCGAATGGGCTGGGGTCTTGGGACCCCGAGCGCTTGCCGCGTTCTCAAAGGAGCTTGCCATGTCCACCCTCCGCGAACTCGTGAAAGACCGCAAGGTTTACTCCATCGATGCTGGACGTACCGTGCTGGAGGCGGCGCGCTTCATGATGGAACATAACATCGGCGCATTGCCCGTGCTCCGCAATGGAGAACTGGCAGGCATCTTCTCGGAGCGCGACGTCATGAACCGGGTGGTCGCCGTGGGCCGCACGCCCGGGCACACCGCCGTGTCGGAAGTGATGACCGCCAACCCACGCGCCGTTGGTTTGGACGAGAGCGTGGAAGAGTGTTTCTTTATCATGCACGAGTTCGGCTTCCGGCACCTGCCGATCGTGGAGGGCAAAGAACTGAAGGGACTGGTCTCGCTGCGCGACATCGTGCAGCATCAGGCCACCGAACTGGGGCGGCAAAGGCGCCGCGCCGCTTCGTAGAGCCGGGCTTCGGGCTTCGGCTTTCGGGCTTCGGCATCGCCGAGGTTCCGCGGTCTTCGCCGCTTTCTCTTATTTCTCAAAATCCTGATTAGAGTTCTGTCGGAGCGTGGCGATTCCAGCCGACGCCCGAAGCCCGAAAGCCGAAGCCGGGTTCACTCACGTTTTTGCAGCAGCAGTTCCCCCGCCTCGGGGGGCAGTTTGAAGGGAAACTCGAAGATCTTGCCGTCCAGCGGCACACGCAGGACGAATTCCTCCTGAGCCTTCCATCCTCCCAGCCACTTGCTTTTGGCGTTGAAGAAGACCCACCCGCTGACTTCGGGATTCGCGCGCTGCAGATGTGCCGTGCGCAGGCTGCTCCTGGCGAGGAACTCGATGAGCTCACTGACCGATTTCTGGTAGTCCTGCAGACGGGCTTCGCGCACCTGTTTCTGTTCGGGATGCCTGGCGACGGCGCGCCTGGTCTCATCGTCGAGCGCATCCGCGTCAGCCTGGATCTTCTGGGTGTAACCGTCGGGGTCGAGCGCAGTCTGCACGACTTTGAAGTGCTTCATGAACTGCAGTGTGATTCCTTCCGGGCTCGCGTCCAGGCTGTCCGCTCCCCGGTAGCGAACGGTCAGCAGAACCCCGAAAATGGGCTCGATGCGATGGCGGATCACTTGCACCTCGCGGGCGTCCACGGCCAGGACGATGCCCACATCTCCCGACCACAGCCCATACCGATACTTGCCGTCGTCACTCCGGGAAAAGGTGCATCCCGGCTGCTGTTCGCTCCAGCGCACCGTGAGCGGCTGGGGCGTGTCTTTATCTTTAGCATCTTTAGCTTTGTCTTTATCGGGGGCTTTGCCCGGCGCTTCTCGCACGGGAGAGCCACAAAGGGGTGAGCCACAAAGAGGTGAGCCTAAGAGCGGCAAGCAACAGACCACGACAGCACACACGAACCGCAGTCCGCGACGACGCCATGCAGGATTCCAGAGCCGCCACATGAGTCGCAGGCCTGTCTCAGTTCACCGTCAGCGTGACGGTGGTCGCGGTGGTGTTACTGGGCGCCGCGCCGTTTTGGTCCGCACCCGTCAGAGTGAACGTGTAGGTGTCGCTCGGAGTGACCGAGCCATTGCTGCCTGTACTCCTGGCGGCATTGCAGGCGGGTATCAGGAGTAAAGCGCTGGCAACCGCCATGAGCAGGATCGCACCTAACGCGTTTTTCCTGCGGACGCCAGTTGCGCCCACGCCCGCGAGCACCAGCCCGGGAACGATTAGCCACAGAGCATAGAAGGATTGCCGGGTCGACAGCCTGGCAGGAGTCGCGGGCCCGGTGGTGCTGATGGTCAGAACGGAAGGTGATGGAATGCTGCCGCTGGCTACCGCCACGGTGGGCGGATTGAACGAGCAGACCGGCGCCAGCGCTACATTCTGCGAAACCGAGAGGCAGGAGAGCGTGATATTGCCGGAGTAGCTGCCGATCGACGAAATCGTCACCGTCGTGGTCGCCGTGGCCCCCGCAGCCACGGGACTGGGAACCGCGGTCGTCGGCGACACTGACAGCGTGTAATCCTCCGTTAGAGGCGTTACGTTGAGGGTCAGGGTAGCGGTGTGAGTAATCGAGCC
Organism: Acidobacteriaceae bacterium; assembly: GCA_003131585.1. Taxonomy (GTDB): domain Bacteria; phylum Acidobacteriota; class Terriglobia; order Terriglobales; family Acidobacteriaceae; genus Sulfotelmatobacter. The sequence goes on from PKVW01000034.1 coordinate 19,708, forward strand.
GCTGATGCCGGTTACGGTAAATTGATACGTGCCCGCCGCAGTGGTCCCCGTGGTGGTAATGGTCAGCGAGGGCGTGGCGGGAGGGGTCGCGGAGTTGGGGCTCACGAAGCACTGCGGGGGACTGCTGGTGACCTGGCCTGACGTCTCCGCACAGCTCAACGATACCGGACTATTGAAGCCCCCGCTTGCCCCGAGGTCGATGGTTCCAGTCGCAGTCCCACCGGGATTCACTCCCGGCGGAGGTTGGAGAGGGGAAGCGGTAAGGGTAAAGTCCTGCCCGAAGGAGAGGGACACAGACGCTGCGGAGAGCACGGACAGCAACAGACCGAAGACGATTGCGCGCGCGACCTGCCTGGGATTCACCATGAGTGGATGGGAACTCACTACCTTCGATTCCTCCAAGGGCGCAAAAGCTGCCCGAGCCGGCCGGAAAGAATGCCGCCCGCCGATCAGCCGCCGCAAGAAAGCGTAAACGACACCCCTCACGCAGAATGCGCCAGACAGAATCTTAGACTAGAGTCGTGCATCGTGCCAGTCCGCCGGGCGCGCCGAGGAAAAACAAAGGCCGCCTCGGGTGGGAGGCGGCCGCGGTTCTTGAGTCTGGGGTTAGTTGACGACCAGGGTCACTTGGGTAGATTGCGTCGTCGCGTTTGCATCGGTGCCAGTTCCCGTGATGGTCACAGTGTAGGAGCCGGCGGGTGTGCCGCCCCCTCCGCCTCCGCCGCCACCACCACCACCGCCGCTGCCGCCGCCGCAAGCCGGCATCAGGATCAGCGCAGCCATGACCATCCCGATCATCAGGAAGCCCAGTAGCTTTTTGCGGCGTGAGCGGCCCGAACTGAAGCCCATCCCGACCAGCGACATGCCTGCGATCGGCAGCCACATCGCGTAGAAGGTCTTCCCGGGAAGGAACATCGAAGCGCCGGGTCCAGTCGTAGTGATAGTGAGTGTGCTGGTGGCGCCGCTCGGGGTCGGCGTTACGGGGTTGGGGGAGAAAGCCGTCGTCGCGCTGCACGCCGGTGCCGGAGAACCACCACCGCCGGTAACGCTGCAACTCAAGTTGACTGGTGAACTGTATCCATTAAACGCCGTCAATGTAACAACTGAAGTAGCAGAAGCCCCAGGGGCCACTGGGGACGGGGTGGTGGCTGTGATGGTAAAGGCCGACCCCTGCGTATACTTGACCACGAAGGCGTCGGCGACGCCGCCACCGTATGTGCCTTGAAATGCCGACTGTAGCGGAAAGCCCGTAGTAGAGGCGGTGTTTCCAGTCACGTAGATGTTGGCGGAGCTGTCCACGGCAATGGCTCCAAAATCACCGCCAATGTCCTCATCCAGCGAACCACCCAAGTAGGTGGAAAAGGCGAGAGCCGAACCGGTTGAGTTGATCTCGCTCACGAATGCGTCGAATCCTCCCCCCAAGGTCCCCTGGGTGGCGCTTTGAAGTGGGAAGTCGGACGAATTGGTTTGTCCCGTCACGTAGGCGTTATTGCTTGCATCGAGCGCGATAGCCGCGCCGAAGTCGGCTTGGCTGCCGCCCAGGTACGTCGAATAGGAAAACGCAGTTCCCAGCGGATTCAACTTCGTGACGAAGGCGTCGCTGTTGCCGCCACCGGAGGTGGGCTGTTTTGCTCCGGCGATCACGGGAAAGTTCGACGACTGCGTCTCGCCAGTCACGTAAGCGCTGCCCAAGGAGTCCACCGCGATGCCGTTGCCCGTGTCAAAGCCGCTGCCACCCAGGAAGGTCGAATAAACATAAGCACTTCCGGCCGCATTAATGGCCGCCACGAATGCGTCGGAAATTCCGCCGAATGCGCTCTGAGCTGCCCCTGGACTAGTGTGGAAAGTGGAACTCGATGTTTGGCCGGTTACGTAGGCGTTGCCGGCGGAATTCACAGCGACCGCAGTAACGAAGTCGCCGCTACTGCCCAGATAAGTGGAATACAGCAGTAAGTTGCCGGCAGGATTTAACTTGGTGACGAACCCCCCGCCGACGGAGGCCTGAAGTGGAGTCTGGGTCGGAAAATTTGTAGAAGAGGTCTCTCCCACGGCATAAACGTCTCCGGCGGCATCCAACGCGACGCCAAACGCAACGTCGTCACCAGTACCACCCAGATAGGTGCTGTAGGTAAGCGCAGTGCCGTCAGCGCTCAGCTCAAATACAAAAGCGTCGACGGTGCCTCCTCCGAACGTGCCTTGAAACGCTACCTGAGTTGGGAAATCGGATGACTTGGTGCCCCCGGCGACGAAGGCAACGCCGGTAGTCTTATCCACGGCGATGGCATTTCCGCTGTCGTCGCCGCTGCCGCCAACGTATGTGGAGTAGACCAAGCCTGAGCCATCGGGTTTGATCTTGGTGACGAAGACGTCGAAACCGCCCGCATTGCTGACGGAGTAGCCCCCAGAGACTGTAGGGAAATTAGTGGATTTTGTTTGTCCCGTCACATATGCATTACCGCTGGAATCGAAGGCGATTCCGTAGCCATCATCTTCGAGCGCACCCCCCAGGTAAGTCGAGTATTCATAGGTAACGGAGGGATCAATTACCAGTTCGCGGCGGCGATCATAGTTGCCTAACTCGAAACTGACTTGGTTGTTGGATTTCAGGGCAAATCGCGCATCGACCGCTTGCCGCGCGCCACTCCGTTCCTGGTAGGCCACCGGCTTGCGCAGTAAAACGTCGCCCGCGGCGGAAGAGATTACCAGGTTGCCGGAGTCATCCGTCTTCATCCCCTGTGCACCGGTGAAACGAAAACCGATCGGCTCCGGATTAGCGCCCGGAGCCACCACGAAGTCGAACTCCAGTTGGCGCTGCGCGCCGTGGAAGGCCAAGTTCACGCCGGGATACACGTCCTGGTAAGAGACGCGGGCGTAGCGTGCGACATCCCTGTGCCATTTGCCGGGGTCGTTGCCGAGGAAGTAGTTGGCGGTTCCCGGCAATTGGCCGCTGGCCGCAATCTTGGCCAGCGAATTCCCGCCTGCGAGCTGCATGCGGACCACGGCGGCGGAATCCTTTTGAGCATGGCGACGCGCCGGGAGAAGATTCCTGGCGGGCAATCCAAGCCCACGGCGGACTGTGGACGGTTCGCTCCTGGCGGATTGGGAGTGAAGCGAGAACACGGCATCGTTCGCCGTCAGGAACAGAGTGTATCCGTTTCCCCGCGCCATGTACTTGACCTGGGCGTCGGTCTGGCCCTGATTCGGCTCAAAGGCCAGGGGAAGAGCGGCGAAGCTGGCCTGAATGCGGCCTCGCGCGGCCGGTGTGACGGTTCCCGGCTGTGACGCCAGGGAGGCGGTCGAGGCGGTGCCTGCGGCACTTATTGCTGCACTGTGGTGCCCGGCCGGAGAACGGACAAGCATTGCTAGGGCAATGACGGCTAGTACCGGTACGATGCAGAGAGTACGGACCCATCCTCTTGAGGCAGTTGGTTTCGACACGACGATCCTCCTGTGATGATACGGTGAAACCCTAGTCGAAAAAAAAGCGCTCGGCGAGCCCAGTTTATCGTCGAAAATTAACCGTCCTCGGCCAAGAGCTCGTCAGTTTGCGATTTTCTGCAGCGTATTCGCGAGTATGGTCTGGAACCCTGGGGTTGTCAACGAAGTCCAAGATAGCAACTTAGATACTGCCCGGCGCAAGTTGGCGAAGGTTCCGTTGCTGACCGAGACAGTAGAATCGCGGCAACGCCCGGCCATGAGTTCTCCTGGGGCGGGCGCCATCCGGGGCCACGCGAATGTCACCGGAATTGCGAACTTGCGGCTCGGTTTGCGCGAAGCGGAGCGGGTTTTCTTCCGCCACGGTCTCGGTTGTCCTTAACGACCCACCGCTGGCGCGCTATATCCCGCTCTTCCCACCTGCACCTGCTGCGGCGCCGCCATAGCTGCCAGCGCGCGTTCCAGGTCCGCGATCAAATCCTCCGCATTCTCAATCCCCACCGAGAGGCGCACCATCTGCTCGGTTATGCCGATCCTCCGGCGTTCTTCCGAGGCGACCGTCAGGTGAGAGGTCAGCACCGGAATCGACACCAGCGACTCCACCCCGCCCAGGCTCGGCGCCAGCGTGAACAGGCGCATGGCTTCGCTCACCCGCCGCGCGTCCTCGCCCGTGCCTTCGACCTCAAAGGTAACCATGCCACCGCCGCCGGTCATCTGCTCGCGCGCGACGGCATACTGAGGATGACTCTTCAGAAACGGATAGTGCACCTTCCGCACCTTGGCGTGCTCGGCCAAGAACTCCGCCACCCGCTGCGCGTTCTCATTCTGTCGCGCCACGCGCACCGCCAGCGTCTTCAGCCCGCGCACCAGCATCCACGACGCATGGGGATCCATGCAATTGCCCAGCGTCGTCCGCGTCTCCCAGATTCTATCGATCAATTCGCGCCGGCCCGCGACTGCGCCGCAAATCAGATCCGAATGGCCGCCCAGATACTTCGTTCCCGAATGCGTCACCAGGTCGATGCCGAATTCCGCGGGTTGCTGGTTGATCGGCGTGCCGAATGTGGCGTCAATCATGCTCAGCAGCTTGTGCTGTTTGGCCAGCGCCGCCACTTTCTTAAAATCCACCACGCGCAAGAGTGGGTTCGTCGGCGACTCCAGATAGAGCAGCTTTGTGTTGGGACGGATCGCCCGCGCGTGCTGCTCATATTCTGTGGTGTCGACGAATGTGGTCTCGATGCCCATCCTCGGCAGCCACTGCGACAGAAACTTGGTGACGCCGCCATAAATGTCGCGCTGCGCCACCACGTGGTCGCCGCTCTTGAGCAGCGCCATGATCGTCGTCGTGATCGCGCCCATGCCAGAGGCGAACGTTAGCGCCGCATCCACGCCCTCCAGCGCCGCAATTGTCTTTTCGGCAACTGTGTTCGTCGGATTTCCGTAGCGCGTATAAAAGTGGTCGGTATGGGTCGCGCGCAGCTGCTCTTCGTTGTCGACGACTTCGAAAGTGGAAGTCTGATAGATCGGCGTGCCCAGCGGCCCGTTTTTCCTGTCCAGATCCGCCGCGCCGCGCACCGCCTTCGTCTCAGAGTGATGAGTGTGCCGTTTCATGGATACCTCGTCCCCTCCAGATTAATTGCGTAAAGGGGACTCCCGCAAGCGAAGCGATGCGCCGCGCCGCGTACCATTTATAATTCTCTCTTCATGAATCTTGGCCTGAAAGATCGTGTCGCCATCATAGCCGCTTCCAGCCAGGGGATTGGCCGTGCCACCGCGGAGGCCTTTGCCGCCGAGGGCTGCCGCGTCGCAATGTGCTCGCGCAACCAGCAGACCTTACAGGCCGCCGCGGAGAAGATCAGAAAGCAGTACAAGGCAAACGTTCTGGCCCAGGCCTTCGACGTTACCGACGCAGGTGCCGTCAGCCGCTTCGTCGCCGCCGTGGCCGAAAAATTCGGCAGTGTCGATATTTGCGTGACCAACGCCGGCGGCCCGCCCGCCAAAGGTTTCCTCGCGGCCACACTCGAAGAATGGCAACGCGCCCTCGAACTGAACTTTCTCAGCACCGTCTACTTCGCGCGCGAGGTCATCCCTCACATGCAACGGAAACGCTGGGGCCGCATCCTCACGCTCACCTCGATTACGACCAAACAGCCGGTGGCGGATCTCGTGCTCTCGAATGCGGTGCGTGCCGCGGTAGTCGGTTTGGTCAAGAGCCTGGCCAACGAGTTCGGCAAAGATGGAATCCTGGTCAACAACGTCGGCCCCGGTTTCACGGCCACCGACCGGCTGAAGGAGTTGGCCAAAGCCCGCGCTTCCGCCTCAGGAAAGAGCGAGCAGGAAATCTTCGACGGCTGGGCCGCCGACGCTCCGCTCCAGCGTCTGGGCGATCCCCGCGAAGTCGCCGAGACCATCGTCTGGCTTGCCTCCGAGCGCGCTTCCTACATCACCGGCCAGACCGTGCTCGTCGACGGTGGCATGTATAAAGGGTTATAGATTTTCGGAGATTGCATGCGATCCATAGCATCCCGGATGTCGGTCATGAGCGGCGAAGGCGCGCTCTCGGTCAATGCCCGCGCCAAGGAACTGGAAAGCCAGGGCCGCTCCATTATTCATCTCGAACTGGGCGAACCTGATTTTCATCCCGGTCCGTCGGTTGTCGAGTCGGTCGGCAAAGCGCTCGCCGAAGGCAAAGACCGCTACTGCGCCGTGGCCGGAGTTCCCGCACTCCGCGAGCAGATCGCTGCCTACTTGCAGCGCTCGCGTAATATCAGCGTTTCCGCCGCCAACATCGTGATCGCGCCCGGCTGCAAAGCTGCCCTGTTTTTCGCCATGATGGCCCTGCTCGAACCCGGCGACGAAGTCCTCTACCCGAATCCCGGCTTTCCCGGCTATCCTTCGATCACGCTCGGGCTCGCTGCCGTCCCGGTGCCTTTCGATCTCTCGTCCTGCAACCATTTCCAGCCTGACCCATCCGAAGTCGCCGCCAAGATTACGCGGCGTACCCGCATGCTTCTTACCAACTCGCCCGGCAATCCGACCGGTACGGTCTATACCGATGCCATCCAGCGGGCCTTGGCGGAGCTCGCCGTCAAGCACGACCTTTGGGTTCTCTCCGACGAAATCTACGCTCGCATCATCTATGGCGGCGAATACGTTTCCATGCTGAGCTACCCCGGAATGGAAGAACGCACTCTGATCGTTGACGGCTTCTCCAAGAGCTTCGCCATGACCGGATGGCGGCTGGGCTACACTGTTGCGCCGCCTGAAGTGGTGCCTGCACTGGCCATGCTGGCCATCAACAGCTACACCTGTGTTGCCGAATTCACGCAATATGCCGCTATCGACGCTCTGCGTGATCGCGAAGGAACCACGCCGCGTATGGTTGCCGAGTTCGGCCGCCGGCGGGAACAGTTCGTCCATGATCTCAATGAAGTTCCCGGATTCCGCTGCGAATCGCCCGAGGGCGCGTTCTATGCCTGGGTCGACATTCGCGGTACAGGCGCGAGCGCCGAAGAAGTCTGCCGAATCCTGCTGGAAGAGGCCGGCGTGGCCGCCATCCCCGGAGCGGCGTTCGGCCTGTCGGGCAAGCATTTCGTGCGCTTCTCCTTCGCTTCGTCAGTGGCAAATCTGCGTGAGGCAGTCGCCCGCATCATGAAAGTCTCCGCGGCCTGGCAGGGAACTCTGGCCGAAATATAGAGGACTATTGGAGCGGTCACGACTATGAATCGCGATTACGATTATGAATAAGGAACCATGCTCATGAAACAGATTCTTTTGTCGGTACTTTTCGTCGCCTGCGCCGCGACCAGCCTCTCATCTTTCGCCGACGCCCAGGCTCGTCCGTTCCCGGACCCCGACATGCAGCAGATCTACCAGCGTCTGCTCCCGCAGATTGAAAAAATTCCTGCCTTTGACCACCACGCGCACCCCGGCTTTTTCGACGATCCCGACGTCGATGCTATGGCCGCGCCTCCCGACGCCAGCGCTCCGGTGCGAACTCGCGACGACAATCCCGAACTGATTGCCGCAGCCAAGGCTCTGTTCGGCTATCCGTACGATGATTTCTCACCCGAACATGCCAAGTGGCTGGTGGCGAAAAAAGCGGAGCTGAAAAAGCAATATGCCGGCACTGCCTACTTCAACATGATTCTCGACAAGATCAATATCGAAAGCTCGGTCGCGAACCGCGCCATGATGCCGGACTACCTCGATCCCAAACGTTTTCCGTGGGTGTTCTTCGCCGACTCTTTTATGTGGCCTTTCGACAATGAGCGCGAGACGGCGCGTAACCCCGACGAAGGAGTTTTCATCCCACTGCAAGAGAAAATGCTGCGCCGCTGGATGCGGCAGGAAAACATGAGCAAGCCTCCCGCCAAGTTTTCCGCCTACCTGGAGTTCATCGTCCGCGTCCTCGCAGACAATCAGAGCAAAGGGGGCATTGCCATGAAGTTCGAAGTTGCGTACTTTCGGCCCACGACATTTTCAGATCCAACGCGTCAGCAGGCGGAAGACATTTATCAGAAGTATGTTTCGGGCGGCGTGCCTAGCGAGAAAGACTACCGGACGTTTCAGGATTACATCTTTCGCTTCCTGGTGAACCTGGGAGGCCGCCGGAACCTTCCGGTGCATATTCACAGCGCGGTCGGCATCGGCGATTACTTCAATCTGACGCAGAGCAACATCATGAATCTGGAAAGCGTGCTGCGCGATCCACGCTACCGCAGCACCACCTTCGTCATGATCCATGGCGGCTACCCGCTGGAGCGGGAAGCCATCTGGCTCGCCGCCATGAAGAACGTCTACATGGATTCCTCATTCGGCGAGCTCGCCCAGTATCCCTCCGCCTTCAAGGACACACTCAAGATGTGGCTGGAGACATTTCCCGATAAGATCACCTTCGGCACGGACTGTTTCCCGTACAATCAGGTTCTGGGCGCGGAAGAGAGTTACTGGCTGGGAGCGGAATCATCGCGGATGGCTCTGGCCGCGGCTCTGGCCGAGATGATCTCGGAAAATGAAATCACCGAAGCCCGGGCCCTGGAACTCGCCCACGGGTACCTGCATGACAATGCCGTGAAGCTGTACGGTGACAAGGTCCGCTGAACGAGGCTGTTTCCTTTAAGAAATCCGAGCACGACTCTAATGTTGAAAAAACCGAAAGCCAAGACTTCCGCGGACAGAAGAACAAAAGACGCAAAGTCCCACTCCCGCGCTCAACGCGCCGTCGCCAAACACGCGGCCAGCAAGCCGCAACTCCAATACGTGCCCTGGCGCACCATTCAACTCGAAGAGCTGAACCCGCTCCTGCAGCGGCAGTTCGTCGTCGGCCAGGAAATCATGATGGCGAGAGTGCTCCTGAGAAAAGGCTGCATTGTCCCCGAGCACAGCCACCACAACGAACAACTCACTTACATCCTGGAAGGAGCGCTGAAGTTCTGGATCGACGGCCGGGAGATTGTCGTCCACGCCGGCGAAGTGCTCTGCATCCCAGCACACATGCCGCACCAGGCCGAGGCGCTGGAAGACACGGTTGATCTCGACGTTTTCAATCCTCCTCGCGCCGATTGGATCAACAAGACAGACCAATATCTGCGAGGCCAGAAATAATTTTCCACTCCATGCCTCCCTCCGCCACTTCTGAACCAGGCTCCGATCAACTAGGCCCCGATAAATCAGGCTCCGATCAACCAGGCTCCGACAAACCAGGCTCCGATAAACCAGGCTCCGGTAAACAGGGTTCTGAACGCAGCCTGCCTCAGGCCACGTTTCGCTTTCGCTGCATCGGCTGCGGTTCGGTCAACCACTCCGCCGCCCAGGATTTTCGCTGCTCGCAGTGCGGCAACTTACTCGAGATTACCGATCCTGCCTGGAAATCCGCCGGCCTCGATGCCGCCGCGTTGAAATCCACCTGGCGTGCACGCCGTTCCTCGAACGCGCCCCTCGACCTCAGCGGCGTGTGGCGATTCCGCGAACTTCTCCCCGCGCCCGAATCCGAGCAGCATGTCATCACCCTGCGCGAAGGCAACACTCCAATCTACGAACTTCCTCAGTCCTCCCGCGTCACTGGCATCCCGCGCCTCTATGCCAAGCATCAAGGCATGAACCCCACTGGCTCGTTCAAGGACGCCGGCATGACCGTTGCCTCCACCTTCGCCCGCCAGGCAGGATATCGCTGGGTGGCCTGCGCCTCCACCGGCAACACGTCGGCATCCATGGCCGCCTACGCCGCGCGCGGTGGCATGCGCAGCCTGGTTCTCGTGCCTGAAGGCAAAATCTCCTGGAGCAAACTATCCCAGGCGCTGGATTACGGCGCCCTCACCTGCCAACTCCGCACCGACTTCGATGGCTGCCTCCGCCTGCTCCAGGAGCTTGTGCGGCTCACCCCCGTCTACCAGTTGAATTCCATCAACCCGTTCCGCCTGGAAGGGCAGAAGACTCTCGCCCTCGAATTGCTCGAGCAACTCGACTGGCAGCCGCCTGACCACATCATCGCGCCCGGCGGCAACCTCGGCAACAGTTCCGCGATCGGCAAGGCCTTGCTGGAAATGCTCGATCTCGGTCTGATTCCGCGTCTGCCGAAGTTATCCGTGATTCAAGCCGATGGCGCCAATGCACTGGTTCGTACTCTGCGCGAAGCTGGAGGCAAGCATCTCGTCAGCGTGCAGGCTGAAACTCGGGCCACAGCGATCCGCATCGGCAACCCCGCTTCGTGGGAAAAAGCGGTAAAGGTACTCCAAGCCACGGGCGGCGCCTGCGAACAGGTGAGCGAACTCGAGATCGCCCAGGCCAAAGCCGAAATTGGCGCCGAAGGCATTGGATGCGAGCCCGCCTCGGCGGTCACGCTCGCCGGCCTGAAAAAACTGGTGCGGCAGGGCTTCGTGAAGCCGGAGGAAACGGTCGTCCTGGTCCTCACCGGAAACTTGCTCAAGGATCCCGACTTCACCATGGAATTCCATCGGGGCGATCTTTTTCACGACACTGCCCATGAACACGAAAGCGCCAAGCTGAATCCGTTCCGCCACCCACCGGTCGTCCTCGATGCCACCTTGGACGCCGTGACTAGAACTTTGGAGCAGGCGGAGAAATCCGACCCAATGCACTCTAATGTCTAAGAACAGGAAGAAGAGCTCCCGACCAGCCTCGCTGCTTCTCGCCCTCCCGGCCACCTCCGCCAATCTAGGGCCGGCCTTCGATGCCGCTGCCTTGGCGATGGATCTCTACATCACCGTCGATGCCCGCGCCGCCTCCAGTTTCTCCATTACCGCCGCCGGACGCGACCAGGAAATCTGCGGGGCCATGGACAAAGACAAGCACCTCATCCTCGCCACTTACCGCGAGATCCTCCAAGCCCAGGGCGCGAAAGTCATTCCTCTGTCTCTTCGGATTAAGAACGACATCCCCATCGGCAAAGGCTGCGGCTCTTCCGCCGCGGCCCGCCTCGCTGGAATCGCCCTGGCCAATCACTTCGGCCATTTGCGCTGGGCCGATGCCCAGATCATAGGAGAGGCCTCGCGCCGCGAACACCATCCCGATAACGCCTCCGCCTGCTGGATCGGTGGTCTCACGGTAGCTCGCATGTCCGGGAAAGCCGAGGCCCAGGTGGTCTGCATCCGTCCAAAAGGGAAGTGGCCGCTACTTCTTGCCATCCCCGAGCAGGCGCTGTCGACCGAAGAAGCACGCGGCGTTCTCCCCAGGCATTATCCCCGTGCCGATGTCGTCGCTAACATACGGAACTCGATGCTCCTGCTCGCTGCCTTCATGCAAGGGCGTCACGACTTGCTCTCCGCCGCGCTCGAAGACCGCATCCACCAGCCTTACCGCGCCCCACTCTGTCCCCTGCTCCCGTGTCTGCAGGAATTAACCGGGAAACCAGGCGTGCTTGGCGCAGCCCTCAGCGGCGCCGGTCCATCGGTCATCGTTTTCCTCGATCCCGGCTCCGCAGCTCAGAAGACGCGAAAATCCGTCGCCGCCCACCTTGCCCGCAGCGGCCTCCGCGCCGAATTGCTTCTCACTTCTATCACCCCACGCGGCGCCCGCCGCCGATTCCCGAAATTAATGATCAACCGAAAACGATCAGCCGAAGAATGATCGACTAAAAACAAGCGACGGGGAAATAGCCACCGGAATCACATCCGCCCATACTTTCACCAAAGTGGTATTTACCGGGCTAGCTATTCCGCGTATTGTTTTTTTCCCCGAGCCGAAACTTATGCCTCTCGCACGTGTTTATGGCAACAGGACGGGTCGCAGCTTGCTTCGAAGCTCAAGCTAAGATTCTCGGGGATGAGTAGGAATGAAGCCGAAAATACACCAGCAACTCCAGCCGCAGGAAATCGTCCCACCGCGCAGTAAACAGGTGCGGCAGGAGATTCAGAATTTTCTACAGGCCGTCGATTCCTATCCTGCCCGCGTGGCCAAAGAACCCCGCATCAGCTTCCACCAACACCTCTGCAGCGTCTTTGCGGCGGCCCGCGACGACAACCGCCCCCGTCGCCGGTGATCGCGCAGCGCCCAATCTACCGGCTGGACGGCGGTACAATGCCGTTCATTCTGAGGTATTCCACCATCTGTCCGTAGTGGTCGAAACCATGGGCGGCAACACTCGTCGCCAGTCCCAGCCGTGTAACCTTACCCTCTCCGAACGGGCTCTTCACCAGTTCCACCAGGTTCTTGTCGTTGATGGTCTGGACAGCCTTGTGCACATAAGCAAACGATTCTTTCAGGTAGTTGAGGATCTCCGCCTTCGTTTTTATCGATGCCGGCCCGGATTCCTCGCCTACGTCCACCGGAACCTTTTCGCTCAGAATTGCCGCCCCAAAAATGTAGTTCACCGCCGCCACGTGCTTCACCTGGTCGCCGAAGGTCCGCACGCCTTTGAACTCGCCATTGGCCGGCGCGAATCCGAACTTGTCTTCCGGCATCGCTTCCGCCGCCGGAACAAACTCGTGCTCCACGTTCGCGACCGTGTGGTCGAGCACTTGCGTGACGGTTCGATGCTCGTCTTTACCCTGGTTGCCCTGGGCTGCGCCAATGGCTGCCAGCGCCAGCACGCAGAATGCAAAACAGCTAACTTTTTTCCTCATGATGATTCCTCCGTTTTCAAGCAATCGCAACCATTCTGGACGTTCCGCGCACTCGTGCTCCGCCCCTCTGGGATGAGTTCTTCTAGTCCCTCAGCACTACCGGAGCCACCTTTAACTCATTTGCCGCCAAGCGACACCGCAGAATACTGCTCAACCCTACCACCATGCAACCTGCGTGAACAACAACAACCGCCGCCGGCGCACCCAATCCCACGCTCTCCACCGCCGGAACTGAAATGTGGTCCGCCACTCTATTGCTTACCTCCGTGCCCCAGTGTCCTCGGTGGTAAGGTTTTCGCGCTTGAATCCCCGCGGCAACCTGCTAGCTGGAAGAATTTACGATTGCGGACGTGTGACCTTTCCCAAACGGCCACTCCCCGCCCCGCCAGGCTCGAATCATATAAATCACCAGGCCCGCCAGCAATATCACTACCGCATACCGGACCTCCTTTTGCCAGTTCTCGCGACTGAATAAAACAAAAAGAAATCCTGCAATCGCCACCAGCGCCGGCAGAGGATAGAGCCACATGCGAAACGGACGCGCCATCTCCGGTCGCCTTACCCGCAACACAATCAGTCCCACCGCCTGCACTAGAAACTGTATGAGGAGTCGAATCACCACCAGCGCCGCGATCGCATCCTTTAGCCGCAGAAAGCAGAACGCCGCCGCCACCGCTCCCAGCGCCAGTAGCGAAACATGCGGAAAACGGTATACCGGATGCACCTTCGCCAGCGCCCGAAAATAATTTCCATCCTTCGCCGCGGCGTATGGCACGCGCGAATACCCCAGCATCAGCGAAAACACGGACGCGAACGCCGTCAGCATCACCAGCCCCGTGACCAGCCGCGCCGCCCACGCCCCATAGATCCTCTGCATGAACACCGACACCACATACAATCCGCCGTTGTTCGGCCCCCCTCGCACTATCTCCCGCCACGGCACGACAGCCAGGATGCACACGTTCATCACTAGATATAGACACGCCACCAATGCAATGGAAAGCAGCAATGCCCGAGGAATATTTCGCCCGGGGTCTTCCACCTCGTCGCCCAGAAAGCAGACATTGTAATAGCCCCAGTAGTCGTAGGTCGCCACCAGCATGGCGCCACCCAGCCCGGTGAAAAATCCGCGCGAGAGCGTGAACGCGCCCGCTGGAAAATCAAACGCCTGGGTTGCGTTGAAGTGCGTGAGGCCGGCGAAGATGATCCAGCCGATCGTTCCCATGACGCAAACCCAAAGCGCCTTCGACAATCTTCCAATCGCCGTGATCCTCCGGTACAACAGCAGAATTGCGAGGCCACATGCGCCTATGGCCACCGCAGTCCCAGGCGTCACGATCCAACTGACTTGCAACGGGCCCGCCCACGGAATCTGTACAGCCGCCGTGTGCGCGGAATAAACAGTTTCTAAGCCCGGCCAGTAATATGCCGCGTATCCCGCCAGCCCGATGCAACCCGTGGCAATCGAAAGCGGCGCGCTGAAGGAAAGTTGCCAGATAAACAGAAACGAAATCAGCCGCCCCATCTTTTGCGGCTCGTAAATCTCCCGCAGATAGCGGTACGCGCCGCCCGACCCCGGCATCGCCGCGCCCAGTTCCGCCCACACGAGCCCGTCGCACAGCGCAAACAGCGCGCCGACCACCCACCCCAGCATGGCCTGCGGCCCGCCCATGGCGCCCAGGATCAGCGGCATGGTGATGAACGGCCCCACGCCGATCATGTCAATCATGTTGAGCGCAGTCGCGCTCCCGAGGCCCATCCCGCGAATCAGGCCATGCGAACTCGCATCCAGTTTTGTTGGAGAACCCATGCGCTCGGTCGGATCACACCCCAGGGAACAAACTGATCACGGTGCTAAACTGAAGCCCACTCAGGTTTACTGACAACTGGCCGCTAGCTGCCGCTAGAGACTGGCTACTGTTTCTCATGCCCAGCGCTCAAAAGATTCACATACAGCCGCACGGCGCCCGGCACTCCCGCCGGCAATTGCCGGAAGAAGGCGTAACCCGTATAAATGTACGTTCCCTTGCCGTATTGCGCCCGCAATAGTCCGCCCTTTTGCGCGTCCTCGCCCGGATCGTGGCAGCTCAGCAGCGGTTTGAAATGCTCATCCCATTTGTCCATGAAGTAAAGCCCGCGTTCCTGAACCCAGCCGTCAAAATCGCGAGCCGTGATCGCATTCGGATAATGAAATACCCCATCCTCCGGCGCCAGAATCTCTACCGCGGCTTCCTCCACCGAAACCCGCGCCCGGCTCAGTTCCACAGGATACGGCGTAAAGTGCCCATTGTTAAAATCCGCCACGCCGGTGTTGTACTGCACCACGAGAGTCCCGCCGGACGCGACAAAATCGAGCAGCTTCTTATTATTTGCGGCCACATCTTTCTGCGTATCGTAGGCGCGGATGCCCAACACAATCGTTCCGTACCCGCTCAAATCCTGGCTGGCGATTGTTTCCGGTGGAATCAGCGTCACGTCCATCCCCACCTGCTGCAGCACCGTGGGAATGTCGTCGCCCGCGCCCATGATGTAGCCAACCTTCAAATCATGTGGAGCTTTTACATCCACGATGCTCACCCGCTGCACGGCCGGCTGATAATAGTAGAAGCTGCCCAGGTCCTCGCGCGTCACCAGCGTGTAGCCTTCGCTGAACTTCTCGCCGTTTGCTTCGAGCACGGCCCGAACCTTGGATCGTCCTTCCTGCAAGCCAGCCCCGAGGACCTTGAACTGGAAATCCTGTTTTTCTCCGTGCCGGGAGAACTCTACTGCAAGTTGCGACGGCTCGGACTTCCATCCGGCAGGCAACTCGAGGCGCAGCACGCCCCGCGCCGCCTGCTGCAGGTTGCTGGTGACGCCGACGACCACCGTCGAACTAGCGCCGTGGTGCGCCGTGATCACTTGCGTCCCCGGTTCTAACGCAACCGAAAATGCAGGGACGACTGCGAGCGGCCGAGCGCGTTCCGTCCCGGCATCGTCCACGAAGCGCGTCACGACGGTCGCTCCAACGCCAGGAGAGCCTACAGTCAAGTACTCAACGCGCGCCCGCAGCACGGGGGGCGGGAAGGGAAGCGTCGCATACTTCTCGTCATCGACGTGATTCAAGCTCTCCGTCTCCGGATCGTCGCGATGCCAGTAAGGCCGTGTGTAAGCCGCATCTTTCGGCACGCGCAATCGAAAAACTACATTAACGTTGTCGCCAGGTTTGACGACAATCCTCTCCGTCTTGTCGGAAATCGTGCCCCATCCTTTCGGCACTTCCAGCTTCAGTCCGTCAACCAACAGCAGGTGTTTGGATCCATTGTGAAAATCCACCCCGACTAGAAATTCCTGCCCCGGCGAAACCGTGGTCATCGCCTCTGCCTCTTTTTTCGCACGCTCCTTAACCGGTGTACCATTCCGGTCTACACGTGAAACCACCGTGGCTTCGAGCGTTACGTTAAGGGCATCGTTGAGCGCATACTCGGCCTGCTCGCGCTTCTCTCCGATCCGCGCCGCCAGATCAGACTTCAACGCAACGCTCAGAGTGCTCCTATCAATCTCCGCCCCCGCCCGCTCCAGTCCGGCCAAAACTCCCATCAGCGGCCCCGCTGCCGCGGACGATTCGTTCCCTTGAGCGTGCAGGCGGGCTTCCTCAATCTTCTTTGCAATCTCTGTCAACTCCAGCCGCAACTTTGGAACCTTCGATTCTTCCGTCCCCAATCGCGCCGCCAGCCCCGGCAATGTCGTATCGAGACCCTCGAAGAAGTTCTTCTCATGCCCATCTTTATCCAGCCTTGCGGGCTCTACCGAATCCCCCAGCTTGTAGAACGTAAAACGGTCTCCGGGTTCCACAGTCCAGTTTGCGGACCCTTGTGAGAGTTGATGCCGCAATCCCTGCATCGCAAACTGCACATAAGACCCTCGCAGATCCGCGTCCGACTCGCCCGTATTCAGTTTCACCGTCCAGTTCGCATCCGGACAGGTCATCGCTCCAAAGCCGCACACGTTGCCAATGTAGAGCTTCTTTGCCTGCCACGGCGCCAGCCCCTGCGCGATCTGCTCGGGAAACCGCTTCGGGTCCGCTGCTGCCCGAAACGCCTCTTTCGTCAGGATGCTCGAGGCCTGGTGGTGCCCATGTCCATCCCGCTCCGTACCGGAGAACCGCGCCACCAGCACATCCGGACGAAACGTGCGAATCACCCGCACCATATCCCCCAGCGCCACATCGTGTCCGCCCCACTTCGCAAAAGTCTCATCCGCACTTTTCGAGAAGCCAAAGTCGGCCACGCGCGAGAACCGCTCCTGCACCCCGTAATACTCGTCCGCCGCCAGCAACTCCAGCGTCCGCAGCACGCCCAATCCGTCCGACAAATTGCTTCCGACCTTGTTCTGTCCGCCCTCGCCGCGATTCAGCGTCATCAACAGCACACTCGCTCCGCGCCCGCGCGATTCCAGCGTCAGCATCCCGCCATCCTCATCATCCGGATGCGCCACCGTCTGCATCAGCCGCGCGGTCGTGCCCAGCCGCCGCAGCATCAGCCGCAGGCCCAGAATGCCTTGGTCTTGGGGAAGTTCCTGGGAAACGCCCTGATAAGGAAGTTGAGGGAAGTTCGCTGCCAGCGTGTGGCGATTCTCAGCATCCGGCGCCGCCGCAGCCGGCCCCACCGGACTTTCCGCAGTCCGCTGCGGCGAGGCCGCCAGCAGAATGGGAATTAGTAGCGACAGGAATACGAATGAGGTCTGGACGATTGCGGTTTCGACAAGACGCTGGACGAGCCGCCCGAAGCGGCTCGCACGATGGCTGCATCCCAAATATTTCACCCTACAAGGATGGGGCCTACCCCCGCTCCGACGCAAATTCTTTCCTCCTCCAGCCTGCACACTGGACTCCGGCCGGGAAGAACAGTAAGCCCCAAAGCCGCGAACGGAGAACAAACAACCGAGAACTGGGAAGTTGGCAACTGCCAACTGCTCTACTGTACCCGCCCTTGCTTCAGCGTCTCCTGACAAGCGCTCCCCGCGGTCAGCACTTGATTAAACGCCGTGTCCTTGCGCAAGTCTTTCAGCAGCGGATCCTCTAGCAGCGCAGAATATGCGCAATAATTCTGCTGCACTGCGGCTTTCAACAGACGCAAGGCCGGTTCCTTCTGCCCGCAGTACGCCATAAGGGACCCTATCCGATACCACTCCTCGGGATCGGGCTCCATCATCGTCGACGCCTCCGCCTCACGCACAATCCGGTCCATGTCCGCGGGCCGCTGGGCCGCCGTGCATGCCACCAGCAATTCCCGATGGTAGACCGCAGTCTTCGCCACCGTCTTTACGCTCTCCCGTGCCTGAGCCACATTGCCCGCGGCCAGGTAGATGTACGATGTCACCCACGCCGCCCATTCCGAGCCCGCGTCGAGGTGTACAAAGTCCATCGCCCGGTCCGTCTTCCCCAGTTCCAGAAACGCCCACGCGCACGACCGGAAACTGAAGTTTCCCGGATCCTGCGATCGGGCCGTATTACATTCCTGCCCCGCCCGCTCCTGCATGCCCGCATAACGCAGCACATAGCTAAGCGCGAAGTGTGCATCGGCGCTCTCCGGACGCCGCCGTACCAGATCCGTCGCCTCGTCGTAGGCCCGGCCGAGGTCGCCCCGCTCCACGCGGTTTGTGATCAAATTGCTCGCCGCCGCCACGAGGTTCGGATCCAGCGCCAGCGCCCGCTCATACGCGGAATTCGAGCGCTGGAACATCGCCTCGCCACCTCCGGCATAAGTCGAATCGTAGTAGCACCTGTGTCCCAATTCCTCCCATGCCGGCGCATAGCCCGGGTCCTCTCCTACCACGTGTTCCAGTACCGCGATTGCATCCTTGTTCGGCCCGGGATCGTGGGGCAGCGCGAGGCTGTGCAGGTAGAGGTCGTACGCCTCCTGACTCTTTGGACGCGCTGCCGTGCTCAAATCTCCTCCCGCGCCGCCCAGCGCGGGCAACAGCCCTTGTTGCACCTGCTTGCTCAATTGCCCCTGCAAGGAAATCAAATCATTCACTGGCGCCGTTACAGTTGTCTGCCACAGCAGCCGGTCACTGGACACGTCAATCGCTTCCAGCGTCACGCTTAACTGGTCCCCCTGCCGCATGAAGTGCCCGGTCAGCAGCCGGCCCACCCGCAATCGCTGCCCCACCTTGCGCGGATCCAGGTCCAGTTCCACATACTTCCGCGTCGCCGACGAAGGCCGCACCTCCAGCGAACGCGAGTACGTCAACCCGCTGGTCAATTCATCGGCCAGCGCGAAGCGCAGGTAGTCCACGGCAAGATCCCCGTTCATGTTCTGCAGCGGTAGTACCGCGATCGCATTCTGCTGCTCCGCATTTGCCACCGACCGGTGTTTCAGCCAGTACGTTCCCACCGCCGCCAGCACCGTCACCAGCAGTGCCGCCGTTCCCAACAGTAGCCAGAACTGCCACCGGCTGCCGGTTCGGCCAAACGTCTTGCTCGCAACCCGCAACTTCGCGCTGTGCAGTCCACTCTTGACCAGCCCGGACTCACTCTCGCGCTTCAGGAACTGCAGGTCCGCCTTCATCTGCGTGGCGCTCTGATACCGCTCCTTGCGGTCCTTCTGCATTGCCTTGCCGATAATGCCCTCCAGCTCCACCGGCATCTTCGGATTCAATTCCCCAGGCGGGACCGGCTTATCGTGCAACACCGCATCCAGCGTCATCAGTGAGTTCTTGCCCGTAAACGGCTTTTTCCCCGTCGACATTTCGTAAATCACCACGCCAAACGAAAACAGGTCGCTGCGGAAATCGATTTCCTCGCTCCGCGCCTGCTCCGGCGACATGTAGACCGCCGTTCCCGGAATCACCCCCACCGCCGTTAACGAATTGTCCGCCGCCGCTCCGTCGCTGTCCGTCCCGATGTTGTGCAGCAGCTTGGCCAGTCCGAAATCCAGCACCTTCACCTGCCCGCCCGGAGTCAGGAAAATATTCGCCGGCTTGATATCGCGATGCACGATCCCCTTGGCATGCGACGCCGCCAGCGCGTCCGCCACCTGGATGCTGATGTCGAGCACCCGCTCCGTCCCCATCGCCTGTCCCGCGATGGATTGCTTCAGGCTCTCGCCCTCCAGCTTCTCCATCACGATGAACGGATGCCCGTGGTTATCCTCGATACCGTGAATTGTGCAGATGTTGGGATGATTTAATAGCGACGCAGCCCTCGCCTCTCGCTCGAAGCGTTCCAGCGATTTGGGGTCGCCCGCAAGATTTTCCGGAATAAACTTCAGCGCGACATGCCGCCCCAGCTTGAGGTCCTCAGCTTCGTACACCACGCCCATGCCACCACCCCCGAGCTTCCCCAGGATGCGATAGTGGGACACCGTCTGGCCAATCATGAGAAGACCAAGCCCCCGACCGCGGTAATGTTAGGCCCGGCAGCGACTCCGGTCAACTGGCTCCTCCCAAGCTGCACATCGGATCTTTTCTGCAACGCACCGCCGCAACCGTTGTTCCTCGGTGCGACTTCGCGTTCCCAAACTGACCATCACCCTGGCCTTTTGTGCTCGCATCCTGGTTCAAAGTTCACCACGGCGAACTACTATGAAGTTAGCGGCACTGAAATAGCGAGGCAGTTTTCGTATGGCTCAGATGTCCGGAAACTATTCTTCTCAAGTGCAAGAAGCCATCCGCCGGCGCGCCACTGAACTTTACCAGCGCAGCGGAGCGATGGAAGGCCGCGACGTCGAAAACTGGTACCAGGCCGAAGGCGAGATCCTTCGCGAATCAGCCACTCACCCCGTTCGCCGCGCCGTCGTCGTCAACGTCCAGGGCATGGTCTACACCGGGGAATACGAATGTAAGTCTGCCGATGGCTACACGCCCGGTGAGTGGAAACCGGGCGATCCGGTCCCGGTTCGCCTCGCAGGCGATAAACTCTACCTTCGCCGCCGCAACGGCCGCGAACTCCAAACCACTATCGTTAAGAGAATCGGCTAGGGAAGATATTTCGCCGAGCCCAACCCAGCCCGAGCCCCGGTCTACTCTTCCGCGTACAATCCCGCCGATGCTCCCACCCACTCCATATTCTTGTTGTGATCCACGCCCATCATCAAACCGCGCCCCATGCGGATAATCGTCAGCACCGCCTGCAACTCCTCCTGCCATACATACATGATGCGCACCTCCGCCTTTGTCCCGCCAAACGGAGTCTCAATCACCGGCTCAAAGTGCAACCGCTCCTGCAAGATGTATTCCCCACGCTTCTCGGCCGGAATCGCGTCGACATCTTCCTTCTTCGGCGCAATCACCACGCCCAGCCCGGCGAACGAATACAGAGGCTTCAGCGCGTAGTTCTGCAAGTCGTCGGGAATCCGCTCCAGCCGGTCCAAAAACCAGGTCTTCGGTACCGACTCATGCCTTAGGAACGGAATCGAAAACTTGCTGATACGGAAATACCAGTTCGGATGCCCCGCCCACTCCACGTCAAGATCGTCGCGCCAATCGAATCCCAGCTTCACTTTCTTGCGTTGCAACTCGTCCACAATCGCCCGGTTATAGATCCGCCGGATCGGAATCCGGGCTCCGTTCCGTTCGTAGTAAAGCTGCGACCCTTGCTTCTTGATCGCCTCAATGTCGACCGTCCTTACCCCCAGCATCTGCTCCGTCAGCAGAAAATCCGGCAGCGTTTTCTGCTGCTGCGGATGAATCTCCATCAGGATCACGTTCTCCGGATCATGCCTGCCAACAATCGCCCGCCGCAACAGTTCGCGGTACGATTTCGCATCCAGTCCACTCAAAAAGAACCGCAGCCGCTCTCCTCCTTCGAATCGATCCAGCCCGTACGCTTCGATGTAGCTTTGCGCCAGCGTCCCCTGATACGCATAGAGCGATGGGAAGGCCTGCAACTCCACCAGCTTCGGCTGCAACTCGCCGCCCGCAGCACGCACCAACCCAAAATCCACTTGCACGAACAGCGGGTGTGCCGGCTCATTCGCAACCCGGGACTCCGCCGGAATCGACTCATTCGACCGTTCTCGATACTCCGGACTCTCCACCAGTTGCCGGATCAGCTCCTTCCCATCCTCCGCCATCCGCTCCAGCAGAGACCTGGGAAAGAAACAAGGAGTCTCCGACAGCCGGAACTGCACATGAGTTCCGCAAGCGTCGTCAATCCGCCGCAAAAATGCCAGATATTTTTCGGGAGTAAAACCGCTGTTGAACTGCTTTCGAAGCGAGGGAATCATCGTAGCGCTGGCGTCCCGCCGGCGAGGGCGACCCGCCCTCGCACCAAAAAGCTTTTCATTCCGAGTGAAGCGAGGAATCTGCTGTCCGTCGCAGCAAGACCGCCCTACGCCTCCACCAAAAACTTCCCATCCTGCATGATCTGCTGGTCGTCCACCCAGATGTTAAACTTCCGTCCCACCACATCAATATGGGTCGACGAATCCCACTCCGCCCCGGTATGCGCCCCATAGGGATTCCCAAACGCAATATGCACCCCGGGGTACTTCTCATCCTGCAGAATCTGCCCAATCACTTCCTTCAAGTCGATGTTGGTCCCGATGGCAAACTCGCCCACGCGGTCGCTATTCTCATCCGTGTGCGTGTATTTCCAGAAGTCGTCCTCCAGTTCGTGATTCTCCGAGTGGGCCTCGGTAAGGCGGTTATTTTTCATGCGGATGGTGAGCGGATTCTCCCGCAGGCTGCCAAACTTCGCGCACAAGTAGTCCCCTACCACGCCGTCAATCACGAACGTGCCATTTACCTCGCCCGGCGTCGTAAAGATTTCCCCGCCCGGCAGGTT
The DNA here is from genome assembly GCA_003131585.1 of Acidobacteriaceae bacterium. Lineage (GTDB taxonomy): Bacteria > Acidobacteriota > Terriglobia > Terriglobales > Acidobacteriaceae > Sulfotelmatobacter. Next base: position 41,992 of record PKVW01000034.1, read on the forward strand.
TCCCCACTTTTCCGGAGTGATAATCCCGCTGGTCTTCAGCCAGCGGTAATTCGGATTCAACTCCGCCGTCAGGTCCGTCCCCGCCGCCGTTTTCGCCCGCACCCACCGCGCCTTGCGCACCATCTCCACCACCTTGGCGCTCAGCCGGTCCACTTTCCGGAAGTCCGCCCGCATCCCTTCCAGCATGATCTGCCGGTTGATGTTCACCATGTGCGCATGCCGGATTCTCCGCCGGTTCACAACATCCGTCATCTGCATGCGCGAGCGCAGCTCATTCCTTTGCGCCTGCACCGCAAAGATCGAAACCTGGCTCGTCTCCAAATCCTCAATGATCTCCGGCGGCAAGTCCTTCAGCGGACGCTCCGCCAGATCCTCAAGCACCCACACGTGGTAGGGCGCGCCCAGGTTCTCCAACTCGTTTATGATCGCCGCTGCAATCTCCAGCGTGACCTCATCGGCGATCACGCAAACCTTCTCCTCCGGCTGCACCCGCAGGCAAACACTCACCGCATTGCGCGCCCCCGGAGTGTATTCAGGATCGAAAGGGATTGCGCTTCGGGTGCCCCATCCTCCGCGAGCTTTGCGAAGGCTGGGAGCGCTGGCTCGATCTACGGGAATAGTCATTAACCTACTTTTCTCACGGAAGCCGGCTGCTCTTCCGCCAGGCTTGTCTCCGTCTCCTCAATGATGTAATCGACAACTTTCTTCAAGTCTCCCGTCTCCTGATATACCTGCAACTGGCGGTCCGCGCCGCTGCCCCGCTCCAACATGGTGTGGATGTAGTTCAGCTCTTCCCGTGAGTCCAGTTCATCCACCACATCGTCGACAAATTCCAGATACTCGTAGATCAAATCCTTCGCCGGCACTTCCGTCTGCTTGCCGAAATCGATCAGCTTCCCGGCCATGCCGTAGCGCGCCGCCCGCCATTTATTCTCCATGATCAGAGCCCGCCGGTACAGCCGGAATCCCTGGTTCGCGGTGTGCAACTTATACAGCTTCGCCACCGTCGCCTGAATCAGCGCCGCCAGCGCGATCGTCTCATCCGCGCGCATCGGAATATCGCATACCCGGAACTCAATCGTATTAAAGAACGGGTGCGGCCGGATGTCCCACCAGATCTTCTTCGCATTGTCGATGCAGTTGGTCTTGATCAGCAGCTTGATGAAGTTTTCGTACTCGCCCCAGCTCGGAAAATAATCCGGAATGTTGGTCCGCGGAAACTTGTCGAACACCTTGCAACGATACGACTTCAACCCCGTATTCATCCCCAGCCAGAACGGCGAATTCGTCGACAGCGCCAGCAGGTGCGGCAGAAAATACCGCGCATGATTCATCATGTGGATCGCCGTCTCGCGGTCCTCGATCCCAATATGCACATGCAGCCCGAAAATCAGATTCGCCCGCGCCACCAACTGCATGTCCTCGACTATGTGCTTGTACCGCTCGTCCGGATAAATTTCCTGCACCCGCCAGTCCGCGAACGGATGCGTCGCCACCGACGCCAGCCGCAACCCATTCTCCCGCGACAGTCGAACCATGTCGCGCCGCAGCTTCTTCACTTCAACCTTAGCTTCCTTGATGTTCTGGCAGACTGAAGTGCCCACCTCCACCACCGACTGGTGCATCTCCGCCTTCACCCGCTCCTGCAGCAACAGCTTGCCCTTTTCGAGGATCTCCGCCTGAATATGCGACCGCAGATCCCGCGTCTCCGGATCTACCGTCTGATATTCCTCTTCGATCCCGATGCTGAAAGTAGGTTTCATTGCGTAATGTGGCGCGGGCGCCCTCGCCCGCGAAATCTAACCACGGACGCCCATCCTTGCCACGAGCGCCCATCCTTGCGCGTCGTCGCGGACGCGGAAAAATCGAGCCTTTAACAGTATAACAACTGATGCTGCGCCCGACTCAAGATGCGTGATGAATCTGGAACCAAGACAACCACAGAAAAAGGGCCACAAGAAGAGGCATCCATCTACTGAAGCAGATGGAGAGCAAGGCAAACAAACTGCGCATCCAACGTCCGGGCGCAGATGCCCGAGACAGCAAGATGAGCGCGGTTATTTGGGAACCAAGAATCGCGGCGACACCCCACGCCACGACCAGCTCAGTAACTTCTGTGAACTCTCCGGACGTTGAAAGCCGCCTACTTCGCCGCCTTCCCCCGCTTGCGCTCAGCCACCCATGCCGGCTCGCTTTTGCGGGACTGTTTCGCCGCCGGTGTCCCTGCCAGAAACCCCGCCCACCTTAACTCCCGCGCCGGGTCCTCCCCGCTCACGGCCATCTTCACCGCCATCTCCGCCACGGCATTCACAATCCAATCGAAATTCTCCTGCCCCACCGACGTAATCTCCGCATCCGGCGCCGGATTCAGAAAATCAATCGCATACGGCACTCCACCCTCCACCGCAAACTCCACGGTATTGAGGTCATACCCAAGTACCCGGCACAACGCCACCGCATCCTTTTCGATCCGCTCCTTCAGCGCCGCCGACGACGGCGGCGGATTCCCCTTCACATACCGTTCATGATGCGGCAGCCTTGGGTCGTACTGCATGATATGTACTTTCTCCTGCCCCACCACATAGCACCGGTAGTACTCCTCAAACACCACGCCATGCTGCAGCGTCATGCACAAATCGCCCGTCTGGTTGTAGTGCTGGAAAAACTCCTCCGGCGAATGCACATGGTAAACGTGCTTCCACCCGCCTCCGGAATAAGGTTTCAAGAAAGCCGGAAATCCCACATAGTCGAACAGTTCCTGCCAGTTCAGCGGAAATATCAAATTCCGCATCGACTGGTCCGTAGTCCCTTCAGGATGCTTGTTGTGCGGCAGAATGACGGTCGGCGGTATCGCCACGCCCAGCTTGTCCGCCAGCGCATAATTGAAGAACTTGTCATCCGCAGACCACCAGAAGGGATTGTTCACCACGATCGTTCCCTGCAAGGCCGCGTTCTTTAAGTAAGCCCGATAGAACGGGATATCCTGCGAGATTCTGTCAATAATGACGGCATATTTCTGCGGCTCATCCATCCGCACTCCGCCCACCTGCACAAACTCCGCCGTCACATCGGCGATCTTCATCGCGTTGATCTTCTCCACCAGCGCCGGCGGAAACGTATTCTCCATCCCAAATAAAATCCCAATCTTCTTCACAGCAACTCTCCGTTCCTGACTTCCAATCTCACTACTGACCACTGACCACCAGCCACGAATCTCTAGAAATACTTTCCCGCCATTCTCAGCCACAACGGCCAGTCATGCTTCGAATTGTCACCATAAACATCCAGCCAGTTCGGCACATCCTTACTATTCAGGATCGCCGACAGCTTCACGTTCTGGTCCAGACACATATCCCAATCCGCCGACCCCAGCACAATTTTCATCTTCCGGTAGCGGCTCAAGAACCAATCGTCGTTCTGGTTCGGCAAATAATCTGGCGGGCAATTGAAATAGCAGTCGTCGTCATAATACCCATCCAGAAACTGGTGGATATCGAACGCCCCGCTCATGCTCACGCAGTGCGTCACCACATCGGGATGCTTAAGCGCAAAATTCACGGCGTGATAGGCTCCAAAGCTGCATCCGGTCACCGCCAACTGCGGCTTCGAATTCTTCCGCCGGATCAACGGCACCACCTCATGCAGAATATAGCGCTCGTACTGCAAGTGCCGCAGCACCCGCACCTTGGGATGCAGACCCTTGTTGTACCAGCTTTCCGTATCGATGCCGTCCGGGCAAAACACCTGCAGCTCGCCGCGCTCAATCTTCGGCGCCAGCACGCCAATCATCCCGCGGTCCTCATACTCGAAGAACTTCCCCATCGAGGTCGGGAACACCAGCAGCGGCGTTCCCGCATGCCCGAAAACCAGCGCATCCATGTCCCGGTTCAGTTCCTGGCTGTATCCCTTGTGATATTCGCGATTCATGGTGGATGAGGTGCGCTCTACGCTCGCAGTCCTTGGGCCGAAGTATCTTACCTGAACCGGATGCCCCAAGCCCGGTTTTGTGCTCAACCCCGCCGCTTTCGGCCCGCACAATGATATCGTGATACGAGACATGTCGTGGAAGTTCCCCAAACTGGTGCCGCGCTCCGCGCCCGTTATACTGCTCATCCTCACTCTCGCTGCCGCCGTCGCCTTCGCCGCCGTTAGCCATCTCGTTTCCCGCTTCAACGCCAATCAGCAGGCCCGTGGCCGCAAGCTCTATGTTCAGGGTCTCGCTGCCGCCGGCGCCGCTCGCTACGACGACGCGATCGCCGCCTTCCGCGCCGCCCTCACCTGCGATCCCGCCAACTCCCAGTACCAGCTCAGCCTGGCCCGCGCCCTGCGCGATAGCAACGACCCGCGCCGTCTCGACGAAGCCGAATCCTACCTCATCGCTCTCTGGCAGCGCGCCCCTCAGGACGCCAACGTCAATCTTGCCCTCGCCCGCGTCGCCGCCCGCCGCGGTTCCATCGAAGACGCCACTCGTTACTACCACAACGCGATGTACGGAGTCTGGAACTCCAACCCCGACTTCAACCGCGACAAAGCTCGCATTGAACTCATCCAGTTCCTGCTTACAAAAGGCGTTCCTGACAAAGCCGAATCGGAACTCATGGCCCTTGCCACAGCCTTGCCTCCCGATCCCGTCTCGCATCTCCAGGCCGCGCAACTTTTCGCGCAAGCGCAAGATTCCGCGGGAGCGCTTGCCCAGTATGAAGAAGTTCTGCGCCTCGATCCCGCGAACTCCGCTGCCCCGGCCGGAGCCGGCGAAGCCGCCTACAGATCCGGCAATTACACGACGGCCCAGCGTTATCTGCGGGCCGCAGTCAACGTCATTCCCGAGAATGCCAACTCTCGCCAGCTTCTCGCAACCACCGATATCATTCTCAACGCCAACCCTTTCCAAAGTCATATCTCCGACGCCGAACGCAATCGCCGCATCACCGCCGACTTCGTCCAGGCCGAAGAGCGCCTCACCGAGTGCGCCCGGCGGACAGCCGTCAACCTCAACGCTACTCCCAATCCCCTTGCATCCCCGCTCTCCACGCTGCAATCCCGCTGGACTGCCGTCAAACCGGATCTCGCCCGTCTCCGCTCCCCGGCGGAAACCGCTCTCCCCGACACCATCATGGACGTCGTCTTCCAAATCGAACGGCAGACCGCCGCTATTTGTGGCACGCCGGAGAGCTTCGACCTGGCGCTGCTACTGATCTCCCAAAAACGCGAGGCCGCCGGCCAATGAGTGATCTTGCCTCTACCAGTAACTCTCCGGGGCCTTCGCCGCATCCTCCCCTCGTGCGGCTGCAAACTCCTCGCCGCTTGTTTTCGACCCTGGAAGGCGTTTTCCACGAAGAAGTATTTTTCCTCATCCTCTCGGTTTTCATCGGAATCTTCTCCGGCCTGGCCGTTGTCTGCTTCCGCCTCGCCATTGACTGGATGCATCTCGCCCTGCTCGGTCCGCTTCCGCAGACCCATAGCTGGCGCCTGTTCGCCGTTCCCTCGCTCGCCGGTCTGGTCGTTGCCATCCTCGTCATACACGTGTTCCCCGGCATTCGCGGCAGTGGCGTGAACCAGACCAAGGCCGCGCTCTACATCTTCAACGGATTCATTCCCTTTCGCACCGCCGTCGGAAAATTCATTTGCGCCGCGCTCGCCATCGGCTCCGGTCAATCCCTTGGCCCGGAAGATCCCTCCCTCCAGATCGGAGCAGGCATCGCTTCCGCCCTTGGACGCCGGCTTGAAATTTCCCGCGAAAAGCTCCGCCTCATGGCCCCGGTCGGCGCCGCCGCTGGCCTCGCCGCCGCTTTCAACGCTCCCATCTCCGCCGTGCTCTTCGTCATCGAAGAGGTCATCGGACGCTGGAGCGCTGGCATCCTCGGTTCCGTCGTCCTGTCCGCCGTCTCCAGTGTCGTGATCGTGCGCTGGTTTCTCGGCAGTGAACCGCTCTTCCGCATTCCCGTTACTACCTTTAAGCGACCCACCGAACTCATCGCCTACGCCGTCCTCGGCATTGTCGGCGGCCTCGCCTCCGTCGCCTTCGCCAAGTCGATCGGCTATCTGCGCCCCCGCCTCCGATCTCTGCCTCGCTGGACGCAATACTTTCAGCCCGCGCTCGCCGGACTGCTCGTCGGGCTCATCGCCTTCCTCGGCGCTCCGCAAATCATGGGCGCCGGCTACGATTCCATGGACCAGGCCATGCACGGCCAGTTCGCCTGGAAAGTCCTCGCCATCCTAGCCGTTCTCAAGATTCTCGCTACCACACTTTCTTTCGTCAGCGGCGCTCCCGGCGGCATGTTCGCGCCCACCCTGTTCATCGGAGCCATGCTCGGCGGCGCCGTCGGTGACATCGAGCGCATCTTTTTTCCGCACCTCACCGGATCCACCGGAACTTACGTCCTCGTCGGCATGGGAGTCCTCTTCGCCGGGTTCCTCCGTGTTCCCATGACTTCCGTCTTCATGGTCCTCGAAGTCAGTGGTAACTATGAGATCATCGTTCCCGTCATCGTGGCCAACACTTTCTCTTACCTTGTCTCGCGCAGCCTGCAGACCATCCCCATCTTCGATATGCTCACCCGTCAGGACGGACTTATCCTGCCCTCGCTCGAAGAGGACCGCGAAGAAGCCATCCTCCGCATCGAAGATGCCATGCTCCCCGTCCCTGCCACCATCCTCAGCGCGCTCGATTACGTCGACGCCAACGCCCTCCGTGTTCAGGATTCCGCCGACTCCATCTTCCTCGTGCGCATGCATCCCAGTGGCTGGAACACCATCAGCCGCGACCAGCTCCAGCGTCTTTTCCAGGAAGGCAAGGGCGAACACACTCTCGCTTCCACTCTTCCCGCCCAATCTTTACCCAGTCTCTACCCCGATCTCCCGCTCGATTCAGCCCTCCGCTACGTGAACAATTACCCGCTAGTTCCCGTGGTCAATCGCGCCGACTCCCGCAAGTTGGAGGGCGTCATCTCCCGCGACTCCGTTTTCCAGAAGTACGGCGCCCAATCATCACGAAGTTAACCCCATTTCTACTTTGCGCCTCCCTGAATTCTCTGGGTGCTCCGCAATTCCGACCTTTAACGAAAACAAAAAACCCGCTCCTGGCGGAGCGGGTCACACGCGTGGGGGCAGGTCCGAACCGTCTAAGACCCGTTCTGGCATACCGAAAGCGATTCACCTTGGAAGGTGAACCAATTGTTCACGGTCGTGCTCGGCGGCGCTCCGAAATACGGCAGCGTCACCAGGTCCTGCAGGTTATAGGTGAATCCGTGCAACGAATAAGGATACCCGCCATAGTTCGCGTTTCCTTCCAGAGGATCGCCTACTTCCAAAATGCCGCACGGAGTGTTGTTGCCGCCTGTATTGACCACCAGCGGATCGTCCAGCCATTCGCCCACTTCATGCGAAAGCGCGGAAACATCCTGAGCGAAGTCGCCGGGATGATCCACGTAAGTGAAGTGCGAGTAGGCCTGCGGAGCGTTCACGCTGCCCTCGGAGCTGTGATAGCCGCCGATGCAGCATTGTCCGCTTTGGGTCAGATAGACGTCATAGGTCAAAAAGATTGGCAACGTGTTCGGCTGAATCTGCGAGAACCTGCTGATCAGACTCTGAATCTGCGCGTCGAACCAGTTGATATCCACCAGTCCCGCCGTGAATCCGAACGGAGACCCCGTCGTGCCCGACCCCGAAGGCGGGCTCAGCGTTTGTTCCGCCAGTACGGTCGGTCCTCCCAGCAGCACGTGATAGCTGGTGTGGCTGCTGACCGTGCCCCAGAAGTTGGCGCGCTGAAACGCATCTTCGTACTGCGTCTTGCCCACGTTCACGCCGCCTTGCGTGTAGGTTGTCGTGGAATCGAAGACGGGCGACACAACCGTATTTTGCGTCACCGAATTCCCGTTCGACAGCACGTGCACGGGATCGAAAGTCGTCTTTGTTCCCCGCCGCGATGTGATCACGATCTTCAGCGGGATAATATAAGCTTGGACCGTGGTGGAAGTATTGGTGGAGGGTGCGGTTCCCACCATGTTGTAGTTGTAGTTCCTTCCCTTGTACGTGAACGACCCGTTCCAAGTGGTCAGGGCCGTCGCCGGCGTTTTCACGTCGTAGCGCAGCCGGGGCGGCAGCGTTACATACGTCGGCTTCACTTCCTCGTTTACTTTCATCTCATCCTGGGCAGAGGCGGTGCCGGCATTGCATGCCAGCACGGCGACTACAGCCAACAAACTCAAACGATTCCCACTCTTCTTGATCATCATCAGACAACGCTCCTTCGTTCTTGGCTTTGAACCGCGTGACACAGCAAACAACCGCAATCGGGTCGCAACCGGGACCATCGCCGCCGTGGCGAGGGCTCCTGAGTTTTATGTTTTTTAATACGCCGCCTGATCCCAAGTCAACACACAAAGACTTTAAGCCTTCGTCTCGTTCTGATTTTGTAAATGACGCGGCGAATTCCGCTTTTCGTAAATTCCCGGCGCCGAAACCTGCGCTACGTTTCGCCTGATCTTGCCTGCTTTTCCATTCCTTCCGCAGTCCCCCATCGCCGTCGAAACCAGCCCCCTGCGAAGCCAAATAAAAACCCGCCCCTGGCGGGGCGGGCCTCTGTATCAAGAACCAAATACACTAACCACCGTTGTTGCAGATTCCCAGGTGGAAAGGATTATCGTGGAAAGTCTCCGTGCCGCTGTCCACCGAAGTGGTTGTCGGCGCCCCAAAGTATTCCAGATAGGTCAGATCCTGCAGGTTGTAGGTAAACCCGCCCAGCGTGTAAGCGAAAGCGCCGAAATTAGCGAAGCCTTCTTCCGGATCTCCCACTTCGAGAATTCCGCAAGAAACCGGATTGCCGTTGGTATTTATCACCAGCGGATCGTCCAGCCACTCGCCCGCTTCATGCGACAAGGCCGAGACATCCTGCGCGAATGCGCCCGGCTTGCCGATGTAGGTGAACATCGAATAGGCCTGCGGCGCCGCCACGCTGCCCATCGAGCTGTGATAGCCGCCGATGCAGCATCCGCCCGACGTCAGGTACACATCGTAGGTGATGAAAATCGGTAACGTGTTCGGCTGAATCGCCTTGAACTTCGTGATGAACGCCTGGAACTTCGCGTCTAGCCAGTTGATGTCCGCCAGTCCTACCTTAACTCCACCCTCGCTTCCGACGCTGCCATCCGCCGGCGGTACGACGAACGTCAGCGGCTTGGTCACCTTCGGCGTTCCCAACAACACGTGATATCCCGTGGCCGTCGATACCTGGCCCCAGAAATTCCCGCGCTGGAAGGCGTCTTCGTATTGCGTGGTGCCCAGGTCCGTTCCACCCGGTGATTTCCAGTCCATGTTCTGGAAGATCGGCGAGGCGACCGTATTCTGGACCGCAGTCAGACCATTGCTTAGCTTGGTCTCTGGTGTGAAGGTCGTCGTCGTCGTGCCGCTAACGTACTTCAGCACGATCGGAATGATGAATACGGGAATCGTCGTCGACGTCCCGGTCGAGGGCGTCGTGCCCACCATGTTGTACTTGTAGGTTTTAGTCTTGTACACGAACGATCCATTCCACGTGGTCAGCGGAGTGGCCGGGGTCCGAACGTCATTGCTGAGGTGTGGGGTCAGCCGGGCGAACCGCGGATGCATGGGCAGGGTGTCGGTTGCGTCCTGGGCGAAAGCGGTGCCGGCCACGCTGGCCACCACCAAAAGCGCAGCGAGTAAGCTGAGCACAGTAAATCGTTGCTTCATGAGTAGGAGTCTCCTTAAGAGTCTTTGAAAGCATCAGTGTTGCAATTTGTGAATTCTACGAAAGGCTTGTTGAAGTTCCAGAGTTAAATGGAGCAGGGGACAACAAGATGGGATGATTCTCCTCACATTCCGCCTGCCTGTCAACTGTGAAAATTCCTTCACACCATCACTTTCTTCTCAAGTCTTTCCCTTTCGACGTCCCACGTGTCGCCCCAAGCCGCTGGACAGCGAGCGTAAAATTCTTGCCCTCATCGGCCGGCGCAGGCGAACAAATGCTGCGCCCCTGCCAGTTCTAAAGTCCCAGTTTCCACATATGTGCAAATTCTTGCTCCTAACCGTCGTCAGCGTCCGCTAACTCGAATCCCAGCCGCTTCCGTTTGGTAAGCGGATTGCCCATACCACCCCGGAAGCCGCGCTAATCCGGCATTCCGCCAGTTCTTTCACACGATAGGCAATTTCCCCCGGACTAGGATCAACTTGATGAAGACTACAATCTTCGCTCTCTGTTCTCTGTGCTTTCTCTGCGCCACCGCCGCCTTTGGACAAACCGCTGCCGTCGCGAGTGGCACAGCTCAGCCCCTTCAGATGTCCGACCATGCCCAGCACGCCTCCGAACACGCCATGGCGCAGGAATCCAGCCTGTTCAGCACCTCTACTTATAGCTATGCGAAGGGCGAGCGCCCGCTGTCGGAGTTCGGAACCACCCTGAAGCCCGAGACTTCTCTCGGCGACGCTGCCCGCGCCGTTAGAAAAGAACGCACAGACGCAAAAGCCGTCAAAGTCGTGGAAAACTAAGTCTGCAATTCGGCTGGTTGCGGAAGATGCGGGCCGGAACAGCGGCTGGCAGGCGGCGACTCTGGGTATGGATGGCGCGGCGCTTCCAGCGCTGCGATAACTGTCCCGCCGCGTTTCGTCGCGACCCGTTGGCGTTGGTTGCGGCTAAACGCTTTTCTGCATCCCATACCGCAAGCCCTACTCGCCCGCGCCCGTCATCACAATCGGCATGGTCGGCGTTGCCGACCCCGCTTCGTTCTCCACTGTTATCGCAAACGCCTTGGCCTCAATACCCGCCGGCAGCGGAGGGTTCACCACGCTTGCGCTCCCGTGAGCATCGGGCTTGAACACTCCCGCCGGAATCGGAGCCCCGCTCGTCGGCATCAGCCACAACTCATACGCCTTCCGCGGCGGCAGCGGCGGCATGTTGTTCGCCAGCAAAATCAGACTGCCCCGGCTGCGCAGATAAAATGCCTTGCCCTGCGGCTGCGGCGGAGCTTTCGCCGAGACCAGGGTTATCCGTTGCGCTTCCGGCTGAAGAATGGGCGCTGCAATCTTGCGGAGCTCTTCCAGTTCGCGCGTGCTCTCCGCCGCCTGAAAACTCGCCGCCGCCAAAGTCTGCTTCAGCGCTGCGTTCTCCTTCCAGAGCGATGCGGCCAAAACCAGCACCGCCGCCGCAGCCGCCCATCCCAGCACTCCCCACCACGAACGGCGGGGCGCGGGTGCTCCATCCTTTCGCGCTTTTTGTGAAAGAGCCTGCCCTGAGCCTGTCGAAGGGACGGGGGAAGTCGTCGCCCGTGCTTCAAGCGCCACCGCATCCAGCAGCCGCTGACGCGCCCGCTGCGGAGGCCTCGGCCCCGTCGTCGACAGCGCCAGCAACGCCGTTTCGCCGCGCAGTTGCTCCAGTTCCAGCCGGCATGCCGCGCACGTCGCCAGATGCTCGTCCACTCGCGCGCGATCATCTCCCGTCAGCGCATCCAGCGCGTACAGGGCGAGATCCTCTGCGTACTGTTCGTGCTCGCTCATTTCCTACTCACGCCATTTCCTCAACTCACTCTCGCTTCTATGTGGAGACAGCCGCCTACGGCTTTCCGCGGAGCGCGGCGCCCGCTGCACACTCACGTCCGAAAAGCCTTCCGCAGGGCAATCAAGCCCGCGCGAATCCGCGTCTTCACCGTCCCCAGCGGCTCTCCCGTCTTGTCGGCGATCTCCGAATGGCTCATGCCTTCCCAATAAGCCATTTCGAGCGCGCTGCGCTGCGCTGGCGCCATGGTTCCCATCACGCCACGCACTTTCTCCGCGGCCCGCGCGCGCTCTGCCTCTCCGGCCAGGTCGGGCGCCACCGACAGCACCACCTCCTCAATATCCGTTTGCGGCCGCCGCTTTCTGAGGGAGTCGATCGCGCGGTTGCGCGTGATCACGGCCAGCCAGCTCCTCAGACTGCCGCGCGCCGCATCGAAAGCGCCCGGCTTGCGCCACAATTGCAGGAAGACTTCTTGCAGCACGTCTTCCGCCGCTCCTGTATCGCCCAGCACCCGCAAGGCGACCGCGTATACCACGGAAGAATAGCGGTCGTAGAGCTCCGCCATCGCCCCCTGATCGCCGGACTTCAGGCCAATCACCAGGGCCAGATCCGCCGAAATGCCTTGTGGTTGCGGACTCAACAAACGCTTTGTCTCTTCCTTATCTAGAGATACGCAAAATCAGCCCCGTCGGATTGCCGTGCGCGCGATCCAGACAACAGGCCACGCAACAGGCGCCAACCCCGTCTACGCATGGCAACCCACTCCGGAAGCTGTGGCGAAAACATAGCAGCCGGACAGTCTCGCAGGCAAGGACTTGGGTTGGATTGTCGATGCGATGAGGCCCATAGGGCGAAAGCGGAAGCGGAAGAGAAGAGAAGAGAAGAGAAGCCGCGGAGCGGCGCGAGAATAAACCCACCGGTAAGCCGTGGGTCGGCAATGAGGGAGCAAGCGAGCCCCAGCGGGGACGAAAGACTGCGCCCACCATCTTACTGGCTGAGCTTGATGGCGAGCTGACGCTCCGGCTGCGTCATGTGGCTCCATAACTTCTGCAGGTCATCCTGCAGAGGCTGGTTGTCGGGCTGCTTGTGCAGAGCGAGCGCGAACCACCGATAGGCCGACGGCAAGTCACGGGGCGCGCACGTTCCGGTCGAGTACAGCGCGCCCAGCGAAATCATCGCATTCGGATTGGATTGTTCCGCCGCCGGCTTCAACAGCCGCATTCCGTGATCGCAGTCCTGGCGCACTCCGCGCCCATAAATGTAGCGTTCTGCCTCCGTCACCGGATCAACCGGTTTCGCCGCCACCGGTTTGCCGCGGCGGCCTTGCGTGTCCCCGCTTTCGGGCCAGCAGGCGGCTCCTCCGGAAGTGATGGCGTGTGTGAACCAGAACCGGCAGTGGGTGACGCGAAGTCCGCCGGCAAATCGGGATCGCCTGGCTGAGCCTGGGGAGAAGCGGATGGCGAAGTGGCTTGCGAAGGAATCGCCTGCGGCGCAGTGGATTCCGCCGGACTCGCGGCAGCGCCACCCGTGGCGGGAGCCGTCGCGATCCCGTTCGCGCCAGCATCGGAAGCGGCACCATCCGGAATTGCCGGCGACCCCGTCGTGCCCGCGGAATCCGCACCGCTCTGCGCCGCGTCTGCTGTTGGTTTCGCCGCCGCCGCCGGCTTCTTTTCGCTCGCGTTCAGCCAGTCGAAGCCTCCTTGCTTCCAGTGCAGGTAGCCGAATCCCACGGCCAAAGCCAGCGCGACCACAACCAAGAGCAGCTTGCCCCAGCCCCGATTCGGTTCTTCCTCATCCTCAAGAAGGTAGTCCAGATTTCCGGAAGAGTGCTGTTGAGCATCGCGCCCGGCCTGAGGATCTTCAGCACGGGGCGTGTTCAAGCCCAGAAACGATGGCCGGGTGATCACCGGGCCCGTGTTCGGCCCGGCACCAGAGGACGAAAGCGGCGCTCGCTTCGGACCAGATTGCACCGGAACGAACTGCACCGGAACCGGGGCCTGCCTGGGCGCTGCAGCCTGTCCCGCCGCACCAGTCGGCCCTTGCCCGGGCGAGTGCCCGGCGGCCTGTGTTTTGGCAACCAGAGCCGCCCCGCACATTCCGCAAAAGCGGTTGGCCTCTACATTGTCATTGCCGCATCGTCCGCAGCGCACGCGCCCTCCTCAAATCCTAATTCTCTTAGATTAACTCCACTGCGACTTGTCTCGCGAGTACGATGCAGATTCCCGCCCCGGCGCTGTTCTTCCTTACTAGAACTGACCGGTCTCATGATGGCTTTGGGACGGGCACGACTTGCAACTCTTAGCGGATGGCCCGTCAATTCAGAGGCGCACTGGAGGGGTCCGTCAGAGCGATCAATTTGCCCAGCGGATACTCTTCTTGGGTAAGCGGAATCTCGGGCTCGGGGTTGAGAATAGTCAACACATCGCCGCTGTGAACTCCCCGCACCAGCAAGCGGTCCCGCTCGACGCCCACTACTCTATATTTCTCGTCGAAGATCAGCTTCTTTCCCATGGTCGATTGGATGCCCCGTCTCATATCCGCGATGCTACCCTTATTCTGCACCGCATTCCCTGGCACTGGCGCTCCAGCCTTAAAATAAAAACTTAGAATCTTCCCAAACAAAATACCGCGAAGCTTGGCCCTCCTCGATCCGCCTCTTACTCGATCCACCTCTTACTCGATCCATCTCTTTAAAAATCCACGCCTGCATCGACGAGAAGTTTGAAGCGCGACTTAAAGAAAAACCTGAGGGGGAGAAGAGTTGAAGAGAGGGTTGAAGAAAAAGATCATATAGAAATGCCTAGCGGGTTAGTGGCGGCGCTCGCATTTCGCCGGCAGGGACCGCTGACCGCTGCCTAACTCATCGTCGCGCCTGCCGCCCCGCCGGAGCATTCACAAAAGCCTTCCCGCACTCCTGGCAGGATGCCTTGGATCGCGGCGTGATCAACCCGCAAGCCGGACACATTCTTTGCGATGCGTATCCCGCCATCTGTGGTTTCAGCCGCCGCATCCTATAAAACAAGACCAACAGGATCGCGAACACCACCACCAGCAGACTGACGCTAACACCGATCGCGTTCATCAACCCGCCCTCTCCCGAATGCAGTCCCTCTGCCCACCCGCTTACATGTCCTTGTAAGGCTCATACGGAGCCTCAGGCAGCGCCGGTTTCTTCGCGTAAGGCTCATACGGAGCATCGGGTACCACCGGCTTCTCGCCGTACGGCTTATATGGAGCCTCAGGTGCTGGTGGCCGCTTGGCGTGCTCCGACTCAGGTGGCGCGCTCAGATACGCTACCGGCGGTTCGTCAGCTTGTCTTGCGACGGTGACCGAGTTCAAAGTCATGTGGCTCCCGGCAAACAAATAAGACCGTCCGCGATCATTCCCGCGCGACTCCTGCCCACGGTCGGTCGCGCATCTTCTACAATCGCGTACAGTCCCGCGCGCGCACCCCGACCGGAAGTCCCGATCTGAAAAGATCATGCGCCCGTCCGCCAGGCCGCGATGGTCACAATTGCTCGCTTCCGAACATATTTGGCCTCTCCGGCGGAAAGGCCTTTGCCGAAGCGAGAGTGAAGCACGAAAAGGCGGAGGGCGGGCTCCGCCTACGTCTTGCGAAATTTGAGTGAATTCCTATCTCTAATTCCTTAGCTGTGAATTCTTCCTCAAAATAAATTCTATGGAGGCTGGTTGATTCGGGGTCGCTTTGCGTGGGCATCAGGATCTCCTCTCGATAGCCCCCTCCCCCCTGGGGTCTAATGGAATCATCGGGTTAGCAGGAAATTCCCCGCAAAATCCGGAGCCTAAAGGACTTAGATACTAAAATCNNACAAAGGACTTAGGGGCGCGACGATGCGGGCTCACGCAACCGTCACGGCCTCGACCATGATCGCGCAATTTTGTGGTCGGCACAAGGTCAGATGTCACAGGGTGGGTGTGGAAATATTTGGGAGCAATCATTTTCTCGCCGCAAATGCGAAACCCGCGCCACCTACTCCGTGGGCAAAGGCCGCGCCGTCTGTACCAAGCGCGACATCGACTTCATCGCCGCCCACGCCCGTCCTGAGCGAAGTCGAAGGATCGTCCCTGTCGACATCTGGTACATCATCCCGGTCGAAGTCTGCACTCCACAGCCGATGCTCCGCTTCTATCCCCACCGCAAAGCCAGAAAAGTGCGCCTCGAACCCTACCGCGAAGCCTGGCACCTCCTCAATCCGCTCCTCCCAAATCCGCTAATTAACCATCCACGCCCTGCATCGACGAAGATTACCCCGAAGAATACGTGCCGGAACCCAGACACAGAACCTCAAGACTAAAGGGGGACGGGCATACGCCCGTGCACCTAGGAAGGCTGATGCCGGGAGCTAGCATGGGAGAGCCAGTGTGCTCAGGCGTTATTAGCTACGATTCACTTCTTCGCCGGCTTCGCCAAAGTGCTCTCCGCCTGATAGGTGTTTAGAGCTGTCACAGTGTACGATGCCGAACCAGAGGGAGGTCTTTCATCCACAAATGGCGGCCGTTTTACGGTGCCCACGTAGGCAAACTGCGAATCTCCCACTTTTCGATAAACTTTGTAGCCGACGATGTTGTCAAGGGGAATCGGATCCCACGTTACTACCGCGCTCTTTCCCTCGGTCTTAACTGACACCCCTTTGGGCGGGAAAGGCGGGATCTTCCGAGCTTCACTTACACTCTGATCGGGCTTTCCGCTGGCCTGGGTTGTTCCTCCCGTCGAGCAGCCCAACATAAGAACACACGCCATTAGGAGCGTTCTTGATCTCATAAACCACCGTGTCCTTATTTTACTACAACGGTGGCCGCAGAGGAAAAATCTGTTTCGTACAGATTCTTTGGAAACAACCCGAATGAACTGCGGCTCTGGGGTGCAGCCTGTCCCAAGTTCTCATACCGAGCAGACTTTGTCGGTGCGGCGTCCCGAATCCCTGCAACCTGATCCGAGTTGATAATTTCTCGGATAGAGACCCCTGTTGCATTCCTCGCCGAAAAGCCTCCTGCATTCTTAATCGCACCCGGGAGACTTTCAGCGTTCTTGACAGGAACAGGGAGGTTCTCAGTGCCGTTCTGAACAGCAAAGGAATGTGGAGCAAAAACAGCCGTCACAAAATACTGATACGACCCTCTCTTGACGCTTGTATCCGTAAAACTGGGATGGGTCGTGTCATCAATCGTCCCCACCAGCTCTGGCCTGGCACCCGCCGCCGAGGAACGATAGACTCGATAGGCCAAAACCCGATCCAATGGAACCTGATTCCACGAAACAAAGGTGTTGGTTCCAGTTTTGACAGCCGTAACGCCTGCCACTGGGAACAGGCGAATGCTGTCGGCCTGTTTCGGCGTGATCTCACTGGTCACTTTAAGCCCCACGACGCTCCGAGCCGTAACTCCGGAAGTCGAGCCCGCTGGCTTCAGAACAACGTTCTGCCAATCGTCTGCGCCAGCTAAGTTTGTAATCGCGTTGTCACCATTGATGTCTGTGGCTACACTGTCTGGTTGGACATTGCTATTGCAATTCCAGTCAACCGGCGTCCCCACTATCGAGCTGACATTCACTGGTATGGAGCTGTCGCTCTTGCATGTAGCACAGCAAAAGTATTGAGTCCCATACCTAGTAAGCGTAGCATTGCTCGTAAGCCCAGCCTTCTTGCTCAGATTGGACTCGGAACAATCAATCTTAAACCTGGAGTAATCATAGTTTCCTTGGACGCCGTTTATCGGGATCCCGTTAAGCTGAAAGAAATAGTTCATGATGCTAATGTAATTGGGCTTGTAGTTAGTGTCGTCGAGTCCCCCATGCCTCAATCCAAGCGCATGACCCAACTCATGCATAAACGTCCCGGCTTTCTCTTGCACTGTTCCGACCATATTCGTGAACCCCCCAAGAGACACAACGAATTCACGCCCGGGAATAGTCTTACTGATTCCGCTATGGTGCTCCGCGTCAATGTCGTGTGCGAACAGGCAGAAGTGGAAGACACCTTGCAACTCCTGGGGAAAGTACTTTTTCTCTAAAGCATCATACTCCGCCCAATCATAGTTCCCTCCCGCATCAACCGATCCAATGATTTGCTTTTCAGGGATTGCCTCTGGAGCAAACACAACACGGACATTTATGCCAGGATAGCCATCAATATTCTGAACAGGAGCATTTGCAAATGCCTGCCTAACGATGGCGATGGCGTCCGGTTCAGGTTTATGGGTGTGCGTCGAGTCTTCCATCCACGCGACCCAGATAAAGATGTCCTTGTGCTTAGGCGATGCTCCGTAATCATTCTTCAAATCCAAATGGTGCCTCGAGCGGTCGGGAGGATACGTATAGTCCACTCCGTTTATCTCCCAGTCGTCTGGAATCCCGTCACCGTCCTTGTCATTGCTCGCTGGAATTTGCCCGGCGCCCTGCGAATACACTCCCTTTGGTGACTTGCAGGCGACGCCCACCAAAAGCACTGAGGCGATTAAGATAATCGATAAGTGTGGCCGCATTAGATTCACCTCACTTCTCTATGAATTGGTTTCTGTCCATCCGCATCCAGCCCGGAAACGTCTCCTAATTCGTGGTCGGTACCTTTGCCGGTGGGGTAGTGGGCGCTGACTTGGCCGTTGGTGTGGCTGGGGTCGCGGCTGTTGACTGACCGAAGTCTTTTATTTTGAACGTTATGGCGAAACCAAACCGTGTGGTCCAGCGATTGACACCTGTTGGCGTCCCCGAATTGGCAGGGATTACCTGCCCGGCTTGACTGAATCCGACAGGCCAACTGGAATACTCGCCAAGATTAAAACCAGGAGTCAGGAATAGTTGGTTGCGGATGTTAAAAGACACGCCTGCAAACAGACCAACCTTTGAAGTGTCCGCTTTGCCATTTGTCAGGTTATATGTAGGCCCTGCGGACAATGCCAGTCCCCAGTTGTAGCCGTTCAGAGGCAGCTTGGAGATATTCGGCAAGTACACATTGAGCAGGGCAGTGAGCCCGAGGCTTGGGCCACTTGGGTTGTTTACGGCAAGAACATTTTGAGTAGCAGGACTTGTCGTACCACTCGGGGCCGTGACGCTGGAATAGCTTGTCGAAGGCACTTCGGTAATAAGGAAGCCTCCCGAGGAACTCAGTATTTTCCGTCCAGCTGCCAACTGGAATGTCTTACTGCCGGTGGCCACATTTCCAGATGGATAGTTGGCCTGCACGGCAACGGAGTAGCTACTAGTCGAATGCACCTGAGAGGTCATTCGTACAGTGTGGTCTGATGCCACATGAGCAGCCAGCGCTGTATAAGTATCTCGAGCGGGCAGGTAAGTGTCGACAACAATCGCCTCTGCTTCAGCTTTGACATCGTCTGTACAAACATCGACGTCTCCTAATTGAAGGCTAGCAATGACATGAGAGACGGCGGCTTCGAGTTGCAGGTATGTGTCAGGCACCGACTGCCACTTGAATGTTGTGGTCCTCCAGTCAACTAGGTTGACGTTTCCCGTGCCATCTTTTCCGGGATCAATCTGGGACAACGCGGCTCCGAATCTAGCTGCGGCACCTTGAGAGGTTGTTATAGCCGCCACAAGGGCTGAAGGACACTGTGCGGGACCGGCGGCTGTAATACCTTTTTGCGCAGCAGGTACGTTCTTCGCTGTGGCTGCGGCAGGGTTGGTGGTACTACTACCGAAACTGAATCCCGTTATTGTCTTAATTGCGTCTTGTAGGTAATCTAAAGCGCTTCCGGTTGGCTCTGTTTCTGTCACCTGAAAGCTTGGAGTGTAGAGGATGTCGTTAAAGTCATGCATTTCGAAGCAGACAGATCCTGATTGATCAATGCGGGTCGGGTCACTTGTTCCCGATGCAAAATATAACGAGATCGTTTTATCGGGAACTTTTCCGTTGTTCGCTACGGGGCAGGGCATGTTGTAGACCGGAACACAAGCGCCCGAAGGATGTGCGCCGCAGATCGGCAAAGTCATTGCGCTTACGCCGACAGCTTCTGCCAAGCGCTGCGCCGTATGTGCTGGAATAACTTTTGCCGGTGGTGTCGCGGCGACAGGCGGAGGTGTAACAGGCGAGGCGGTGATGGAAGGTGGAGTCGCCGGTGGCAGGGTCGCAGGCGGCGTGGAACGTGTGCTATTTGGCTTCTTGGGTGTCGGTCTAGCGCCTTCTGAACCGGCAATACCGTCTGTTACCTGAGACCGTTTCGTAGCCGCAAACATCGCGTTGAGGAGTTCCTCAGAAACACCATTTGCCTTCAGAACATTGACGGTCGAAGGTGAAAGGTCAAAGTTCGTTTTGTTGCGGCCCATGTCCGCAATTATTTCCGAGTCTTTTAGGTGCCATCCCACCATTTTGATGATTGTGTCGTTGTCGAGAGAATCCGATTGTGCGACTGTAACGCGAGATAAAGCGGTCCAGCAGGTTATAGAGAGAATCAACGTCGAGAGCAGACGGCAGCGCATTAGTTTCTCCTTCCAAAGTGGGTCCAAGCACTCACCGGTGCGCCATTGTCGCCAAAAACGTCGCATTGATAAGCAGAGATAAAAACTGTTACGAAATCCGAACGCCCAACCCATTCGACGCGCAGAACCGAATCAACAACGATCAGCGCTAAAGCCTGCTCAGCCTATAGACACGCGTTCCTCAGCGTGATGATCTAAGCACCCACAGTCGCAAACCGGCAGTTCTCGGAAACAGCTAGGGTCGGAGACATTTGTCCTGAAATCGTAACAAGCTCGACGACGGAGCTAGAGGGGTCCCTGAATTGGGCCGCCACAGCAGCACGCAACGCTCTCTCGTTTTTGTATTTAAGACTCCAAAGAGTAGGTGCGCAGAGTGTGCTCAAGCGGGGTCGGGAAGGAACCCCCCTTTTCCTTTCAATGACTTACCTCCACCCAATCCCCCCAATCAACCGTTAAACCCCATTTTTCCCCCATTCGTTGAGATAAAGGTGCGGATCTCCTTATCCTCCAATAACATCGCGACAGACCAACACCTAGGGGACGTGTACGAACCAGGTTCCATTCCCAGGGAGAGCCACAACTTTTTGGTAGGACCCACGCAAAGCAGGACGACAGTGTCAAGACCAGAATGAATCGAGTCGCGAAAGCGACGATATTCATTATTCATTAGACCCGGACGTAAGTCCGGGGAAGACACGAGTAACGATAGCGAGTCCCGAAGGGACGGAACTATTCCGCTACAAGCCAGAAGCCAGGAGCCTTACAAGCATGCACAAGCCGATCAAGTACGTAGAAAAAGCATTCACCGTCGCCGCGAAAGGTGCTTGGGCGGTCTTCGACCGCTTGAATCAGATCAAGCAAAACCCTTCGCCCACCCCTAAGTGGTCTGACAAGCCTCTGCTCAAATCCTACGAAAAATCCAAGCCACCGCTCGGCTGGCCGCGCTCCACCGATTCGCTATGCCCCAGGTGCGTGCCCGAAATCCGCCAGCAGATCCTCGACGGCAAACTGCCGCACGAAGTTCTGATGAACGAAAAGATCGGCGAGATCAAGGCCACCATCGTCGAACGCGACGGCAAGATCCTGATGGTGAAGGATTGCCCGAAGCACGGCCACTTCGAAGACGTGATGTCGATCGACACCGATTTCTCGAAGCATCTCGAAGACGTTTTTCCCGGCCGCGACATCGCCGCCCACAACGACGAGAAGCTCCACCATCACGGCTCCTCGACCGTCAAGTACGGACGCGGCTCGGTGCTGACCATTGATCTGACCAACCGTTGCAACATGATGTGCGATCCCTGCTTCATGGACGCCAACCAGGTCGGCTTCGTCCACGAACTGCAGTGGGAAGAAATCAAGACCATGCTCGACAACGCCATCACCATCAAGCCCCGGCGGCAGATGAGCGTGCAGTTCTCGGGCGGCGAGCCGACGTTATCGCCCTATTTCCTCGACGCCGTTCGCTACGCCCGCAAAGTCGGATACAACTCCGTGCAGGCCGCCACCAACGGAATCGAGTTTGCCAAGAGCTTCGAATTCTGCCAGCAGGCCGTCGAAGCCGGCATGCGTTACGCCTACCTCCAATTCGACGGCATCGGCAACGCCGCCAACGCCCACCGCATGGTCGGCAACCTGTTCGACGTGAAACTGAAAGCCATCGAGAACTTGCACAAAGCCGGAGTCGAAATCGTTCCCGTTGTCACCATCGTCAACGGCATCAACAACGAGCAAGTTGGACGCATCATCAAGTTCGCGCTCGACAATCCGAAAACGATCGGCTTCCTCAGCTTCCAGCCCGTCAGCTTCACCGGCCGCGACGAAGCCGTCACCGACGATCGCCGCCAAGCCCAGCGCTATACCCTCTCTCACCTCGCCCACGACGTAAAAACTCAAACCGGATTAGGCGAACCATCCCGCGACTGGTTCCCCATTTCTTTCATGGGAACTTTCTCCGACTGGGCCGACCTGATGCACGCAGAAGACAAGAACAACGACTGGGGCCAACTAAGTTGTGGGTGCCACCCTAATTGCGGGACGGGGATGGCGGTGATGATCGACAAGGAAACCAAGGAGGCGGTTCCCGTTACTGCTTTCTTGAAGGGTGATCAGCTCGCGAAAGATATTGCCAAGGTGAACGATGCGGCGCGGGGAAAGTTTCTCACCGTGTTTGGGATGGCGCTGTGTTTGATGAAGAACTACGATCCCTTCCGGGCGCCGACGCATTTCAAGCTGATGGACCTGTTGCGGAAGTTCGACAAAAATTTCAACGCTACGGGCAAGAACTACGGCAAAGTCGGTCCGGAGCGGACGGTGGACGACGTAATGAAGCGGCGCAACGACCGGTGGAACTTCCTGTTTATCGCGGGGATGTGGTTTCAGGATTTGTTCAACTACGATTTCCGGCGGACGGAGCAGTGCATTATCCCTTACGCGACGCAGGAAGGCGAGATCAGCTTCTGCGCNNAACATCATCGAGAAGATGCACATGACGGCTACGCTGACCAAATGGTACGAGGAGCACGGGCGGCACGAGATCTTTGCGGGCGGGAAGAAAGTACAGATGGACGATGCAGGACACTCGCTGCACCTCCGCGAAAATATTGTGACCACGGAACTGCAGCACGATCTGGACAAGCTGGGCATCGCCAAGAACGCTCGTGAGGAGAAGAAGCGGGCGCGGGATGCGAAGCAGCAGGCTTCGGCTGCCGAGCTTCAGGCATCGGCGGTTGACCATTCGGAAACTCCGGTTGCGGGACATCGTGGTCCGCAGAAGAATGATGAGGCGTACAACGCGCGCATGGCTTCGCTCTACCGTGAAGTGGTGTTGAAAGAGAAGCCGGCGGTGGCGGAGAACGGATTCATTCCGCTGGGCGCGCTGGGCAAGGCTAACGGCAACGGAGCGCACGCTGCCAAGCCGGAAGTAGCCGAGCCGGTGGCGGGAGATTAGTAAGCTCTTGGCTCTTAGCTATTAGCTTTTAGCTCAAACCAGCCGGGCCGCCTGCGAGCGGCCCGATGTGTTTTAGGCATCATAGATTTGGAACCGGCGTTATGAGCGGCCCACCCAAGCGCTCTCTCGCTCACATTTCCGTTTTGATTCCCGCCTTCTGTAGTGCCGTCAGTAGCTCAGCCACTTTCTGCTGAAGCATTTTTACTCGGCGCTCGACCGAAAGATCTTCCATAGCGCCGACCTTCTTGAGGTTTTCTCTCATAAGCGGCTCGTTCTTGTCTTCAAACGTAAAGGTGGGCATGACAGCTCCTTCCTGTGATGTAGGTACCCGATTTGATCTTAATCTAAACCGAGAACTTCTGGCTGATGAGGTAAGACTTCTCTTCATCATTGGAGCCAGAGAGGAGTTTACCGGTTCTTTGTCCTGTGGCTGCTTGGCCTCCTGATGCGATGCCATTCGGTGTCTACGGGACCAATTTCCCAAGGGCAGCATGGGTTACGTCCGTAATTATCGGAAGAACGAAAGGTCGGGGTATGCTCCGAATTGATCGAGTCGGGTAGGTTGCGCCGGTGAGGAAGTCGGAGAATGCCGGGGTGTATTCCGTGAATCAGCGCCGAAAAGGGACGAGGCCTGAAATGGGTTTGAAGCAACGTTTCTGCACTGAGCTAACAGGAGTGGCGAGGGCGGTTGAAAGGTTCGTTATCCTCGGGCTTATCTTTGGGGCAACCTTCGGGTCCGCCCATGCACAAAGCATTGTATTCACTGCCTTCGTCACCGTTGGAGCGAGCCCTTGCGCCGTGGCCGTGAACCCAAACACTAACAAGATCTACGTCGCGAACAATGTTGGCAACACCGTGACGGTGATTGACGGAGCGACAAACAACACGACGACTGTCGCCACCGGAACCGCCCCTCAAGCCATGGCGGTTAACGTGAACACGAACAAGATCTACGTCGCCAACCGCGGTGGCAACACCGTGACGGTGATCGACGGGGCGACGAACAACACGACAACCGTTGACGTTGGAACCAATCCTTATGGCATAGCGGTGAACCCGAACACGAACCAGATCTACGTAGCAAACGAGAGCAGCAGTACCGTGACGGTGATTGATGGGCCAACGAACAACACGACGACCGTCGCCGCTGGAAGCACTCCTTCTGCTGTCGCCGTGAATCCGAACACTAACAAGATCTACGTCGCCAACTTTGGCAACAGCAACGTGACGGTGATTGACGGGGCAACGAACACCACTACAACCGTCGCCGTCGCAACCAATACCAATCCTTGGGCCGTAGCGGTGAACTCGGTCACGAACCAAATCTATGTCGCGAACGCTAACAGCAGTACCGTGACGGTGATCGACGGGGCGACGAACAACACAACGAACGTCGCCGTTGGAGCCAATCCTATCGCCTTGGCGGTGAACTCGGTCACGAACCAGATCTATGTCACGAGTCCGACCGATAACACCGTAACGGTGATTAACGGAGCAACAAACAACACGACAACCCTGGCGACCGAAAACAATCCCTACGCTATAGCGGTGAACCCGAACACGAACCAGATCTACGTTACAAACAATGACTTCGGCAGTAACGCCGTAACTCTGATTAACGGTGCAACGAACACGGTAGTGGAATCCGGGGTAGGGTTTGGCCGCTACGGAGCCTCTTCCGACGCTGTGGCAGTGAACCCGGTCACGAACCAGATATATATTGCGAACGCGGGCGGCAGCGGAGCGACGCCGCCGAGCTACTACGTGATGGTGATTGACGGTAACGACATCGGTTACACCATAGTTTCCAACCCGAGTAGTACGACCATCACAGCGGGGCAATCGGCGACGTTCACTTTAACGGTAACGCCGCAAGGCTCGTGGACCAGCCCGATCAGCTTCTCGTGCACTTTTCAGGGGCTCGGCTGTTCGCCTACCGGAACTTCCCCGGATTGGCTAGGCTTCACGTTCAGTCCCGCCACGATCACCCCGAATAGCAACACCGTAACCACGACGCTGACTATCACCGCTGCGGCGCACACAGCGTCCCTGGCGCCACCCGCATTTGGTCGTCGGTCGAGTAGTCTGTATGCAATGTGGCTCGTGCTACCCGCCATGCTGCTGGGGACCGTGGGGCTGGCTACGCCTAAGCGCAAAAAGCTGCTGAGCTACATCCTCGTGTTCCTACTGGTCAGCGGTTGCCTGTTGCAAGTGGCTTGCAGTAGCGCGAGCAACAGCGGCAGCAGCGGTGGAGGAGGCGGCGGCACGGGTGGCACCCCGGCTGGCACGTACATCGTCACGGTCACTGGCACGGCAGGTTCCACACAGCACATCACGACAGTGACATTGACAGTGCAATGAGGCCCGAGCCGATCTCGCACATCCCCCGACCTTCAAAGAGGAGGAGCATCCGATGTTTGAGATAGGCGATGCGGTACGCGATGTCGGCAATGGAGAAATTCGAAACATTGTGGGCATTGGCCCAGGTGAATTCTTCACGACTCAGATCGGGAATGACGCCAGTACGGCCAAGCCGGTCAAAGGGAGTGATCTGGAATTGATGGCAAAGGCAGCAAAGCTTGATACTGGTCCGGGCTTTGTGCCAAGACGCTCGATCATGAAATAGCCAATTACCGATCAAGGCACTTAGTGAGGGCATTTTTATGGACTGGGGCACGGGTGAGACGCTAAAACTTGCTGACGCGACGGTTTCACTTTATCGAAGGGTTAAGGTGCATGGGGCGCAAGAAGTGATTACTGGTGATCGCATGATTGTTCACCACATGGACGGCATCACGGAAGATTTTGTTGTGGTCAAAGTGGGTGAGGAACTTAAAGTGAAACGTGTGGGGCAACAAATAAGTATTCCAATGGCATCGAAGCGGACACTCCGCTCAGGATGACAGTGGCAGAGATGGATTCTACGGGAGCATGTTGCCGATGCGGCGGATTTGAGCGCCGACGGCTTTTAGTTTTTCTTCGATTTTTTCGTAGCCGCGGTCGATGTGGTAGACGCGGTCGATGATGGTTTCGCCGTCGGCTACCAGGGCGGCTAACACCAACGATGCGCTCGCGCGGAGGTCGCTGGCCAGGACTGCGGCGGCGCTTAGCTGCGTCTTGCCGACTACTACGGCGCGGCGGCCTTCGATTTTTATATTTGCGCCCATGCGGACTAATTCCTGGGCGTGCATGAAGCGGTTCTCGAAAATGTTTTCGGTGATGATGGAAATGCCTTCGGCCTGCGTGGCCAGCGCCATGAATTGCGCCTGCATGTCGGTGGGGAAGCCGGGATATTCTTCGGTGCTGAGGTCGGAGGCCGTGAAGGGGTTGTCGCCCATGACGCGGACGGAATCGGCGGTGGATTTGGTTTTGACGCCGGATTCTTTGAGTTTGCCGAGGATAGCATCGAGGTGAGTGGGATCGCAGGCGGCGATGTTGAGGTCGCCGCCGGTTAGGGCTCCGGCAATGAGGAAGGTGCCGGCTTCGATGCGGTCGGGGATGATGCGGTGCTTTGCTCCTTTCAGTTTGGTCACGCCTTTGACGCGGATGGTGGGGGTGCCGGCGCCTTCGATCTTCGCTCCCATTTTATTCAGAAGGTCGGCCAAGTCTACGACTTCAGGTTCGCGGGCGGCGTTGTGAAGAATGGTTTCGCCTTCGGCGAGAGTGGCGGCCATGAGCAAGTCTTCGGTGCCGGTGACGGTGATTCGGTCGAAGACGATTTCTGCGCCGCGCAGACGCGTGGCGGTGGCTTCGACGTAGCCGTGGTGTTGCGTGATTTTGGCGCCGAGGAGCTCGAGGCCTTTGATGTGGAGGTCGATGGGGCGCTGTCCGATGGCGCACCCGCCCGGGAGCGAGACGCGGGCACGGCCGCAGCGGGCGATGAGCGGTCCGAGGACGAGCGTGGAGGCGCGCATGGTTTTGACTAACTCATAAGAGGCTTCGGGGCTGGCGAGATTTTTGCAGTGGATAGTAGTGCGGTGCTGGGCGCGTCCGTAGCCGAGTTCGACCTCGGCGCCCATGGCGGCGAGAAGGTTGCGGGTGGTTTGAATGTCGCGCACTTGCGGAATGTTTTCGAGGATGACTGGTTCGTCGGTGAGCAGGGCGGCGGCCATGCAGGGAAGGGCGGCGTTCTTTGCGCCGCTGACGCGGACGGTGCCGAGCAGCGGGGAGCCGCCGCGGATTACTAGTTTGTCCATAAGATTTAGGAGTACGGATTATTTTAGCGGGGAATTGAGGTGGGGGTGGGTAATCGAGAGGGTGCGGGCTTTGGGGGTGGGCGTTCGACCACAGAGCGAGGACCCTGCATTTCCGGCACAGCTAACGGTGTTGTGTGCAATGATAACCTAGCTAGTGGTAGTGGGCTTAATATGTGGACATTTTTTGCTGTCGTGATAATAATCGCTGTCGTTCTCCTCAAGGGGTTCGATGTGATTGCCGGACGAGGCCCAAAGCAGGTTTCGGACGGAATAGGCAAGGCAAGGAACAGCGAGGGCCGCATGCCCTGCCCGATGTGTGCTGAGAAGATACTTCCGCAGGCTAAGATTTGTCCTTTTCGCAAGTCCGACCTCAAGACGTAGGGCCAACGGCAAGGTTACCCAATCCAAGCACCCGGAGATCTGATGTGTGGCGGCAATTCTGGTTGCTTAGCACGCTGCTTTGGATAGCTTACCCACTGAGGGCCACCAGTATTGTCGTCGTTCGCACGGAAAACGGTTTTGCCATTGCCGCAGACAGCGGCCTGTCGAACAACTCAGGGGAACTGATCCTGCAGCTTGCGTGCAAGATCTTTACCGTTGGGAACTCTGCCGCGTTTGGCTTCGGGGGGCTAATGGCGTCTTCCACATTCAGTCCCGAGTCCCGGTTGCGCGGGCTCATTAATGACCCCGATGTCGACGCCTTCGCTAAGAAATTACAGGATGCGATTATCCCCGCACTTACCGAGGAGGCAAAACGGCTAAGGGCGGAAGCACCAGATAAATTCAGGTCCCTGCTTAGCGGTAATGACATATTCCAGCTTTTCGTAGTGGTTCCGCAGCGTGCCGTGTTGCAGGGGTACCACATCCGCCTTGGCTAGATGGTGCAGTCGTTGTTACGCTCAGTGGGACGATCGACTGCGTCGCGGGCAGCCCTACGTGTAGGGCTGGCAAGATAATGAGAATAGGCGAGGATGCTGAAATCGTACGATACATGAGCCTGCACTCCCCCCAGGTCGGCTCCTACACAGACCTTGCGCAGTTCCTTGTCAAGTTGGAGGTCGCAGCAAGCCCTAAGACGGTGCGGTCGCCAATCGACCTGCTGGAGGTTACCACCAGCGGAATTGTATGGAGGCGGAAAAAACCAGGGTGCGAGTAGAGGCAGAGGCTAACACGTGGAAAAGTACGAGTCGCTCTGGTGTTTAAGCAACCGTCCAGTTGTCGATGGACAAATTGCGGACTCGGCGAAACTCGCGGCTGTTGTTGGTGACCAGGGTCAGGCCGAGGCTGCTGGCGTGGGCGGCGATGAGCAGATCGTTTGCTCCAATCATCGCACCACGGGCCTTCAGATCTGCGCGGATTGTGGCGTAGTGCGAAGACGCCTCGTCGGGAAAATCCAGAACCTCGAGGTGGCGCAGAAAGGCGTCGAGGGCCGCTTCATCCTGCCTCCGTTTTGGAGACACTTCTACCCCATACAAGAGTTCCGACTTGGTGATTACGGAAATACACACGTCGCTTACTGGAACCTTCGCGAGGCGTTTTAGAACCGCATCCGGCGAACGCCGCATGATGTAGGAACAGGTGTCGGTGTCCAGCATGTAGCGCGGCATCAGGGCTTGCGCTCCTGGGGCGGCAGGTCTTCGATGCCTTCCATGAAAGACGTCGAAGCGACGGGGGCGTCGGCGAGGTAAGAGGACCAATCGGAGGGACGGGGCGACAGCACCACCTCGCTGCCTTCTTTGCGGATGAATACTTCCTGAGTCTTGAACTGAAAGTCCTTGGGCAGACGAACGGCTTGGCTGCGATTGTTCATGAAGATTTTCGCTTTGCGTTGCATGTTTCACCTTTGCGGAGGCAGAGCGCCTCTCGGCATATACAACAGTATATGCCAGATCGGGAATGCTCGTCCAGCATATTCAGTTGATTTGCAGTCGGCAGTCGCGGACGAGGGCGCCCGCGCCACACGATCCTATTTGACCACCGCTATCGCTTGGCGGACGTTGCCGCTGGCTTTTTTCAGCGCGGCTACGGCTTGGGGGCGGGTGACTCCGGCGGCTAGCATTACCAGGGCTACCGGGGTGCGGTTGCCGGAGGCTTCGAGGGTGCGGCGGGCGGATTCGTGGGTGGCTCCGGTGGCGCGCTCGAGGATTCCGATGGCGCGCTGGATCAGCTTTTCGTTTTTCGGTGCGACGTTGACCATGAGGTTGCCATAGACGTAGCCCAGGCGGGCCATGGCCGCAGTGGAGACCATGTTGAGGACCATTTTGTGGGCGGTGGCGGCCTTCATGCGGGAGGATCCGGCGAGGACTTCGGGGCCGACCTGGGTGACGATGGCGAGATGAGCGGCGCGTGCGAGCGGGGACTTGGGATTGCAGGTGAGGGCGATGGTGCGGGCGCCGCGCTGGCGGGCGAGTTCGAGGGCGGCGACGGTGAAGGGAGTGCGTCCGCTGGAGGCGATGCCGAGGACGACGTCGTTCTTCGTGGGTTTGTGGCGGGACATTTCTTCGCGGCCTTGTTGGGGGTTGTCTTCGCTGATCTCGGAGGCGGAGGCGAGAGCTTTAGCACCTCCGGCGATGATGAATTGGACGGAGCGGGGATCGGTGTTGAAGGTGGGCGGGCACTCGACTGCGTCGAGGGCGGCAATGCGGCCGCTAGTGCCGGCGCCGACGTAGATGAGGCGTCCGCCNNCGGCGGAGGGCGGCGGCGACCAGATCGATGGCGCGCGCGATTTGGGGTAGCGCGCGCGAGACGGTGGCGGCGACGGTGGAATCTTCGGCATTGATGAGGCGCGCGATTTCGAGGGAAGATTTTTTGTCGAGGTCGGCGGCGGCGTGGTTGGGCTGTTCGGTGCGGAGGCGGCGAAGAGTGGATGGCTTGCGCTTCAAGTTGGGAGCCTTTCGGGATGCGGTGCGGCCCGTTCATTTTAACCGCTGTCGGGTCGAAGTAGTTACCTCGGGGCTGAAAGCCCGGAATCATCAGTGGTCGTTTATCGCAGCGCTGGAAGCGCTGCGCTACCCAAAATCCTTCACTTCAGTGCTTCGATGACTGCATCGTGAAATTTGGGGCGGACTTGTTTGATGATTTGATTGGAGCAGTCGGGCCAGGTGCGGTTGGTTAGTAGAGTGATGGAGAGTTGGCGGACGGGGTCGATCCATAGAGAGGTTCCGGTATAGCCGAGGTGGCCGAAGGATGTGGGTGCGAAATATTTTCCGGATTGCGATGGAGCTGAGGGCGTGTCCCAGCCCAAGGCGCGGGACGTGGCTGGGGGAGCGGATTCGCGGCGGGTGAAGAGGGCGACGGTATCGGGACGGAGGATGGGGCGTCCTGAGTTGAGCATCGCGTGGGCGAATTTTGCGATGTCTTCGGCGGTGGAGAAAAGTCCGGCGTGGGCGGCGACCCCGTTCAGGATGCTGGTGTTTTCGTCCTGGACTTCGCCCTGGATGATGCGGTTGCGAAAGGTGCTGCGGACTTCTTGCTGGCTTCCGCTTGACGGTGGTTGCGGTGCCGGCATTTCGCGGGCGGGGGCGCCCGCGCCACATTCTTCCGCGCCACATTCTTCTTTGCCGCACTCTCGCTCGTCGGCGGTGGGCGGGATTTGGGCGCGGATTGCTGTTGGGGGATTGAAAGTTGTGTTGGTCATGCCTAGCGGGGCGAAGATTTCGCGCTGGCAGAAACGGTCGAGGGATTCGTCGGCGAGGCGTTCGAGAGCGATGCCGAGGATGATGAATCCGATGTCGCTGTAGTCGGCGCGGGTGGCAGGATTGGCGGCTAGCGGAGTGGCGAAGGCGGCTTGTAGGAGTTCGGCGCGGGTGTGACTTTTCAGGAATAACTTTTCATACGCGGACAAGCCTGAGGAATGGGCGAGAAGCATGCGAAGGGTTACGTTGTGGCGGCGGAGATCTTTTTCGGCGTCGTGAAGAAATTCGGGGAGTAAGGCGGAGACTGGGGCGTCGAGGTCGAGTCCGCGTTCGTAGAGGAGCATTGCCATGGGGGTGGTGGCGACCACTTTTGTGAGGGAGGCTAGATCGAAGAGCGTGGTGGGGGTGACGGCGCCGCTCCCACCCTTCGCAAAGGACGCGAAGGATGGGGCACCCGCAGGTGGTGTGGTGGACCGGACGTCAAAGGCCCCACCCTCTCGCAAAGAACGCGAGAAGGATGGGGCACCCGACGCGATTTCATCTTTTCCACCCGGTGCGAATTCTCCTGACCGCGATTCGTAGGTCAAGCGGCCCAGGGCTTTGAGGGCGATGAGGCGGCCGCGGTGAGTGATGGCGATGGATGCGGCGGGGAAAGCGCGCTGGGCAATGGCTTCTTGCAAGATGGAGAAGGCGCGCGCGAAGACCTCGTCCTGATGCTCGAAGGAGTAGAGCGGCGGCGACGAGGGATGTGGTGCGGGCATCAAGAGATTCTATGATATGGCAGAAGGGGCACCCCCTTACTTGAGTTTCTTGAGTCATCCTGCCGGGGTTGTGTAGAGTCATAGCATCCTGCCTTCTCAATCAAAGCATCTGGGCGCGACGGCATTCCCTGCGCAAGAAGCGCGATGGAATGGAACTCGCACGTTGGCGTTCGCCCTGACTGCGTTGCTAGCTTGCGTTCTGACTGCCGCTGGCCAACCTGCGGGACGCGGTGGCGCTGGCGGGATTTCCGGCCTGCGCCCGGACGGACAGCCGAGGGCTGCTGTCCCCACGCGTGCGGTTGCGCTGCCGGCGGTCGATGCCGTCATTGGGGACGCGATTCGTGAGGGGCAGATTCCTGGAGCGGTTCTGGTGGTCGGACATGACGGGCAGGTGATCTACCGGAAGGCTTACGGTGCGCGGGCGCTGGAGCCGCGGCGCGAGGCGATGACGCTGGATACGGTGTTCGATCTGGCGTCGCTGACCAAGGTGATTGTGACGACTACGGCGGTGATGCAGTTAGTGGAGCAGGGCAACGTGAGGCTGAACGATCCGGTGACGAAATATTTGCCGGAGTTTGCGCAGAATGGGAAAGAAGACGTGACGGTGCGGCAGTTGCTGACGCACTACTCGGGGCTGGCGCCGGATCTCGATTTGAAAACGGCTTGGGAAGGGAAGGAGACGGCTTACCGGATGGCGTTTGCGGAGACGCCGGAGAATGCGCCGGGGTCGAAGTTTTCCTACAGCGACATCGATTTTATTGTGCTGGGCGCGCTGGTGGAGCGGGTTTCGGGCGAGACGCTGGACGAGTATTCGACGCGGCATATTTTTGTGCCGCTAACGATGATGCGTACGCGGTTTGCGCCTCCGGCGGCGGGGCGAGCGGGGTGGATCGAGAAGATCGCGCCCACGCAGTATGACGAGAATGAGCGCATGCTGCGAGGGGTGGCGCATGATCCGACGGCGCGGCGGATGGGCGGCGTGGCGGGACATGCGGGATTGTTTTCGACGGGGGATGATCTGGCGAGATTTGCCCAGGCTTTGCTGAATGGGGGCGGAGGAATTCTGTCGGCGCTTTCGGTGGAGAAGATGACGCGGCCGGAGCAGCCTCCGTCGGCGCCGGTGCTGCGCGGGTTTGGGTGGGACATCGATTCTCCGTTCTCGTCGAACCGCGGAGATCTGCTGCCGGTGGGCGGGTATGGGCACACGGGGTTCACGGGAACATCGATGTGGATCGATCCGACTACCCAGACTTACATTATTCTGTTGACGAACGCGGTGCATCCGCGCGGGAAGGGAAATGCGATTGGGCTGCGGTCGAAGGTGGCAACGGCGGTGGCGGCGGCGCTGCCTTTGATTACCAGCGAGAAAGAGGCGCTGCGCTGGATGAGTATTACGGGCTACAACGAGGCGCAGAGCGCAGCGCGGCGCATGAGCGTGCGCAATGGCAGCGTGAAGAATGGGATTGACGTGCTGGAGGAGCACGGCTTCGATGTGCTGCAGGTTGCGGGACGCCAGAAGAAGATTGGGCTGGTGACCAACCAGACGGGGGTGGATGCGGACGGGCGGCGGACGATTGATGTGCTGGCGCAAGCGCCGGGAGTAACGCTCGAGGCGATTTTCAGCCCGGAGCACGGGGTTACTGGGACGCTGGACACGACTGACGTTCGTGGCTCGAAGGATGCGGCGACTGGGATTGCGGTGTACAGCGTGTATGGAGCGAAGGACGCGGCGCGGCGTCCGGCGGCGGAAGTCATGAAGCAGTTGGACGCGGTGGTGATCGATATTCAGGATGCGGGCGCGCGGTTTTATACCTACGAGACTACGCTGGGATATTTTCTGGAGGCGGCGGCGAATGCGGGAGTTGAAGTGATTGTGCTGGACCGGCCCGATCCGATTACGGGATCGTTTGTGCAGGGTCCGGTATCGGATGCAGGACGGGAGAACTTCACGAATTACTGGACGGTGCCGGTGCGGCATGGAATGACGATGGGCGAACTGGCGAAGATGTTCAACGCGGAACGGCATATCAATGCGAAGCTTACCGTCGTGCCGATGGAAGGCTGGCAGCGCGGCGACTGGTTCGATTCGACGGGGCTGGGGTGGGTGAATCCGTCGCCGAACTTGCGGAGCGTGACTGAGGCGGCGCTGTATACGGGCGTGGCGCTGATTGAAGGCGCGAACGTAACGGTAGGGCGCGGGACGGATACTCCGTTTGAGTTGGTGGGCGCGCCATGGATGAAGAGCCGGGAACTGGCGGCGTATTTGAACGGGCGCGGGATTGCGGGAGTGAGGTTTGTGCCGCTGACGTTCACGCCTGCTGCTGCGATTTATAACGGGCAGAAGTGTGAGGGAGTGAATATCGTTCTGACGGAGCGGAATGCACTGGATGCGCCGGAACTGGGGATTGAGCTGGCGGCGGCCTTGAGGAAGCTGTATCCGGCGGACTTCAAGATCGAGCGCATAACCGAGTTGCTGGTGAATCAGGCGGCTTACGATGGACTGGTGGCGGGGAGGGATCCGCGGCGGATTGCGCAGGATTGGCAGGAAGAGTTGGAGAAGTTTGAGGTGGTGAGGAAGCAGTACTTGATGTATTAGGCGTGATCTTCGCCGAAGTGTAATAGGCTGGACTCGACCTCACACGCCTTGCAGTCGGACGAAGGTCAGGTGTGTCAGCTTTGCGACGCCATGTTCCTCACTTCTGGATTGACCGTGATCCAGGCGCAATGCCCAGAGATGCTGCCCATCGGCTGTGAAGGAAGTCACTTCTATACGCACTCGGCGATGGCGAAGCGGTGTCGAGGTTCCCACGGCGCGTCTTTGCCGCTTCATGAATGACGTTTCACAGGTGGACCTCGTCCGAACCGCGGATGCTCTGTATGTCGCTGTTTAGCAGCCTGTCAGACGTAGATTCATTAACTGCCGGAGATCGGTTATACTCGGCCCGTTCCACACATCCACCGCCGCACCGGAGACTCCCGATTGGCTGTAGCTCGCTCTCGCACGATCGCGCCCGCTACGATTGAAGTTGCGGATCGCGCGCGGCACCACATTGCCTTGCGGCTGCTTCCATTTCTTTTCATTCTTTACACCACCAATTATCTTGACCGCACCAGCGTGGCCTATGCCGCGATCGGAATGTCTCGCGACTTGGGGTTCAGCGACCGCGTGTTTGGCATGGGAGCGGGCATTTTCTTCGTCAGCTATGTGGCATTGCAGATCCCTGGCGCGTTGCTGGTCGAGCGCTGGAGCGCGCGCCGGATGATCTCTGCGACCATGATGGCGTGGGGATCGCTGACGGCGCTGACGGCGCTCGTACACACTCCCGGCCAACTTTACCTGGCGCGCTTTGCGTTGGGTGCTGCGGAGGCGGGTTTTTTCCCGGGGGTCATCGTCTATCTGAGCCACTGGTTCACGCGCGAGAACCGTGCCAAGGCGACGAGCAACTTCATGGCTGCAATCCCGCTTTCATTGATCGTCGGATCGCCCATCGCGGGCTGGATTCTCGGCCACAAGTGGTTCGCTGTCGAAGGCTGGCGCTGGCTGTTCGTCCTGGAGGGAATACCGGCCATCCTGCTGGGCGCAGTTGCGTTTTTCTACTTGACGGACCGGCCGCGGGAAGCGGGCTGGCTGGCTCCCGAGCAGCGGCAATGGATTGGACAGAATCTGCAGGAAGAAAAGCTATCCAACCGGCGGTCGATCACGGTAGGGCAGACCCTGCGCTCTCGCACAATCCTGTTGCTCGCCGCCGCAGCCCTTTTCGATTATTTCCCAGCCTATACTGTAATTTTCTGGCTCCCGACTATTCTGAAACGCCAGTCAGGATTTTCGGACGCGCGGGTGGGCCTGCTGGGCGCCGTGCCCTATGTAGTGGCGCTCATCGCCATGCTGGTCAACGGATGGCATTCCGATAGAAGCCGCGAGCGGCGCTGGCACTCCGCCGGTCCGATCTTTATCGCGGCCATCGCGTTGCTGGGCCTCATCCGTCTACCCAGCTCGACCCTACTGACGGTCCTACTGTTCAGCATGGTGTGTATCATCACGGCGTTTCTTCCGGCATTCTGGGCGATCCCAACCGAAATCCTGAGCGAGTCGGCCGCGGCGGTTGCAGTGGGAATGATCAACGCCGTCGCCAGCGTCGCAGGTTTTGCCGGACCTTATGCATTCGGGTACCTGCTTACCCGAACAGGCTCTCTCTCGTATGGGTTCGCACTGATGATGGTTTCCGCATTTGTGGCCGGGATTCTCATCCTGCTTACTCCAGATGCACGCCAGCGGGTCCCTCCCGGACCTCTCGCCTCGTGAACCTCCACGCGCTGACCAGAAGCATCAGGATCTGATCGTTCGCAGCGCGCGCGTCCTCATCCATTGTTTCAAGACCGTCGAGAAGGCTACGGCCTGCACTAATAGGTGGTATTCTCGGGCTGATAGTGCGGTAGGTGAGGCGCTTGACAGGCCTCGGGAGGTTGCGATGCGCGTGCTCTGGACACTGTTGCTAGTTTCGGGGATGTCGTTTGGGCAGGGGTCTGCGCCGCAGTCGACAACCGCTCCGGCAGAGCCGGCGGCGGCTTCCGATCCCAACGTGGTTACGATTCCGGCGGGAACAAAGATTCCGCTTTCGCTGAAGCAGGCAATTTCGACCAAGAATGCGCGCGAGGGAGATGCGGTTTATGCGGAGACGGCATTTCCGTTTGTCGTGGACAACCGCGTGATCGTGCCGGCTGGGTCCTACATTCAGGGGAAGATTTCGCACGTGGAGCGGGGCGGACGGTCGAAGGGGCGGGCGGAGATCCTGATGCACTTTACTTCGATGATCTATCCCAGCGGATACACCGTGATGCTGCCGGGGTCGGTGGAGAACATGCCGGGGGCGGACAACAACTCGGTGAAGGATTCTGAAGGGACGATTCAGCAGGATAAGGATACGGGAAAAAAGATTGAGGACGCGGCGAAAGGCGGGGTGTACGGAGGTTCGGGAGGCGCGCTGGCGGGCGGCCTGTCCAGCGGGCTGAATGGGGCGCGGGTGGGAGCGGGCGTGGGAGCGGCGGCGGGCATCGGGTGGGCGCTGCTGAAACGCGGGAGCGATGTGAAGCTGGACGTGGGAACGTCGATCGAGATGGAGATTCAGCGGGCGATCACGGTGGATGCGAGCCGGATTGCGGTGGCGAAGGCTGCGCCTTAGCGGCTTCCGCGTGGAAGGGCGCGTTCATTCCCCAGGCATTCAAGAAAGAGCTAAGCGCGTAGGACGGCCCCGGCGTAAAGTACCTCAGGGGCTGAAGCCCGCATTGACTATGGAAGCTTTACGCGGCGCTGAAGCGCCGCTCTTCCACGTTGCTGAAGCGCGGCACGTCCACGTTGCTGAGGCGCGGCTCTTCCACGCCACTTTCCGCATCATTCTTTCTTTTCAAGTCATTTTCACCACAACATTCGATTCTCACTTGAGAGTGAAAAGCGCGTTCACGTGCGCTGTCACCGTCACGGTCTGTGGCGTGAATTCTTCGGTGGGAGCCGGGGCGGCATTGGCCATGGCGGCCATGGGACGGCCCATGCGGGGCGCGACGACGATGCGCGGGTTCTCGAAGGTGTCGACCGAGGCGTAGGAAAGTTCTCCCAGGGCGCGGCCGCTGGCGCGGGCGATGGCGTCGGCGGAGTTGCGGGCGCGACGGTAGGCGTCTTCGACGGCTTTGTTCTTGGCGTCGTCGATAGTCTCGAGCGTGTAGTTCAGGGTCTGGGTCTCGCTGACGTTGGCGTCGGCGAGTTGCTGGGTGATGGGGCCGATCTTGGAAAAATCCTTGAGCTTAAGCGTAACGTCGGTGGTGACGCGATAGCCGACGACTTTTTGCTTGGGATTTTTCCAGTCGTACACGGGCTGAACGGAGAGGAATCCAATGTTGGCGGCTTTGGGCTCGATGCCGTTGGCGTGCAGGACTTGGCGAACCTGCTCGGCTTCTTTGGAGGCGTGCTGGTAGGCCGTTTGAGCGGTGTCGTCCTGCACGGAGATCCTGAACTCGATGAGGGCGGTGTCGGGAGCGGATTCAAATTTGCCGTCGGCGCCGACGTAGACGGAGTTCGGAAGTGCGGTGACGGCAGGATGTTCCTGCGCGAAGGACGCGGCGGTGAGGATGCAGAGGGCGAGAAGACAGAGTGCGGATTTCATGGAATGCCTCCCAAGGTTGGTCCAGTTGTTCAATTGTAAGGTCCCTCCGGGGCTAAAAGCCCGAGTTAATCGCGGCGCGGTTATCGCAGCGCTGGAAGCGCTGCGCCACCCAAAATCGGAGTCTTTCAGCGCCCTTCCAGTAGAACGTTGCAATGGCCTGCTCTTGCGGAGCGGCACACTGAGAAGCGGAAAGGCGCAGAATTGGTCTCGGATGACCAGAAGCTTGACGCGGGCGGTGGTAGGAATGCCTCAAGGCCAGCGGTGGCGCAGGCAGGTTGCAGAGGTGCTTCGCTTCGCTCAGGATGATTAAGCCAATTTTATGAGGCGAATATAGGGACGCCGCACTAGGAGCCTTTGGCGCTGGCGGAATAGCTGAAAGGATATGTCTTGGCGTTGATCTCGCGGCGCAGGTCTTCGAAGATGTCGTCGGGCATCTTCAAAAAGACCGCGACGACCTCGGGATCAAACTGGCGGCCGGCCCAGGCCTGAATCTCCTTGCGAGCTTCGCCGAGAGTTCTGGCTGGACGATAGGGACGGTCGGAGATGATGGCGTCGAGGGTATCGGCAACAGAAAAGATGCGGGCGCCCAGTGGGATTTCGCCGCTCTTGAGCCCGCGGGGGTAGCCGGTGCCGTCGAAGTGTTCCTGGTGGGAGTAAACAATATCGCAAGCTTCGGCGAGGAACGGGATTTTCTTGAGCATCTGGTAGCCGTGATAGCAGTGCTCGCGCATGATAGCGCGCTCCTCGTCGTCCAGCTTTCCGGGTTTGCGAAGAATGTTATCGGGGATGGCCATTTTGCCGATGTCGTGGAGGAAAGCGCCGCGGGCGATGACCAGGATCTGTTCGCGGGGCACGCCCATGGCGCGGGCAATCGCAATCGTAAAAGCGGTGACGCGCCGGGAGTGGCCTTCGGTTTCGGCGTCTTTGAGGTCGAGCGCATCGCCCAAAGCCTGCAGGGTGATGTCGTAGGAGCGCTCGAGGTCCGCCATCGCGGTCTGGAGCTGGTCGGTGCGGGCTTCGACGAGAGACTCCAGATTCGTTTGATAGGTGCGGTTTTCCACCTTGAGGCGGCGATTCTCGAGTGCCCGGCCCACGGCGTTAAGTAGCTGTTCGCGCTCGAAGGGCTTGAGCAGGTAGTCGTAGGCGCCGTTGCGGATGGCGGCGAGGGCGACGGAAATGTCGTGGACAGCAGTGACCATCACGACCGGCATGTCGGGAAACTTTTCCTTGGTGCGTTCGAGCAGGCCAATGCCGTCGAGGTCCGCCATCATCAGGTCGGAAAGCATGAGTTCGAATCGTTCGCCGGAATTGAGCAGGGCGAGGGCCTCCATGCCGGAACTGGCCTGCTTCCAGGAATAACCGGCGGCAGCGAGGATGGCGCAGACAATCTCGCGGATTGCCTCTTCGTCGTCAACTACGAGAATGCGATCAGCCATAGCCCCTTGTCAGTATACTCTCGGCGATTTTAACCCGGCGGAGAAGTGCCGAAAGTAACCAACCAGGTCCGGAAAACGCATGGCTAAGGGGCTGGCGCATGGTATTCAAAAGCAGGGCACTGTTACGTCTGAAATACAAGCCTGGAATAAAATGAACGCTTCCCTCTGGTCCATTTGGAATACCACCGCACAGCCTGCGCTTGCCGGGCTGAAGGCCGGGGAGTGGGCGCTGCTGATCGTGCTGGGAGCTTCGCTGCTGGTGCTGTCGGCCTTGCGGGAGCGGTATCTGCTGGTTTGGACGGTGGGCTGGGCGTTGCTGGTGAGTTCGCGCCTGGCGGGAGTACACGGCGCTGGCATGCGGATCCCGGCGCGCTCTATTCCCGCGGTTGAGCAGGCTGCGTTCGTGGTTGCGGTGGGCCTGTTTGCGGGCGCGGTCTTTGTTTATATCCGGGCACGGAATTTGCTGGCGCCGCTGGCCGCGATCACGGGAAGCGTGGCAGGATTTGCCGTAGCCCGCCCGCTGCTATGGCCGGATTCGCTGCCCTTGCGCGTCGCTCTGGAAGTTTCCTACCGGATCATTCTACTGACTGCGGCAATCGCGTTGCTGCGCGCCCGCAAGGGACGTTGGGAACTGGGGGCGTGGCTGCTCGCGGCGTGCCTGCTGGTGCAACACTTGAGTTGGCCGCCTTTCACGAGCCAGGTTCCGGCGGGAATTGTTGCGACGGCAGACGTGTTGCTGGGACTCAGCATGTTACTGGTGGTATTTGGGGAAGCGGGCGCGCGGGGCCGGCGATTGCGGGTGCTGCAGGCTTTGACCCAGAGTATCGTGCTCGCTCAACAGCAGGGCGGCGTGATGGAAGACGCGCTGGGAGAATTGCAGCGGCTGACCCGGAGCAAGGCTGCATGGTTCCGCTTGATTGAGGGCAAACATCTGGTGGCGACGCATGCGGTGGGGGTCTCGTCCGATTTTTTGCGGGAGTCCGGCTTTGCGGAGTTGACGGAGAGTATGTCGCAGATGTTGGAGCGGGGCGAGCCAGTGACGGCGCAAAGGGGTGGAGCGAGCCCGGAGGATGCGGGCCTGCTGAAATCGGAAAAGCTACAATCCGCGGTGATGGTGCCGGTGCTGGGAAAAAAGGCGCCGATCGGATTGTTGGTTCTGGGGAGCGCCCGGGCGAGAAAACTGACCGTCGAGGAACTGGAGTTCCTGGAAACTTGCGGCCGCCAGTTGGGGATCGCGATCGAGAATTTCCGTCTGCTGGAACAGGCCTTGCGCTCACAAGGGCAGTGGAGGAATACGTTTGACTCGGTCCACGACATCATCCTGGCGCACGACGCGGATTTCCGCATCATCAAGGCCAACCAGATCCTGCTGGAGCAGGTAGAACTGGCGCCCGCGGACGTGATCGGCAGCACCTGCGATTCGGTATTGCCGCACCGCCTGGGCGAGTGGACGGGATGCCCTTACTGCGCGCGCGGGGGCGAGGAAATCAGCGAAGGAGCCGACCCGTGCTTTGGGGGATTCTCGACGGTCTCGACTTCTTCGTATATGGAGCAGGGAAGCAAGCAGAAAGGAACCATCCACGTCGTACGCGATATCACGGAGCGGCGGTCGGCGGAAGAGAAGTACCGTCTGCTGTTCGAGCAGGTGCAGGAAGGCGTGTATGTGGCCACGCCCAGCGGGCGCTTGCTCGACTGCAACGATGCGTTTGTGCACATGCTGGGGTATGAGCGGCGCCAAGAGTTGCTGCCGCTGAACCTGGACGAGGACATTCGTGTGGATGCGGGCCAGCGGGAGGCTTTCCGCAGGGAGATCGAGCAGCAGAATTACGTGCGCAACTTTGAAGTGACAATGCGGCGCAAGAATGGAACGCTGCTGCTGGCGTCCGAGAGCAGTTTCGCCACCCGGGACGCAGCCGGGAACCTCGAACGTTTTCAGGGTTTTGTTCTGGACGTGACCGAGAAGCGGCGTGCCGAAGACGAGATGAGGCGGCGCAACCGCGAACTGAATGCGCTGAACGCCATGGCCGTGGTGGCGACCCAGTCTTTCGATCTGGACGAGATTCTCAACCTGACGCTGCGGCAGGTGGTTTCGTTGTTCGGAGCGGAGAGCGGAGCGGTCTACCTTTCGGATTCGAACGCTCCAACGTACCGGCGCCGGGCGGTGTGGGGACCGCGCAGCCGCGACAGGTCCCGGCCGGCGGAAATCAGTTTTGCGGAAGGCTTCGGAGATTTGGTGATGCGTTCGCGAGCCGAAGTGATCACGGCGGAGTACCTGCCGCATCTCACCGGAGCGGTGGCGGAGTTCATCCGTTCCGGCAGCGACGGCTCGTGGATCTGGGTGCTGTTCTGGGGCAAGGACAGCCCGATCGGCATCATGGGACTGCGTAGCCAGGCGGAGTACCAATATTCCAGCGGGGAAGAGAACCTGCTGGTGGCGATCAGCCGGCAGTTGGCCACCACGATTGAAAAAGTCCGTCTGTACGAAGAGACCTGCAAGGCCTACGAAGATCTGCGGCGCACGCAGGAACAGCTTTTGCAGAGCGAGAAGATGTCGGCGGTGGGCCAGTTGATTGCGGGCGTGGCCCACGAGCTGAACAATCCGCTGACTGCGATTCTTGGATATGCGCAGTTGCTGGAAAACGAAGGCTTGAACGAGCGCGCGCAAGACTATGTGGCGAAGATGTTCAAACAGGCGCAGCGGACGCACCGGGTGGTGCAGAATCTGCTTTCGTTCGCGCGGCAGAGGAAGCCGGAGAGGTCGGAGGTCGATATCCGGAAGGTGCTGGAAGAAACCCTCGCCCTCCGCGACTACGATCTGAAGGTCAACCACATCGGCGTGGAAAAAGATCTCGGAGCGCAGCCTGCGCTGGTCGTCGCCGATCCGCACCAGATCGAGCAGGTATTTCTGAACATCATCAACAATGCGGTCGACGCGGTTCTCGAGACAGGGCGGTCGGGAAAGCTGAAGATCCGCGTTTATCGCGATAAGGGCGAAGTATGCGCGCAGTTTGCCGATGACGGCCCTGGGATCAAGGATCCTAAGAGGATCTTCGATCCGTTCTATACGACGAAGAGTGTGGGGAAAGGAACGGGGCTGGGTCTGAGCATCTGCTATGGGATTGTGAAGGAGCACGG
Source organism: Acidobacteriaceae bacterium (assembly GCA_003131585.1). GTDB lineage: Bacteria > Acidobacteriota > Terriglobia > Terriglobales > Acidobacteriaceae > Sulfotelmatobacter. The sequence goes on from PKVW01000034.1 coordinate 84,215, forward strand.
CGGCGACATCACGGCGCACAACGCTTCCGAGGGCGGAGCCGTGATCGATGTGCGGCTGCCGATGGCAGTGGCGGCGGGGGCGATGCTGGAAGCGGCCCCGGTTGTCCCGCCGCGGCGGGAAGGGGCCATCCAGGGCCGGGTGTTGCTGGTGGAGGAAGAAGAGGCGGTGCTGGAATTCGAGCGCGACGTGCTGACCGGCGCCGGGGCCAACGTGGTGACCGCCAACAGGAGCGAAGACGTAAAGGCGCGTTTGCTCTCCGAGCCCTTCGATGCGCTGATCATGAGCGGCAAAATGCCGGCGGACTGGAACGCGAGAGAAGCCTGCCTCTGGCTAAGACAGAACTGCTCCGACATGGAGAAGCACGTTCTGTTTACGTTCTCCCATGGCGTAGAGCAAGGAGATGAGCGCGGGTTCCTGCAAGAAAACAACATACCCTATCTGGTGAAACCCTTCGAAGTGGCGGAGCTGATTTCGCAGGCCAGGCGCTTGCTGCAAAAAGCGCACGCGGCGGCCGCTTCCGCGAGCTAGAAGTCTCCTGGTTCCGGCGAGATTCCGACGGCGAAAACCCACAGTGTCCAGTAAGCATCCAGGATTCCATCACAGTTGCGTCCGCAAGCTCTTCACGAGTCGCCGGAGAGCTTTCTCGTTACGCCGGTACCAGCGCCATTGACCCTGCTTCACGGCCTCGATCAGGCCGGCCTTCGTCAGAACGGCCATGTGATGCGAAATGGTCGGCTGGGAGAGCCGCACGCGTTCTTCAATGTCGCCGGCGCAAAGGCCGTTCTTCCCGATCGCGGGGGCGCTGGCGGAAGCCGCGCCGCGCGGTTTGAGGGCGCGGAGAATACGGCGCCGCGCGGGGTCGGCAATGGCACGCAGCCTGTGGTCGAGAGACGTGGCCTCGGTGATCATGGTGATGGACTAGGAATAGCCGTTAAATTGACGGTTGTCAATATGCAAGATGGTAAGGAAGCGCGTCAACCGCGCGATTGTTGGGTCGCAAGGAACGCGCCCTTCGGCAAGCTTCGCTTGCTCAGGGCAGGCTCCTTCGCGCGGCGCGCCCCGATCCCTCGCCGCCCAAGAAACGCTTGCTCGGGATGACAATCAGGAACGCCGCCGCGCCGCTCGCAGCCATTCGATGCGGGTGAACTCGAGGTAACGCACGTCATTGTCCGGCAGGGAACAATTGGATTGGTCAAGTTGAGGGGCCAGGGTTCCGCCGCGAATCCAATAACCGCCTTCGTCCTGCCTCAGGATTGTCGAGTCGAGCGGGTCCATGCCGCGCAGCTTGAAGATGACGCGGCGATGCAACGGAGGGGCAAGCTTCATAGGCGCTTCATTTCTTGAGGATCGGGTTGTATCCGTCGTTGATAAGGCGGGAACGCATGGCTTCCGCGTCTTTGAGGTCGGCGAAGGGGCCGACCTGCACGCGAAACAGTTTGTCCGTGGAAGAACTGCCAGCCACGAAAGCGGGATATTGCTTCTTCTTGAGAGCGTCGACCAGGGCCTCGGCGTCGTCCTGCTTGCTGACCGCGGCGACCTGCACAAAGTAGCCAGCGGTGGGAAGGGCGACCATGGGATCGGTCGGGCTGGCCGTCTGCGAGGCCTGCGCTTGTGTTCCGGGTAAAGACGCGCCGGGCGAAGACGCGCCCAGGGAAGGCGAAACCGCTTGACCGGTAGTCGCGGGAGTGGTGGGTGCCGCGGCAGTCGACGCCGGTGTCAGTTGCGGATTCGCATCCTTCTGCTCGACGGCTTTGTAAAAAGTCATCGGGGGAGCGGCTTGGGCAGATGCCGACCCGGCGGGCTTGAGACCGTTGGATGAGCTTTGCAGCGGAGCCACCGTACCGGCTGCGGCGAGTCCGGCGTCTGACTTGCGCCCGAGCGTATAGCCGAGCGCGAAGAAAACGGCGCAAACGATTACCAGGCCGAAGAAGAGACCTAGTAGTTTCGCGGTGCCTAAGGTGATTTCAGTGTCCTGTGAGGAAGCCATAACAGCCATGTACCTCAGGTGCTAAAGCCCACATTCATCGCAAAGCGCTTATCGCAGGGCGGAAAAGCGCCGCGCCACCTAAACTCCTGCGCCACTCTCCACTATGCGGACTTGGCGGAGGGCGCTGTGTCGTCGCCACCCTTGCCCAGCAATTTCTGGAGGCCTGAGAAAAAGTCCACAGGGACCGGGAAGATGACGGTGGTATTTTTCTCGACGCCGATTTCTGTCAAAGTCTGCAGGTAGCGGAGCTGAACGCTCACGGGTTCGGTGGCCAGTAGATGGGCGGCATCTACCAGGCGCTGCGCGGCCGAGAACTCGCCCTCGGCGTGAATAATCTTGGAACGCTTTTCGCGCTCGGCCTCGGCCTGCTTGGCCATGGCGCGCAGCATGGATTCCGGCATGTCGACCTGCTTCACCTCGACGTTGGCTACTTTCACTCCCCAGGGCGCGGTGTGCTGGTCGAGGATGCTTTGCAGGCGCAGGTTGATCTTGTCGCGGTGGGCGAGGAGTTCGTCAAGTTCCTGCTCGCCGAGCACGGAGCGCAGCGTGGTCTGGGCAAACTGCGAGGTCTGGTAGACGTAGTTGGAAACCTCGACCACGGCCTTGCGGGGATCGATCACGCGCAGAAAGATGACGGCATTCACTTTGAGGGTAACGTTGTCGCGGGTGATGATGTCCTGCGGCGGGACTTCGAGCGCTTCCTGGCGAAGCGAGACTCGCACCATGCGGTCGATCGGGTTAAACACGAGCGCCACGCCGGGGCCCTTGGCAGCATCCAAAAGGCGGCCGAGACGGAAGATGACGCCACGTTCGTACTCGGCCAGGATCTTGATGGAGCTGAGCAAGTAGATGACGACGATGATGATAACGACCGTGGTGAAGCCAAAACCGATTTCCATACCGATGCCTCCACTGCCCGAAAACACACAATCGCTTCTGAGGCGGATTGTAACGCAATGGACGGGCGAGGGCGCGGAATTCGGATGCCGACGGTTGCTTGCATTGGTGCGCGGGCGAAGTCTTACCTGGGAATGGCCGGGGCTGGCGCGGGTTGCGTTACGGCCAGCGGTTCGACCTGGAGCAGGAGCCCGTCAACCCGGCGCACGATCACGGCTTGGCTGGCGGTCAGATCGGAGGAGGAGACGGCGTCCCAGAGTTCGCCGTGGACGAAGATCTTTCCGCGCGGGGAAAGCGAAGTCTGGGCGATGCCGGTCTCGCCGATCAATCCCTGAGCGCCGGAGACCATCTTATTGCGGCGGGCTTTGAGGGCGATGCTCATCAGGAACGCCGTGATCAATCCGAGCGGAACGCTGACCGCGAGCGCGGTGAGCAGGTGGACCCGCATTTCCGGGATGGGCGCATCGACGAGCAGTAGTCCTCCGAGAGTGAGCAGCGTGATGCCGCCCACGGTGAGCACGCCGTGGCTGGCGAATTTGGCTTCCGCGGCGAAAAGCGCGAATGCGGCCAGAATCAGGCCCAGGGCGGCAAAGCGCGTGGGCAGCAGATTCAGGGCAAAAGCCGCGATCAAAACGAAGACGACGCCCACGGTTCCGGGAACGATCGCGCCGGGATGATTGAATTCCGCGTAGAGCGCGAGTGCGCCGATAGCGAGCAGAATGAAGGCGATGTTAGGGTCCATCAGATAGCCCAGGATCTGTTCCTTGAGCGTCATGCCGAAAGGCACGACGGGCTGGCCGGAGAGCTTCAGCGTTACCTGCTGCCCGTTGAAGCGCTTAAAGCTTTTGCCCTCCATCTGGCGGAAAAGGTCGTCCTGGCTGGAGGCCACGTAGTCGACGAGATGCTGCGCGAGAGCCTCCTGCTCGGTGAAAGACTTGGATTGGCGCACGGCACTTTCGGCGACCTCAACATTGCGGCCGCGTCTGGAAACCACCGAACGCATCAGGGCCGCGGCATCGTTCTCCATTTTTTGTTTCATCACGTCGTCCACAGTTCCGCCGCCGAGCGTGACCGGATGCGCCGCGCCAGCATTGGTTCCCGGAGCCATGGCTGCGACATCGGCCGCTTCGAGGATGAAAATTCCAGCCGAACCCGCGCGGCTGCCGCTGGGGGCCACATAGAGGATGACCGGAACGGACGAATTCGTAATCTTCTCGATGATGTGGCGCGTGGATTCGACGAGGCCGCCGGGTGTATTGATCTCGATCAATACAGCTTGATCGTTGCGCCGCTGGGCTTCGTCGATCGCACGAGCGACATATTCCTCGGTGATGGGCTGAATGGTGTCGTTGACGATAATCTTGAGAATCTCGGCGGAACAGACGGAGCAGAGAACAAGAACCGCCACGAGGCCGGGAAGAATTCGCGAAATTAGAGCGCTTTTCATGAGTCGCCAGTCAGGCCGCGTCGCGCGGCCGCATTTCAGTTTCTACGCAAGAATACTCTTACTCTCATCTGCGAATCACGGCAGACATTTCTTGTTCGGTTTCGCGGTTGCCGGGATTCTCCGAGTGCGCGCCACTCCAGCCAGGAAGGCTGGTGCTGCCGGTGATGAGGCGAGCGCCACGCTCATACGTGGCATACGACCACGCCCACTGGACAAAGACCAGCACGCGGTTGCGGAACCCAATCAGGAAAAGAATGTGGACAAACAGCCACGCCAGCCACGCCAGGAATCCCGAGATGTGAATCTTGCCGAACTGCGCGACAGCGGCGGCGCGGCCGATGGTGGCGAGGCTCCCTTTGTCCCGGTAGTGAAAAGCCGGGCGGAGCACGCGCTCAGGCTGGGCCGGCGAAATTCGGCCGGATTCGATTTCCCGGAGAATCTCTTCTTTCCGGAGAATCTCCCGGAGAATCTCCCGGCGAATGAGCTTGGCGACGAAGCGGCCTTCGAGAATGGCCACGGGTGCCACGCCGGGCAGCATCTTGCCCGATGCGTCTTTGAGGGCGGCGAGGTCTCCGATGACGAAGACTTCAGGGTGGTTGGGAAGGCTGAGGTCGGGCTCGACCAGAACGCGTCCGGCACGGTCCACGGGAACGCCAAGCTGTTTGCCGAGCGGCGAAGCAGCCACGCCCGCAGCCCACAGGATGACGGCCGCGTTCATTCGCGTTCCGCCCATATAAATGATTCCGGGCTCAATCCTGGTGACGACGGCGGAGGTAAGCACTTCCACTCCCAGGCGCTGCAGTTGATCGAGCGCGCTGCGCGAAAGATCCTCGGGATAAGCGGGTAGCACATGGGGGCCGCCTTCGATGAGATGGATGCGAGTGCGGCGCGGATCGATGGTGCGAAAATCGTGCGCCAGCGCGTGGCGGCAGATTTCGGCGAGGGTTCCGGCGAGTTCGACTCCGGTGGGCCCGGCGCCCACGACCACGAAGTTCAACGGGTCGCAGGATTCGCCGGCGGAGCCGTGGCGTTCCGCGAGCTCGAAGGCCAGCAGAACGCGGCGGCGGATTTCGAGCGCGTCTTCGATGGTCTTGAGGCCAGGCGCGAGAGTTTCCCATTCGTCGTGGCCGAAATAAGCGTGGCGAGCGCCGGCGGCGACGATGAGGNNATCGTAAGGAACTTCCTGATCTTCGTCTTGGTCTTGCACAACGGTTTGCACTACGCGGCGTTCGAGGTCAAAGCCGGTAACTTCGGCCATAAGCACCTCGACGTTCTTGTGGCGGCTCAGAATGGACCGGATAGGCGCAGCGATTTCCCCCGGGGAGAGACCGGCGGTGGCTACCTGATAGAGCAATGGCTGAAAGAGATGGAAATTCCGGCGGTCCAGAACGGTTAATTGGACCGGNNAGCAATGGCTGGAAGGTGTGATGATTTTTCCGGTCGATCACGGTGATGCTTACGGGTGCGCCCGCCAGCGCTTGGGCTGCGTTCAGGCCGCCGAAGCCGGCGCCTACGATCACTATGCGATGTGCAGCTTGATGTGCCGCCTTGCCGTTCATGGTCCTACTCTATAAGATTCAGCGCGATGGCAATGGGTTCCAGAACTTCCGCTGCGGACTTGCATCCCGCTTGGCCGCGGTGGCTCGTCCCGTCGGCGGGTGACTTGATTTTCGTGGCGCTCTTGTGCCTTCTCGTGTTCACCACTCTATCGGTGCNNACATTCGCACCGGGCAACTGATCCTGGCAACGCATGCGATTCCCCGGGTCGATCCATTTTCCTCGGCGATTCCCGCCGTCTCTTCGATCGTCCCGGCCCGCCCGTGGTTTGCCTGGGAGTGGCTGTACGACGTGCTGGTCGGATGGTTGGAGAGTGCGGCGGGGCTGAACGGCGTCGTGCTGTTCACCGCCTTGATCATCGCGGGCGTATTTTCGTGGACGTTCCGCCTGCTGCTGCGGCGCGGCACGAATGTCTTGATGGCATTGGTTCTCGTGCTGCTGGCGGCGTCGGCATCGATGATTCATTTTCTGGCGCGGCCGCATGTAGTGAGCTGGTTGTTCACAGTAGTGTGGTTTTTGATTCTGGAGTCATCGGAAAAAAATTGTCATGGCTCTCATTCCGATTCCTCCGATTCCTATTCCGATGCCCGGCGCGCTTCGCTTCTGTTACTGCTGCCGCCGCTGATGGCGCTGTGGGTGAATGTGCATGGTGGATTTCTGGTTGGCTTTGCCCTTCTGGCGATTTACTGGTTCAGCGCGGCGTGCCGGTGGTTGAGGCTGACGCTAACGCTAACGCTGACAGAAGACCGGTTCGAAGAGGTTTTGCGGAAGATCCGGGCAGGCCGGAGGGTCCGCGCGCTGGCCCTGACCGCCATCCTGAGCGCGGCGGCGACGTTGGTGAATCCTTATGGCTTTAAGTTGCACGTTCACATCTACCGCTATCTTTCGAATCGTTTCCTGATGGATCACATTGACGAGTTTCAATCTCCGAATTTTCACGGCGTGGCGCAGAAATGCTTTGCGGTCTTGTTGCTGCTCACATTGGTGGCCTTGGCGGCGAAAAGGCGCGAGGCCCGCGGAGTCGGTGCGAGCCAGGTCCTGGTGGTGTTGTTCGCGGTGTATTCGGGACTGTACGCGTCGCGGAACATTCCCATGTCGTCGCTGCTGTTGATTCTGGTGATGGGGCCGTGGTTGTCGTATGCGACGGAGAAACTTGCAGGGACACTCGCAGGCCACCGGTTCGCAGGTCGAAGGCCGGCATCCACCCAATTCCTCCAGCGAATGGAGGCGGTCGAGTTGAGCTTGCGGGGTCACCTTTGGCCCATCGCGGCCATCGTGCTGACCTGCTGGATCGCAGCGCATGGCGGCGCGCTGGGACCGAGGCCGCTGATGGACGCACACTTTGACACCAAGCGTTTCCCCGTGGCGGCGGTGAGTTATCTCGAGAAACAGGATGTGCAGGGGCCACTCGTCAGCCCCGATTATTGGGGCGGCTATTTGATCTACCGCCTCTATCCGCGGGTCCGAATGGTCGTCGATGATCGTCACGACTTCTACGGCGAGGAGTTTCTAAAGTCCTACTTGAAGATGGTGCACGCGGAGCCCGGCTGGGAAAAGTTTCTCCAGCAGCACCAGGCTCACTGTGTGATCGTGCCCAAAGACTCCGCGTTGGCCAACATTCTGACCGAAACCCCCGGCTGGCAGCCGATCTACAGCGACGATGCGGCGGTCGTGTTCACGCGCACTCCCGCCAGGCCTGAGTAGCTTCTCGAATGCCTGGGGGTCAGCCGCCGCTTCATCTCTGCCAATTGCACCTCGCGCCTGCTAAACTTTCTCGGTGTCGCGCCTCACTCACCTCGAATGCACCCGCTGCGGCGAACATTTCCCCGCCGACCGTCCCCAAACCGTTTGCCCGAAAGATGGCGGCATCCTCTATGCGCGCTACGATCTCGCTGGCATTAAGAAGACTTTCTCGCCGGCATCGCTGCTGCCGCTCGCGCCCACCATGTGGCGTTACGACGCCGTTCTTCCCGAAGCCACGCCCGTCTCGCTCGGCGAAGGTTTCACTCCCCTGCTGCGTAGCCGCGAATATCCAAATGTCTTTATCAAAGACGAAGGCCTGAATCCCACCGGCTCCTTCAAAGCTCGCGGACTCTCCGCCGCCGTCACCATGGCCCGCCATTTCGGCCTCAAGAAACTCGCCATCCCCTCCGCCGGAAACGCCGCCGGAGCACTCGCCGCCTACGCCGCCGCCGCCGCCATCGAAGCCCACATCTTCATGCCCAAAGATGTTCCCATGGCCAACCGCATCGAGTGCAACTACTACGGCGCGCAAGTCACCCTCGTAGACGGCCTCATTTCCGACTGCGCCCGCAAAGTCGCCGAGCTAAAAGAGAGCGAGTCTTGGAAAAACGACGGATGGTTCGACGTCTCCACCACCAAAGAGCCTTACCGCGTCGAAGGCAAAAAGACCATGGGTTATGAAGTCGCCGAACAACTCGGCTGGAAACTTCCGCAGGGCATCATCTATCCCACGGGCGGCGGCGTCGGATTGCTCGGCATGTGGAAGGCCTTCGACGAAATGCAGCAACTCGGTTTCATCGGTGCCGAACGCCCAAATATGATCAGCGTGCAATCTTCAGGATGCGCCCCCATCGTTAAAGCATGGGATGAAGGCCGCACCGCTTCCGAAATGTGGCCGCACGCCTCCACCCTGGCCTCCGGCCTCCGCGTCCCCAAACCTTACGGCGACTACCTGATCCTCGACATCCTGAAAAAAAGCGGAGGCCTCGCCCTCGCCGCCACCGACGCTGAAATTCTCGCCGCCACTCGCCACTGGGCGAAGGTCGAAGGCATCTTCGCCGCGCCCGAAGGCGCCGCAGCGCTCGTCGCCTACCAGAAACTGCTCGCCAGCGGCTTCTTCTCTGCCGACGATACGGTGGTGCTGTTCAACACCGGCTCCGGCCTGAAATATCTCGACGTGCTGGACACGAAAGACGTCGCGGACGATGCCCCCGTGGAGCGGGCGCCCTCGCCCGCTTCCCGCGCCATCGCCGGAATCATCGGCCCATATTAAGGGCCGCCGGGCAATTGTCCCCGCCCTTCATTGACTTGCCGCCGCCGCCGCCCCTAAGATGATCGCTCAGGGAGCGCGCCCTTTTCATTGTTTAGCAAAAGATGATCGGCAAAACCATCTCGCACTACCGCATCGTCGAGAAACTGGGCGGCGGCGGCATGGGAGTCGTTTACCGGGCCGAAGACACCAAGCTCGGCCGCTTCGTCGCTCTCAAGTTTCTACCTGAAGAACTCGCCAAGGATCGCCAGGCCCTGGATCGCTTTCAGCGGGAAGCCCGCGCCGCCTCGGCGCTGAACCATCCCAACATCTGCACCATCCACGAGGTGGACGAGGAAAACGGCCAGGCTTTCATCGTCATGGAGTTCCTCGAAGGCCAGACCCTGAAACACCGCATCGACGGCCGTCCCATGGACACCGAGACGCTGCTGAATCTGGCCATTGAGACTGCCGACGCCCTCGACGCCGCGCATTCCAAAGGAATCATTCATCGCGATATCAAGCCCGCGAACATCTTCGTAACCAAGCGTGGCCAAGCCAAGCTGCTGGACTTCGGCCTCGCGAAGCTGGCTCCGGAAAACCGTGGAGGCAGTTCGGAATCCGCGTTGCTAACCGCAACCGATGGCGCGATGATGACCACTCCCGGCTCCACGGTTGGAACCGTGGCCTATATGTCGCCGGAGCAGGTTCGCGCCGAAGAACTTGACCCGCGCACCGATCTGTTCGCGTTCGGCTCGGTGCTCTACGAAATGTCTACGGGAGGCCTGGCGTTCCCCGGAAGCAGCAGCGGCGTAATTTCGGAGGCCATTCTGAACCGCACCCCGCCGCTTCCCTCGATCGCAAATCCGGCGATCCCGCCTAAGCTCGAGGAAGTAGTTTTCAAGGCGATCGAGAAAGAGCGCGAGTTTCGCTATCAGACCGCTGCCGAGCTGCGCGGGGATTTGAAGCGAATCAAGCGCGCTCTGGATACCTCACGCGTGCGTGCCGGGACCGCAACCGTCTCCTCATCGGGGACGCCAGCCACCCCGCCCGTCGAGACTGCGGCCTCGCGAAGGCGCGTGCTGGTCACAGCGTTGGCCGCCGCCGCCATCGCGCTGCTCGCCGGACTCGGCGCCGGAAAGTTCTTGTTGCAACGCCCGCTGGTGCAAGCCTCGCTGCCGGTCTACCATCCACTCACATTTCGCCGGGGCATGGTTCACGCCGCACGTTTTGCTCGCGACGGCAAGACCATCATCTATAGCGCGGCGTGGGAAGGCAAGTCTTTACAGCTATTCACCACGCGCCCGGAGAGCCCTGAGTCGCATGAACTGGAGCCCGCGGGAGCCGATGTCCTGGCCGTCTCGTCCTCGGGCGAAATGGCGCTTTCGCTGCGCAGCCATCCTGTCGCCCAATTCCTCTATTCCGGCACACTGGCGCGCGTGCCTCTGGTCGGCGGCGCGCCGCGAGAGCTCATGGACAATGTTGAATGGGCGGACTGGGCTCCGGATGGAAACACACTCGCGATTGTGCGCCAGGAGCAAGGCCGGCACCGCCTCGAGTTTCCCCCGGGCAAGCTGCTCTATGAAGCTGACGGGTGGATTGGTCATCTTCGCATTTCCCCGAGAGCCGATACCGTTGCTTTCATTGACCATCCCCAACTGGGCGACGATGGTGGTGAAGTTGCCACGGTGGATCTCGCTGGCAAGAAGACAACTCTTTCTACCGGCTGGGACAGCATCCAGGGAATCGCATGGTCGCCCGGCGGTGATGAAATCTGGTTTACCGCCACCCGCACCGGTGGTGACCGTTCTCTGTACGCCGTCAATCCTTCCGGTACCGTAAGATTGCTCGCGCGCGTTCCGGGAGAATTGACGTTACTCGATGTTGACCGGGACGGGCATGTGCTGCTGACCCGCGGCAACGACCGGGCCGGAATGATGGGTCTCGCTCCTGGCGACGCCAAAGAACGTGACTTGTCCTGGCTCGACTGGTCCGTCCCAGGCGATTTGTCGGCCGACGGCCGCACCGTCCTTTTTTACGAAACCGGGGAGGGTGGAGGACCAAAGTATGCCGTCTACCTCCGCAAAACGGATGCTTCGCCGGCCATTCGTCTTAGTGAAGGAATCGGAACCGCCTTATCGCCTGACGGGAAATGGGCGCTCGCGCGACCCAATGTCACTCCGGCTCCGCTGCTTCTGCTGCCGACCGGCGTCGGCGAAGCCAAGCCTCTTACCCACGATTCCATCAATCACCTCTTGGCGCGCTGGCTTCCCGATGGCAAACAACTGGTGTTCTCGGGCAACGAGGCCGGACACGGTTTTCGTCTCTATGTGGAATCGCCCGAGGAAGGCAAGCCGCGCCCCATCAGCCCGGAAGGAGTGAACCCCTTCTTTGTAGTCTCCGCGAAGCGAGACTTTGCTGCCAGTGTCGGTCCCGATCACAAAATTTACCTTTACCCCATTGCCGGTGGCGAACCCATCCCGGTCTCCGGCGCGGAGCCAGACGAGGCGCCCACGGGCTGGTCCGCGGATGGCCGCTCCCTTTACGTCTTCCGCTTTGGAGAAATTCCAGCCAAAGTGTTTGAGCTTGAGCTGTCCACCGGAAAAAGAAAACTATGGAAAGAACTGGTGCCCGCTGACGCGGCGGGCATCGACACCATCCGCGGAATAACCATCACCCCGGATGCCAAGGCTTACGTCTACGGCTACATCCGTACCCTCTCCGATCTCTACGTCGTCGAAGGCTTGAAGTAAGGCCCCGCATAGCGCCGTTGCGAGCGCGCGCACGAGGGGTCAATGAGTGTAATGGCCTGGTTTCAACAGTTACTTCCGGTTTGCCCGTCACTCGGCCCTCAATCTAAGAAGTGGTCTTCAGCAGCCCCGAGAAATGTGGAAACTGCCAATCACCACTGCTTCACGCACATCGTCAAATTCCGGGTTGGGCGAATACGAATCAGATGCACAGGCGTGNNGACCAGGGCGGTCCGCGCTTTCGTCTGCGGTGAAGTTAGCGGTTGCGCGTGTTGGCAAGCGCCCGAAGGATGATGCGGGTGTTTTCATTGATGGCATGCCGAAGATACATGGTGAGGGCGAAAATAACGACAAGGAAGAAGAGATCGACGCGAAGCAACGAATGCAATAGCCCACCCAGAGTTTCTAGCGGGAACATGTGGAGGTGCATCCAGATGAAGGCGACGACGGCGAGAATGCCAAGCACGACGACGATGATTCGAGAGAGGCGTTCCGACCTGTCTGCGGCTGCAAGGGCCTGTTGGACGAAGGTGATTTCGGCGTTCGTATTTTCGGAGTTGGGCTGTTGGAATTCGGGACTCATACTGGTTTCCTTTCGAGAGTGAGGTGTTTGCGAAGTGTCGCGACTCCATAATGGAGGCGTGACTTGGCGGTGCCGACAGGAATGTCGAGAATAGCTGCGGTTTCCTCGAGCGAAAGATCGTGCTGGTAGTGAAGAAGGAGGACTGCTCGGCTGGCGCGCGAGACGTGGTCGAGAAGAGAGAAGAAGGCGGCATCGGGTGGCCCGCCAAGGTCGGGATTGGGAGTGAAGGTTCCGAGTGGAGAGTCGTCGAGAGATTGCCAGCGGTGGGCGCGTTTGAGGTGGCTGATAGCGATGCGCGAGGCGATACGGAGAGCCCAGGCGTGGAAGACAGCGGGCTCGCGCAAGAACGGGAGCTTACGGAAAATTTGGATTGAAGTCTCCTGGAGAATGTCGTCGGCGAGATCGGTGCCAGCCAAGCGGGTGATGTAGCGGCGCAGCGGCGCATGGCTGTTACGGAGGAGCTGTTCCAGGGCAGCCCGGTCGCCTGCCTGGGCGAGGAGGACAAGAAGAGTTTGGTCGCAGGGCGAAAGCTCCTTCGGATGCGATGGGGCGTGCATGTTTGAAAGAGGGGTTAAAGGGAGTTAAAGTTCGGTTCCGTCGAAAAAATATGCTGAGCGAGGCCAGGACGGGCATCCACTGTTTCGCTGAACGGGGCGCGTCCGGTCATCGGCATCCTGTGAGAGCGCCCCGTGCCCATTTTCCGCAAACAGGGCCATATGCTCATTTTATAAGTTATTGTTGTGTGGTTGGTAAACCGGAAACTGTGTGATGGTTGGTGCTATATCGCCGTTACACTCATTGAGGGGTTTTGAGTGTCACGATGTCTGATCTCTACCTGGTCGAAGGTTTGAAGTAGCGCCGTAATCGCCATTTCAAACAAAAACTCGGTTTTTCAAATCCTGCTCCGCTTGGGCCACATTCTCCGGCCGGCCCAGGTCGCGCCAATAATATTTGTCAGCCCGGAACGCGAGGATTTTTTCTCCGCGGGCCGCGAGACGCAAGTAGGAAGCGATAATTGAGAAGACGCCTTCCTCGGTCATCATGGAAAAAATCTGAGGCGAGATAACGTGGATGCCGGAAAAAGCCAGCGCCTGCCCTGGCTGTGAATCTCGAACAAGTTCAGGGGCTTGATCCCGCCCCAACCGCCGTCCGCAAAGTTGCAGCTGCTCATCGAACAGCAAGTATCGGGAAGTCTCGCGGTCTTGCACCGCCAAGGTGGCGAGGGCGTGACGTTCCGTGTGAAGCTGCACCATGCGCCCCAGATCGATCGTGCTGATGACATCCACATTGTGCAGAATGAACGGGTCGTCCAGACGGCTGGAGTCCTCGAGAAAGAAATGGGCCGCCTTTTTCAAACCGCCGCCGGTGTCTAGCAATACTTCCTCGCGCGAGACTTCAATGCGCATGCCAAAGTTCTCGTTCGCTTTCAGATAATCGACAATCATGCCGGCCAAATGATGCACATTAATGATCACCTCGCGAATCCCAAAGCCCCGCAAGCGCGAAAGCACAATCTCCAACAGAGTTCGGCCAGCGACTTCCACCAGCGCCTTGGGGCGATTGTCCGTGAGCGGCCGCAGACGCGTTCCCCGGCCCGCGGCCAGAATCATCGCTTTCATTGAATTGTCATCCTGAGCAAGCGCTTTTCGCGCCGCGAAGGATCTGGGCGAGCCGCGCGAAGTGCCGCGTCCTTTGCGGCACAATAATCGCGCGTTTGGCTCGCTTCCTTATTCGATTGCACGGCCACCCTCCAACTCGCGATGCCGCACCAAAACGTCCACTCCATTTCGCCCGCGCAACTGTTTCGCCACCTGCTCCGCCAGATAAACGGAACGATGCTGGCCGCCGGTGCAGCCGAAGGACACCATCAGGCTCTTGAAGCCGCGCCGCTGATACTCGCTCACGCTGGCATCCACCAGCGACATCACGCTGGCCAAAAACTGATGCACGCTGTCCTGCTGATTGAGATAGGCGATCACCGCCGCATCCTTGCCCGTGAGCGTCTTGAAGCGCTCTTCGCGGCCGGGATTCGGCAGGCTGCGGCCGTCGAAAACGAATCCGCCGCCATGTCCACTCTCGTCTTTCGGCGTGCCCCGGTGAAAGGAGAAGCTTAAAATCCGCACCGTCAGATTGTCCGCCTCAGCGGCCTCCGCTTCCGAGGCCAAGTCCCGCAATTTCTCCGACGCCAGCATGCTGTTGAACGCTTCCATCAGCGTCGGCAGCGCGACGGGCAGCTTCACGTTGTGCAGCAGCCAGCGCAGGTTCCTCAACGCGTACGGCACACTTTGCAGAAAATGAGCTTTGCGCTCGTAGAACCCGCGAAAGCCATAAGCCCCCAACGCCTGCAAGATGCGCACGTAAACGTAAGCATAGTAATAATGCAGGAACGCTTCGCGATCAATGTCGATGAAGCCGCCAAGCTTCTCGATATAGAGATCGAGCAATTGCTGGCGCAGCGCCGGCGGCAGATCGGCCTTGGCATCGTACAGAAGAGACGCGACGTCGTATTGGAGCGCGCCTTTGCGGCCGCCTTGATAGTCAAGGAAAAATGGATCGCCGTCGCGCAGCATGATGTTGCGTGACTGGAAATCCCGGTACAGAAAATAATCGCAGTTGGCGCCCAACAGGAAATTCGTCAGGCAGTCGAAATCGTCTTCCAGCGCCTGCTCGTTGAAGGGAATGCCGGCGAGCCGGAGAAAATAATACTTAAAGTAATTCAAATCCCAGGCGATGGATTGCCGATCGAAGCGGTTCCGCGGATAGCACACGTTGTAGTTCAAATCGCGGCCGGCCTCAATCTGAAAGCGCGGCAACACGGCCACAACTTTGCGGTATGCGTCAACGGCTTGCGGAGCGATGTTCTCGCCCACCCGATTCTTCGAGAGAAACTCGAAGAGCGTCGTGTCCCCCAGGTCTTCCTCGAGATAAGCGCCGTCGTTCAAGTCTTCGGCATAGATTTCCGGCACCGGCAGCCCGTGCCGCCGGAAATGCCGGGAAAACTCCAGGAACGCTACGTTCTCCTCGCGCACGTTATACAGAATGCCGATCGCGCCGAGTTTGCCGCTCGCAAGCCGGACGATGCTCCGCCCCGAGCCGCCGAGCTGGCCCTGCAGCGGCTGCACCCGCGCGACCGGTGTGTGAAAGTGCCGCTCAAAAAGTTTCTTCAGAACGTCCATGAATGTGCTTTCCAGCGCAATCACAAAGATAAATTTCTGGACGGTTAGTCGTGCCGCATCGGGCGTCCGATAAGAGGCGGCTTCCGCTGAGGTACGTCCGGCTTGCCGGAACATGCTGGAAGCAATAAGGGCGCGGCCTTCAGCCGCGCCCAAACAAAATCGAATGCAGAGTTCTCAGCGGTCCGTTAGGCGACCCGATTCCGCCGGCCGCCCTTTTCCCACCAGACCCTTGGGTCCTCCGGACGGTTGAGCATCTGCGACAATTCCTTCTTGATCTCCGCCAGGCGGTTGGCCCGCATCTCCACCGCCGACTGGTCGATCTGGCTGTCCGCGCTCCGGCTGGCGGAGCGAGCGTTCATGTTCCGTAAGTCCGTAATTTCCTGACGAAGGCTGGTGAGATGTTCCAAGATATAAGGCATCTCTTGATCATACCCCAGATTCCCCAACCCGCCGCTTTATTAATCGCCGTCCCGGCCCGAAGGTCTCCCCGCCCAATAAAAACGCGGGTTCCAGCCCCGACCCCCGCTCCCCGGACCGAGCCCGCACCACAACTCCCGTCCTTATTTCCTCCCCGTCATCACCCACCACGCGTCCCGATACTTCTCAAACATCGCTCCTTTCTTGCTTCCGTCCGGATAGAACCACAAATTCTTCCGCGGCACAAACGCTCTTACCGGCACTACATACCAAATGTCCCGGTGCGCGATGTAGCCCACGATCACGTCAATATCCTTCGCCGTCAGCCCCACAATCTTCCTTCTCACGTACACCGACGCATGCACCGCGTAGCCCCGCGCCCCGAACCGCGTCTCCGTCGATCTCACCTGCACCCTCCACAAACGCCCTCCCGTGTCCACCACAAAGTCGTAGCGATCGCTGTCTCCCCAAGGCTTCGACACCAGCATTCCCATCCCCATCGCCTTCCTCAGAAAGTCCAACTCCGAGAGTTCCCCCATCCGCTTCGGCGGAAGCCTCCCCTGAGTCCGCAGGGATTGTCTGCCCGCCGCCGCCTCCCCTCGCCCGCGTTCTTTCCAATTCCTGTCATCCTGAAGCCCGCGTTCTTTGAAACGTCTGTCATCCTGGGGCCCGCGTTCTTTGCGGGCCGAAGAGCCTGCCCTGAGCTTGCCGNNGCGCCTCCATTTTCCTCTTTCGCCCCCGCTTGCCGGACTTCTTCCCCTTCTCACCCGGCCCATACCGCTCATCCGCCACCGCCATCAAATCCCCAACCAACTCACTCATGACCAGCCACCTCTGTCCTCTCTAGTTGTGTCACTCCTGCGTAAGTTTGTCATTCATCCCAAGCCCTTGTCAGTCCGAACCGGGCGCCAAACCCGGTGAGAGCCAGCCCTGTTTTGCCGAAGCCCCGNNAGCCGAGGGGGAAGCCGAAGGGAGCCCACTTCTCGCAGCCACCGGACGCAGTCCTACCCGGGATCCACCATGCCGTCAGAGTTTCAGATCCGCCGCAAAACCCGCCCTATTTCCAGTATCTCCGTCCCAAAGTGCCAAGCAAGGTCATCTGAACATCAAACAAAATAAAGCCGTGGAAATCTTAAGGAGATACGACAGGGGTCTTTACCGTGGGATCTCGTCGCGCTGGGGACAAACTGCCCCAGAGTCGCGCAGCGACGGCATTCATTAGCCGCGCACGTAAGTGCGGGGAGCTCGAAGTGGGAAAGAACGAGTCCCGAAGGGGACGGCACCGAGCATGGCGCAAACTCCCCAGGGACGGCACAGCACTTACGCCGCAGCATGTCCCTGGCTTCCTTAAGCTTAACCTCCGGCTCGCCCCCAACAAATCCCGCCTTCAGCTTAAGCTCAAGAGCCGCCTGCCGACCCAGCCCGAGTTCATCCAACACGCTCCCGACAACTCTGTATCGCCTTCGACGGAGCGCCTGTTTGACATTCTTCATATCCTCGCGGTCGGCGCTGCTTTGAAAGGGCGCGGCTTCCAGCCGCGCCGATACGAAGCTTAGATTTTGGGTGGCGCAGCGCTTCCAGCGCTGCGATAAAAGGATGGAAAATCAAACGGCTTTAGCCGCCGAGGTACCTCAGCTAAGCCACCGCGCGCGCCCGAGCCCTCTTAAGCGTAACTTCCGCCTCAGCCCCCAGCAGATCGGCGTAAAGCAAAAGCCGCGCCACACTCAAAGTAGAAAGCTTCCCGCGCATCATCTCACTCACCCGCGGCTGCTGAATCCGCAGGATTCGTTCCAGATCGCGCGCTCTGTACCCACGCCGCTTCACCAACTGCAGAATCTTCTGATGCAACGCAGCCTTCAATTTCAGTTCGAGAGCCGCCTGCCGATCCAGCCCGAGTTCATCCAACACGCTCCCTTCAACCCTGTATTCACCTTCTGCGGAGCGCCTGTTTGGCATTCTTCTTTTCCTCGCGTTCGGCTTCAAGCAGGCTCCCCAACGACATCAGCCCGAGAAAGCCAGAAGTGAGGTTTGTTCGCGCTGGGTGGCCGGACCCGAGACGGGAGCAGCGAACACAAGGCGAATATGATAACATGCTTGCCAATATGTCATTCAACGCTGCAGTAATCAATGTAATGATTGCATCACCCAGTGATGTACCAACGGAGCGGCAGATTATCAGGGATGTGGTCAACGGCTGGAACGCCATCCATGCGCAGGACCGTCAGGTCGTATTGCTTCCTTGTGGCTGGGAGACTCATGCATCACCGGCGATGGGCGACCGAGCGCAGGGAATTATCAATAAACAACTGCTAGAGCAATGCGATCTACTTGTCGCTGTGTTCTGGACGCGACTGGGTAGCCCGACCGGAAAGGCGCCGAGCGGCACGGTTGAAGAAATTAACGAGCATCTGGCGGCTGGCAAGCCGGCGATGATCTATTTCTCGGATGCGCCGGTCCGACTTGATAGCGTTGACGACCTTCAATACAGGGCCCTGCGCAGTTTTCGCGGAGATTGCGAGCGCCGTGGGCTAATCGAGACTTATTCCTCTCTGGAAGAATTTCGTGACAAATTCACGCGACAGCTACCTCAGACCGTCTTACGTGAGATCAAAGGACTGGAACCGGTGAATGAGGCCGAAATCCTCCGACTCGCACAGCAGAGGATAGCACCAGCTCTTGCGCCTGAGGCACGGCAATTGCTGATCGAGTGCTCCAAAGATTCGAGCGGGACGGTTCTGGCAATCGAAACGATGGACGGGTTCAGCATTCAAACCAACGGCAAACAATTTGTCGAGGGGGGAGCCCGCTCGGAAGCCAAATGGAGAGCCGCGCTCGGGGAGCTGAGGACCTTGGGATTGCTGGACGATCGCAGCCGTCAGGGAGAGGTCTTTGGGATCACTAATGCGGGATATGAGGCCGCTGAGCGCCTACAACAACAGGAGACCTCCGCCGGACAGAGTGCTAACACCCAACCAGAGTTAAAACTATCCCTTAGCGTAGAGGGGGCACCACCTTCGCAGTTTGTGCAGATTGGTTCGAGCCGTCCCGTCTCGGTTTCGCATGTTGAATATATGCTGAGCAATGAGACGTGCCTTCACGCTCAGGATGTCTCATTTAAAGGGGAAAAGCTGGATGTTCCGTTGAGCCACGATGCCATACGTAAGGTTTGGAACGCGCCACGACCTGATCGGAACCATACCGATCACTCCGGCCCGGCGAAAATTGGCATAACCATTGCGACTGATGGGAAAAGGCGCCAGTACATACTCCCGGTGCTAATGGAAAACCATTTCCTGAACAGCACAATGTACGCGAGGCTGGTTGGGTCAAAGACATATTACGGATAAGCGAAACGAAATCCTGTTTGATTTTTGACGCCTGAAAGCTGATCTTAGGGTCGGGGACGAGGGCGCCCGCGCCACAACTCTTCAGCACATCCTTCCACGCCGTTGCCGCGGCTGCTCGAGATTCCTTCTGTCGACGGTTGTTGACCTTACGTTTTAGAGTCCGGGCAATACTCTTTCAAACGCTTTTTCATTCGTACGAAAAGTCGGAGTGTATTGTCTGTCACAATTCTGGAATCGCTTCCTCTAGGAACAACCGAACTGAATTCGATCTAACCACTCTTAGCAGGCCTGACTTTTCGTAGCCGTGCGTCTCGATACCCGTCAATAGCGGATCCGCGTTCCAAATTCCCGCAGCTCCCTCGTCGGAATTGATCAGCCAGACACCGGCACCGCTGTACCCTTGAGGCCTGCCGTCCTGATGACTGGGGTAAAACTTCACGAGAAAATGTCGCTCGGCGTCAAATCCTGAAAGCAGCTTGCTGGTTGTTACTACCTCACCGAGAAATCCATCCGATTTTGCGGCTTGCTTGTGTACAAGCGTATCCTTTTCCTCGGATTTTTCAACTACAATCGCTTGGTCGTACGGGTACCCAAGCACAAGGACAGTTCCGTTCGCGGGAGGATCGGAGAATTTTTGAGGCAGTTGGCAGAATTCGATGTTGACCGATTCGGGGATGTTCGTGGCCAGGACGATCGCCGCGAGGTCTTCCCATGTACAAAGGACAATTTCCTCGATTTCCAAAGCGACCCTCTCGGCTCTTGTCCGGCTTGCCTCGTCCGCCCATTCAATCCTCCCGGTTGCACGGGGAAGGAATTGTAGGTCAGTTTTTTCTGCTCCATCGAGGACATGAGCGGCTGTGAGGATAAGCCTTCGACCTCTGAATCGACATGCCGCGCCAGTACCAATTTCCTGCCAGGCCCTTGTGTGCCCCGATCCATCCGCGTGGCTCTTGTGCTTTGTGTTGATAATTCCGACCATGTGCCAAAACACACGTTCAAGCCGGGCCTTGCCTACTTCCATTTTCTCGCCGATTGGATGTTCCGACATATTTACCCAGTTGAAAAGGCCCCACTCTCGCGAGCGGGGCCTTTGATTTTACTGACGGCTGTAAGCTGGCGGCTGCCTCTACTTCGCGTGAACCGATGCCTTGGGCGCTGGCGCCCCGCGCAGCAATCCCTCCGTGCTCAGGTCTTCGTCTAAGTCGGGCCAATGAATCCCATACCCGCCGCCGACAATCTTCCAATTCCGGCGTTGCGCAGGCGTGGCGTTAAGCAGCCGCGGACACCACGCCAGCGGTACCGTGATGACGCGCCCATCCCGCAAACTCACGCTGAGCGCATCTTCCGTGGATTGCACGTCCAGCACACGCTCATCTGCCGCTGATGCCGAGAAACTCATTCCACTCCTCGCCGAAAAGCCAAGCCCCGAGCATTTGCTCGGGGCTCGCAGATACTGAACGCCGATCGCCAATCAACTTCTATGATAAGCCAATCCAGTCCGTAGTCAAGAACCTTCGGTACAAGTCGAGTGACCCGAGGAGGGCAAGGGAGTCGAACCCTAGTGGCTGAAAAGCCACTCGACTGATTGGCGATCAGCGTCCAGTACCCACTGGCAATGCCCTCCTAAACGCCGCTCGCACAGGTAAATTCTATCGACGCGCCAGCACCCCAGATAAAAATCTCTAAGAAAAAACTTATAGCCGTTCCCGAATCGGTCCAAGAAAAAGGCCCCACTCTCCCGAGCAGGGCCTTTGATTCAAGCTAACAGCTAAGAGCTAGAAGCTAGTAGCTGTTCTTAGTACATGCCGTCCATGCCGCCGCCGCCGTGTCCGCCGCCGCCCATCGGAGCTTCCTTCTTTTCCGGAATCTCCGCCACCAGCGCCTCGGTCGTCAGCATCAACGACGCAATCGAGCCGGCGTTGGTGAGTGCGGTGCGCACCACCTTCGTGGGATCGAGCACGCCGGCCTTGACCAGGTCCTCGTACTCGTTGCTCAGAGCGTTGAATCCGTAGTTGGTGTCCTTGGATTCGAGCACCTTGCCGAGCACGACCGCGCCCTCTTCGCCGGCGTTTTCGACGATCTGCCGCATCGGCTCTTGCAGGGCGCGCTTCACGATGTTGACACCGATCTGCTCATCGCCCTCGAGCTTCAGCTTGTCGAGCGCCGCGACGCAACGCGCCAGTGCCACTCCGCCGCCCGGGACAATTCCTTCTTCCACGGCTGCGCGAGTTGCATGCATGGCGTCTTCCACGCGGGCTTTCTTTTCCTTCATTTCGGTTTCGGTCGCGGCGCCGACTTTGATTACGGCTACGCCACCGACCAGCTTGGCCAACCGCTCCTGCAGCTTCTCGCGGTCGTAGTCGCTGGTGGTCTTATCGATCTGGCTGCGAATTTCCTTCACGCGGCCTTCGATCTCCGAGTGCTTGCCTTTGCCTTCGACCAGGGTCGTGTTGTCCTTGTCGATGGTGATCTTCTTGACCTGGCCGAGATCGGCGATCTGCACGTTCTCCAGCTTGATGCCGAGATCTTCCGTGATGGCCTTGCCACCTGTGAGGATCGCGATATCCTGCAGCATCGCTTTGCGGCGGTCGCCGAAGCCAGGAGCCTTGACGGCCGCGACTTGCAGCGTGCCCCGCAGCTTGTTGACCACGAGCGTGGCCAGCGCTTCACCCTCGACGTCTTCCGCGATGATGAGCAACGGCTTGCCGCTCTTGGCAATCTGCTCGAGCAGCGGGAGAAGATCTTTCATGGAACTGATCTTCTTCTCGTTGATCAGGATGTAAGCGTTCTCGATGGCAACTTCCATCCGCTCCGGATCGGTAACGAAGTAAGGAGACAGATAGCCGCGGTCAAACTGCATTCCTTCCACGACTTCCAACTGCGTCTCCAGCGTCTTCGACTCTTCCACGGTGATGACGCCATCTTTGCCGACCTTCTTCATGGCTTCGGCAATAATGTGTCCAATCGTCTCATCGTTATTCGCGCTGATGGTGCCGACTTGGGCGATCATTTCGCCGGAAACGGGCTTGGAGAACTTGTCGAGTTCGCCTTTGCCGCGCTCGCCGGTTTTCTTGTCGAAGGAGCCGCAGACCAGTGCGACAGCCTTCTCGATGCCGCGCTTCATGGCCATCGGATTGGCGCCGGCCGCAACCGTCTTCACGCCTTCGCGATAAATCGCCTGGGCGAGAACGGTGGCGGTGGTGGTGCCGTC
>PKVW01000001.1 GCA_003131585.1 Acidobacteriaceae bacterium
CGGCTTTGTAGACCACACCCATACCGCCGCCACCGAGCTTCTCGACAATGCGGTAGTGCGAAATGGTTTGGCCGATCAATGAAAAAGGCTCGCTCGGTGCGCGACCATCTTAGCAGCCCGCGGTGAAACTCCATCCTCGCGAAGCAGCGCCTAAAGGCGTACCGATAACGCGGCACTTACGGCACGCATGAATGCGTGCCCTGTTACGAATCGTACTTGCACCCCGGGCTGTTAGGGGCCAAGCTGGGGCACGTCAACGCGATCACGCGGCTTCGCCCTTCACCTGCACTCCCGCCCACTTTTCGAGCAGGGTCAGAGTGGCGGCGTAGTCGAGGTCTTCGTGGCCCTCTTCCGTGGCTAGTTCGTAGATCTCTTCCACGGTTTCGAGGGCGGGCAACTTTACGCGAGCTTCTTTGGCGGCTGCGAGCGCGAGCAGGATGTCCTTGTGCATGAGGCGCAAGGGAAAGTTGGGCGTGAAGTCGCGCCGCAGGACGAAGGGCGCCTTGTAGTCCACGACGCCGGAGCGCACCATGGTGGCCTCGATGAGCGCGAGCAGTTGCTGGGAGTCCACGCCGAGTTTGGTGGCGAGGGTGAGGGCCTCGGCAAAGCCCTCGAAAATGAGGGCAATCTGCAGGTTCATGGCCAGCTTGGTGGCCTGGCCCTTGCCGATGTCGCCCATGCGAAAAATCTTCTTGCCCATGGCCGCGAACAGGGGCTTGAGGCGCTCGATGGCCGCTTCGTCTCCCCCGACCATGAAAATCAGCGTGCCATTCGCGGCGCCGATCTTCGAGCCGGTCATGGGAGCGTCGACGTAGGCCACGCCGTTGCCGCGAACGCGCTCGGCAAACTTCACGGTGGCAGAGGGCGAAATGGTGCTGGAATCGGCGATGATCATGTTGGGAGAGCTGCCCTCGGCCAGCGACTGCTCGACGCCCTCGGGACCAAACAATATCTTCTCGACGGCGGCAGTGTCGGAAACGCACAGCCACACGACTTCGGCTCCCCGTGCCGCCGCAGCCGGAGTGGGAGCGATGCCCGCGCCTTCCACCAGTTTGCCCGGCGTGCGGTTCCACACCGTGACTTCATGGCGCGCCGTGACCAGATTCGTGGCCATGGCGTGCCCCATAATTCCCAAACCTAAGAAAGCGACGCGCATTTCTGGACTTCTCCGCGTGAGGACGTGAGGAAAGGACTTCCGGATTAGATATGAGCGACAGGATCAAGGTCAAGCAACCGGCGAAGGACGGGATGTCGAAGGGTCGTGAACCACAGCGGAGATGGAGTCACACAGACGAACGTCACACAGACGAACGTCGCACAGACGAACACGTGAGCAAGCGTTACCCGTATGCAAGAACCTTCACATCGACACTCGCTCAACTATCGAGGTATAGTTCCCGAGGTGCGAGCTTGCTGGTTTAGTCCGGGTTCGTCTCGCGTCGCCCCCTGCGCTGTTTGAATCTTCACGTGAGGAAAATCAAGGAAAACTTAATATGAAGACGACACTCCCTTCCTGCAATCGAAAAAGCCCGCTTCTTATTCCGACGACCCTAATGGCGTTAGCGATCTCACTGGCGTTGGCGGTGCCGGCAGGCGCGCAATCGTCCCTGGTGAAAATCAGTGTCGATAATCTCACCAATACCGACAGCGTGCATAAGACGGAGGTCGAGCCTGACACGTTCGCGTGGGGCAACACGATTGTGAGCGCGTTCCACGTGGCGCGCAGGCCTGGTTCGATCGGCTGGGGCAGCGGCGATGTGGGGTTCTCGACTTCGACCAACGGCGGTGTCACCTGGAAGTATGGAAATCTTCCGGGGCTCACCGTGAACTATGAAGGCGGAACGTACGGCGCGGCGGCCGATCCTTCCGTCGCCTACGACGCCAAACACGGGCAGTGGCTGATCTCGACGCTGCCGCTGGCCGGCCTCAACAGCGGTTCCGGCGTGATTGGCGATGTGGCAGTGAGCCGTTCGACCGACGGATTGACGTGGGGAAACCCGATCATCATCGATAAGACCCACCTCGACGACAAGAACTGGACGGTGTGCGACAACACCGCAACCAGTCCTTACTACGGGAATTGCTATACGGAGTGGGACCAGGCGTACGGCAGCGGAGATGTTCTGATGAGCGTCTCGAGTGATGGTGGACTGACCTGGGGCCCCGGCCTGGCTTCCTCGGACCATGCCGGCGGCCTGGGCGGTGAGCCGGTGGTGCAACCGAATGGCACGGTGATTGTGCCGTTTGAAGGCGGCGGCATCGACGTATTCAGTTCCAGCAATGGGGGCAAGAGCTGGGGCAAGAGCCAGGCCATCGCCGGCATCGACAGCCACCTCGACGCCGGGGGAATACGAAATCCGAATCTGCCTTCCGCCTCGATTGACGGCGCGGGCAACGTGTTCGTGGCGTGGTCGGATTGCCGGTTTCGCAAGAGCTGCAGCTCGAACGATATCGTGATGAGCTCGTCTGCCGACGGCAAGACCTGGAGCAAGGTCGCGCGCGTTCCGATCGATGCGACCACCAGCACGGTGGATCACTTCCTCCCCGGCATCGGCATCGATCCGGCAACCTCGGGCAGCAGCGCTCATATCACGGTTGTCTATTACTTCTATCCGGTGTCCAAGTGCACCGCCAGCACATGCCAGTTGGAAGTGGGCTTCGTCACCTCGCCCGATGGCGGCGCAACCTGGACGGCGGGCGCCAAAATTGCCGGCCCGATGAAGCTGGCCTGGCTGCCGGTTTCAGACAACGGACCGATGGTAGCGGACTACATTGGTGTTTCTTACGTGAACGGCAATCCGTTCGGGGTTTTCGCCGTGGCACAGGCGCCGAGCGGCGGCACTCTGCGCGAATCGATGTTCACGACCAAGGCGCCGCTGCCGGCGGCAGGCGGCGCTCCACGCTTCAGCGGTCTTGCGGATAAGCCGGTGGCGGGCGCGAAGCCAGATCACAAGATGCACTTCTTCTACGACGACGAAGGCAAGAAGGAAATTCCGCGTTCGCGTTGGACTACGAATACCTCAGGGCAGTAAAGATCTGCATTGATCTGGATCGATCTGGATTGTCGGCAGTCCCGATGCTGGCGGTTTTTGTTTGCTCGCCGCTTTGCCGGCTGCGTGATTCCGCGCCGGATCGAAGATGGCTCTCGGAGGAACCGTTGGAATTACGCACCTTACCTTACTGGCCTGAACTAAAATAGAGCCAGCGGCTGGCAGCATTCATCCAAATTAGGTAGAGCAGTTCAGGATGATCAAAGCAACGCTTCACAATCGGGCTCTGCGCAAGCGAGCGACGCAGTTCGGGCGTTTGGTGCGGCACTCCGCCGTAACTCCGCTGTGCGGCGAGACGCACAAACCGCGTTTGGCCTCGAACGGCGAGCTGGGCGTCACTTTCATCGGCCATTCCAGCTTCTTCGTGCAGATTGGCGGGCAAAGCGTGATGATCGATCCTAACTTCGCGCGCTGGCTGTTTGTGCTGAAGCGGCTGCGGCGTCCCGGGCTGCGAGTGCGCGATTTGCCGGCCATCGATCTGGTGCTGGTAACGCATGCGCACTTCGATCATCTGCACCGGCCGTCGTTGCGCGCCATCGTGCAGAACAATCTGCGCACGCGCGGAACTGCCCCGGCCATCGTTATTCCCAGCCATGTGACGGACCTGGTCTCCGATCTGGGATTCTCCGAGATCATCGAGCTCGACTGGTGGAAAAGTTCGCGGCACGGCAGCTTGTCGGTGACGCACGTTCCTTCCCGGCATTGGGGAGCGCGGATTCTCAAGGATTCGCACCGCGGTTACGGCGGCTATGTGTTGCAAGCGGGGAAGCGCTCTGTCTATCACGCCGGCGACACGGCTTACTTTGCGGGCTTTCGCGAGATCGGGCGCCGCTTGTCGCCGGAACTGGCGCTGCTTCCCATTGGCGCCTACAATCCGCCAACCTTCCGCAACGTGCATGCCAATCCGGCCGACGCCACCCGCGCCTTTCTCGACCTGAACGCGCGCTGGATGGTGCCGATGCACTACGGAACGTTCCGGCTATCGCACGAGCCGGTGGATGAGCCGCTGCAACTGTTGGAGCAGGCGGCGCGCGCGGCTGGAATCGAGGCGCGCGTCGCAGTGCTGGAAGAGGGCGTCACCAGATTCTTCTGATTCCTGCCGGGGGGACGCAGATTGTTGCTGGCCGCGAGACCTCCGCTGTAACCATCCTTTGACAAACAATCTCGGCATTCTGGTGTAAGCTCGAGTGCACGAATTCCAGCCGTAAGAGGCGAATATGACCGTGAAAGCCATACCCGAGGGATATCACACCATTACACCCTATATGACAGTCCGCGACGCTGCCCGCGCCATCGAGTTCTACAAGCAGGCTTTTGGCGCGGTGGAAAAAGGCGTCATGAAAGGACCCGACGGCAAGATCATGCATGCCGAGTTGCGTATCGGCGATTCGCTCTTCATGCTCGCCGACGAATTCCCCCAGTTCGGATCTTTGTCACCGCAGAGCACGGGCGGCGCTGGCATGGGACTGCACATTTATGTCGAGGATGCGGACTCTGCGTTTGATCGCGCCGTGAAGGCTGGAGCGACCGTCGAGATGCCGGTCGGTGACATGTTCTGGGGCGACCGCTACGGCAAACTGGCCGATCCCTTCGGCCACAAGTGGTCCATTGCAACCCACACCCGCGATATGTCCATGGAAGAGGTCGAAAAAGCGCAGAGTGAATTCATGAAGCAGATGCCGAAGAGCGCCTGAAGGGTTTGAATCAGAAGTGAGTTAGAATTCTGCTCGTTCGTCGGGGGCGCGGCCCGTGGCCGTGCCTTCATTTCTTCCTGTAGTACTTCCGTAATGCCCCTGAATCCCGCTATTACACAAGTATTACAGTGGTTCACACGGGTCCCTTGATACGCTAGATGTGCAGAGTGAATTCAAGACCAGCGAACGGGGCCCGCTTTGGACATGCAACTAGAAAGCCTGGAAAAGCGACAAGCAGCAAAAGATGAAATCAACTGGGTGACCGCGACCTTCATGGCGCTGTTTCATGTTGGAGCCGTGGCGGCGCTTTTCTTCTTCACGTGGAAGGCGTTGTTCGTCGCCATGTTCTTGTGGTGGATTTCGGGCAGCCTGGGCATCGGCATGAGCTATCATCGCCTGCTCACGCACCGCGGCTACAAGACGCCGAAGTGGGTGGAGTATTTTCTGACAATCTGCGCCACGCTGGCGCTCGAGGGCGGCCCGATTTTCTGGGTGGCCACGCATCGCATTCATCATCAGTATTCGGACGAGGATGGCGATCCGCACTCGCCCATCGACGGGAAATGGTGGGCACACATGGGCTGGATTCTCATGGGCAGGTCGATGCACCATGACACAACCACGCTGGCCCGCTACGTTCCCGACCTCGCCAAAGATAAATTTCACGTCTGGATCACGAAGTATCACTACGTCCCTATGATTGTGCTGGGTGTCATCCTGCTCGCCATCGGCGGACTTCCATTTCTGATGTGGGGCATTTTTGTGCGCACGGTGGTTGGCTTGCACGCCACCTGGCTGGTCAATTCGGCCACGCACTCCTGGGGAACGCGCCGTTTTGCCACGCGCGATCTTTCCACCAACAGCTGGTGGGTGGCGTTGCTGACATTCGGCGAAGGCTGGCACAACAATCACCACGCGCATCCCACCGCGGCGCAGCACGGTTTTACCTGGTATGAGGTCGACGTGAACTGGTACGGCATCTGGGCGCTGAAGCAGTTGGGCCTGGCTTGGGACATCAAGCGGGTAAGGCTGGCTGATTTGGAAAGCGGGTTGGTAGCCGCTCCGAACGGACGCTTGGTTACAAGCGGTATGCCGGAGGGCATGGCAGCGGGCGACTAAGGGAAAGACGACTGCACTCTGCGTTATTTGGATATGAACCCGCCTTTCCGGCGGGTTTCTCTATTCGGGGGACGCTGGAAGCCATCGCAAGCGGCATTTTTGAAAAGATTCCCGTAAATCGTAAAGTGCCTGTGCAAGGAGTTCCACGCTTATGACCCGACCAACCACGCCTGCAATTTCATCGTTCTTCATCGTCAGCAACGTCGATCAAACCATCGCTTTTTACCGCGACAAGCTTGGCTTTGAGACGAGATTCCAGCAGCCGGATCGAAACCCTTTTTTCGCCATCATCGGCCGCGACGGAGCGCAGATCTTCATCAAATCCGAGAAAGATGTGCCTCCGGTGCCGAACTCAAAGCGTCATCCCCACCTGCGGTTGGATGCCTTCGTCTATGCACCAGACCCGGATGCGCTCGCCGCCGAATTTGCCGATCATGGCGCAGCCTTCAGCGTGCCCCTTAAGGATACCCACGATGGTCTCCGCGGCTTCGAGATTTGCGACCCCGACGGCTACGTTCTGTTCTTCGGTCGACCAAGGTAGACGGTGGGGTAGCGATGCGGGGGGCAATGAGTGTGTTTGCCTGTTTTCGACGTTATCTCCCCAGGTAGTCGACCTGCTGCTTGCTTAACTTGCCCTCGCGCATTAGATCTTCTTTCACATTCTGGATATACTCCCGCCGTGCTGGACTCAGATCGGTCTTCTCGCTGACCATTCAAAGAACTGCCGAATGCTTCATAATTCTCGATGAACGCCAACCAATTCCCTAACAATGAAACAAAGGGCAACAAGCACGAGAGCCGCGAGTGCCAGCAGCATATGAACGCCTCTCACCTCTAATTTACCGGAAAATGTTCCCAGTACCGCTCTGCGAACCAGGGTCTTCCTGCTTCTTTAGACTTAATGCTAAGGATTTCCTCTCCGAGTTCCTTGTCAACCTGATCGACAGGCACATTTCGCAACTGGGATTCAACCGATTTAACTTTCGCAAAATTATCACGTTCAGCATATTGGAACGCCATGGTATCGGCGTACGCCAGAGAACCAAAGCCAGCAAGCCGGCCAGAATTGCGAATTCAATGTGCTGCATAGCACACGCTCCTGTATTTCAGTTGTGGGAAATTTGTTTTTCCCCGACTCCGCAAACCCGAAGAGCCTCTACAATAACCCTCGGAGGTTACCATGCCTCGCGTGTTGCATAAATGTGAACAATGCGGAAACGTACCGTTGGTGGTGACTAGGAGAGTGAAGACGGGGCGATAGACGGCTATTGCTCCGGATGTGGCCGAAGCGTTTTTGGGGCCTATGTGCCACTGGCGGAGACGGCCAAGGAAGCAGGGGATAAGTCCCCTACAACGTAGACCGCCGGGAGCTAGCTATGGTTTCTGGTTCATCAGAGTGTCATACAGTGCGGTGTCGTAATTTCGGTGCCAGATGGTAAAGCAATTTACCCCCATTTCAGCTTTCCCAAAGTTTTCTTGGAATATCCCGTCGATCTCGGCGCTCTCGATGTTAGAAAAGCAAGATCGTGCGGCGAAGGCTGCTTGTGCCGCATTGACCTCACGAACTGTTGGCCGACGCGCCGCACTGCGTCGTTTCACGTCAGGCTGTATGTGCAGACAGACAACTGGTGAGATCGGCAAAAGGACCTCCACGTCTGCCCGGTGAAAACCCAGTCCGTATGAAAGCGCTCCATTGTCGATTCTCTGCCAAGTCACGACAGGTGCATCCGAAATGACGAATGGATCGGTCGGGAGGGTCCTGATGTAGTTCCATTCGCCCGAAAAAAGCTCTTTGTCCAGCTCTGACATCACTTTCTGGATCATCCCGACGTAGCTCCTCTGTGCATTCGCCCCTTTAAGATGGTCACCGGAATGGGCGCGTGCCATCTTTACGACCTGATCTTTTGTCACAAGACAACCCAATTCCAGGCCCCACTTGGCAGCCACCGTTAATACCTGAGACTCATTCTCTATGAAGAGTTCTAAAGCGTGCGCGAACACTTCTTGCAAATGCGTGGAAGCCAGTCGCCTAGCTTCAGAGCGCTGGAAGAGGAGCGTCACGTAGAACGTCAGTTGCCTGCGCCGCTCGTCGGTTGGTTTGAAACAGGGATCAGTTATCTCAAACAGAAACCTGTTGACGGGCTCTTCGAATTCTCGATTGAGACGTTTTTCAATTTCGGATTCCTTTGTGGCGTCCTCGGGATCTGAAAAGTGACGGTTAATGCGCGTTGCCGTTCGTGGGGAAGCTTTTTTGTAGGGCGGTCTACCCTTCTCATATCGCCAAAGACGCTTGGACCCGGTAATTGCGTCATCGTATGCGAACTGCTCTAGCAGTTTTCTTGGAACAGTGTGGGACTCCATCGGGAGTTGCCAGGCTCTTTGCGAGATTTTATTCCGCAAACTGCCAATTGACGATTAAATCACCATTACACCCACTGACCCGGCAGGGCAGCCGTTTCTACTTTTTCGGCTCGAATCCCCGCCCCACCCGGAACACGTGGCCATCGGGATGGCGAAGGTGCATCTCGCGGACGTTCCACGGCATATCGGTGGGCGGAAACGTGACCTCCAGCCCGGCAACGACGCAATGCTTGTGCATCTCGTCCACGTCGTCCACCCAGACCGACATCCAGACGCCCTTGTCGCCCTCTTCGTCTCCCTGCTGCTGAAACGTGGTGGTGTTCGCGCCGCGGCCGCGGCCCCCCTGCGCCCCCTGACAAAGAAAGATGCAAGTTTCCTTACCCGATCCAACTGCGCCAAACGTCGGAGGCGTTCCCCAGTCCCACAATTTCTTCCATCCCCACTTCTCAAACCATGCGACCGTGCCAGCGATGTCGGACACGTTCAATATCGGAGTCAGACCTTTCGCTTCCATAATCGAAGAAGGATAACACCCGGCGGACCGAGAGACTTGTCTCCTGTTGCAAAACCGCGATTACACCAGTAGCGATCACTCATGGCTTAATCAGCGGCCGGACCTCCAGCGTCCCGACCATAAGCCGTTTCGGTATTTTAGTGACTAAGGCCCCAACGCGGTAAAATCAGCGTGACGCCATGCGCATCACGAGCCGCCGCGGAACGATCGTCTTCTTCCTGTGCCTGGGCATCACCCTGGTGGCGCTGGCGGTTGCCCTCAATGTCGGATGGATCATCCTCAACTGGCGCGAAGGCGTGCTGCTGTTCTTCGGCATCATTTTTTTTGCCCTAATCATCGCGGGCATGATCGTGAACACCAGCTTCCTGGTCCGCGAGATTCGCCGCAGCGAGCAGCACGACAGCTTCATCAACGCCGTCACTCACGAACTGAAAACGCCGGTCGCTTCAATTCGCCTGCATCTGGAAACTTTGCAGCGCCGCGACTTGCCGGAACCGCAGAAGCAGGAGTTTTACCGCCTGATGCTCAGCGACACCGACCGCCTGACGGAGACGGTGGAACAGGTGCTGCGCGCCGGCCGCGCCGGGCACAAGAAAGCCGGCCGGGAGAAGTCCGCCGTCGACATCCGCCAACTGGTGCGCGAATGCATGGACGCCGCCCGCATCCGCCATCGTCTACCTCTGGAAGCTCTCCGCTACGAGGAGGCGTCGAGCAACGGTGCAGGATTATGCGTGCTGGGCAGCGACGAGGACCTCCACACCGCCGTGTTCAACGTCCTCGACAACGCCATCAAGTATTCCGGTGACAATGTGGATGTGCGCGTGCGCCTCAATATGCCGGATGAAAAGCGCATCGTTCTCAGCGTGCGGGATCACGGGGTCGGCATTCCTCCCGGCGACGTGAAACGCATCTTCCGGCGCTTCTACCGCGTCAGCCACCGCTCGCTGGCGCACGTGAAGGGAACCGGGCTGGGCCTGTTCATCGTGAAATCGATTGCACAAAAGCACGGCGGCAAAGTGTTCGCCGAGAGCGCGGGCGAAGGCCAGGGCACCACGATCACGATGGAATTGCCGAGGTCGACCGCATGAGCCGGGTTCTGGTGGTGGAAGATGAGGCCCATCTGGCGCAGGGATTGCGCTTCAATCTGGAGGCCGAAGGCTACTCCGCCGAAATTGTAGGGGATGGAGAAGCCGCCACGGATCGCCTGCTCGGTAAGAAAGAGAACTTCGATGCCATCGTGCTCGACATTATGTTGCCGGGCAAGGATGGTTTCAGCGTGGTTGCCGAGTTGCGCGCCGCGCGCAATTATGTACCAGTGCTCATGCTGACTGCCCGCGGTCAACCGGAAGATGTGCTGAAGGGCTTCGCGGCGGGGGCGGACGACTATTTGCCCAAGCCCTTCGACCTGTCGATCCTGTTGGCGCGCCTGCAGGGCCTTCTGCGGCGCAGCCAGTGGATGCGAGCCGGCCAGGCGGCGGGGAATCCGGACGCCGCGCTTAACGCCGCGCTTAACTCCGCGCTTGACTCCGCGCACCCCGCATCCGATCCGCGCAACGTCAGCGACTTCGGAACATTTTCTTTCAGCGGCAAGACCATCGATTTCGGCACCCTCGAGCTGCGCGCTGCCGACAACGTCATTCGCCTGACGCTGATGGAATCGGAACTATTGCGTCACCTGGTGCGGAGCGACGGGCGGGTCGTTTCCCGCAAGCAGATTCTCGAAGAAGTCTGGGACCTGCACGAAGACACCGACACGCGCGCCATCGACAACTTTATGGTGCGGCTGCGGCGCTACATCGAAGACGATCCCGCGCAACCCCGCCATTTGCTCACCGTTCGCGGCGTGGGCTACCGGTTCCTGGCGAATCCGGAAAAGAAGTGAGGACGTGAAGCCATCTAGCCTAGAGGTATTTTGCATGATTTGTTGTTCTTTGGCGAGAGTGCTGGTCGTGGCCGCGCTCCTCTGTGGGATGCGAGGACAGGCACAGAATCCGAAACCAACTGCCAGCAGCGATCGTCCGCTCTGGGAAATTGATCTACGTCAATTCGGCTACGAGAGATGGCTCCGAAAGAATACGCGGCCGTTTCCCGTCGCTGTTGATTTTACCGACATTGATCATATAGCGGTGGGCTGGACAATGCCCGACGTTCCCCATGAGGCCAAGCGGAAGGGACCGGTGGGTCCGGAGCCCGCCAACCTTGATGTCATCATCTTCGATGCCAGAACGGGCCAGAAGCAAGGCGGAGCTGAGTGGCCCACCTCAGCCCGTTACTTTTCCAGGCCGCTTTTTATTGGGATTCCTGACGGCAAACTTCTGACATGCAGCGAGAACGTCTTGCGGTTGCTCTCCAGCTAGATCCGAGGTGGTCGGCGAGACACGGCTGCCAAACGGCGCGAGCTGCGTCAACGTGGTTTTCCAGCACTCTCCAAGCAGACGCACTCTGCTCGTTTCTATTCTCTCGGAGCATGGCCGGCAGATTGAACTCTTGGATGTGGAAACACTGGCGATTTTATCGAGTTGGAGCCAAGAGAGAGTAGCCAGCGCCACTTTCGCCGGAATAGCTTCCATTTCTGACCATTGGCAGGCCGGCTACTGCGGCGAGCCCACGGAGCTATGCGTTCGTCGATTTGACGAGCCGTGGCAACTATTTCGTCCATCTGGCTTCGACACTCAAATGAGCAAGCGGGAACAAATACCCGTTTCTTTCGTTAGTGACCAGACATTGGCGATTGGGAGAAAGACCACAGCTATTGCAACAGTCGACGGTACAGTCCTGTTCCAGATTACCCCGCCTGACAAACACATATTGCTCCCGCCGGTGACCTCATCTGGAGGCGCGCGTTTCGCATTGATCGAAGACCGGTTCCGGGGGCTGAGGAGCGAACCCCTGGACATGTACCCGTTCACGGCGAATGACCGGGCCTCGGTTTACAGCATTAAGGATCGGCGGGTTGTCTTTTCAATCAAATTAAAGGGTACTTCACCGTGGACTCCTTGGGATATTCATGACAATCTGCTTGCTTTATCGCCGGACGGCGCGTCTCTTGCCGTGGTTTCGGATGGAGTGCTCAAGCTCTATCGACTGCCGAGCGAGAGCAGCGAGCAGCATTGAACAAGCGGCGTCACCGAAGGCGATGACGTTGCAGGGTCCATCCGCTATGCTCGGCACAACTCGGCGACCAGCGTCTCCCTGCGCTCCAGCGCCAAACGATCCATACGGTTAAGAATCATTCGGTAAGCCGAGAGCGAAATCCCCGCCAGCACCAGCAGGATCAGCGTCGCCATCCAAAAGTTCCCGTAGTGGCGCGCCATCCAGAACGCTCCGGCGCCCACGCCCACTACGAAAATCTGCACTCCCAGGCTAATCAGCACTGTCATCTGGGAGGCACGCTGACGTCCGAACGAGGAATAGTCCAGTTTCTTCGGCGAGTAGATCGACAGCAGATTGCCCGCGAAAAAATTCACCGGCGCGGCAAATAGCAGACCGGCGAGTGTCGCGATGGTAACGTCGAGCGCTGGCCGGCCGTAGAGATAGCTGATCGCAATCCACGCCACAACTGTTTCTACGGCCAGAATGCTGGCATGGGTGAGATTCTTGGCCAGCACAATTTCACGGAAACTCACAGGGGACGCGTAGAAGAACTGGATGCCGCCGGCGTCGCCGCCAAAGTTGTTGTAAGCCAGGTTGGTCAGCATTAGGAGCGTGTATCCCACAGCCGCGGGAAATGCCATGTCAGGCGTGCGCGACAGAAAGGCTCCTGAGCGCCGGGCAGGGTTCATCGCTCCAAAACGGAAGATCACCAGCGCGAAAATCGGCATGATCAGGGTAAGCAGCATAGGACCGCTGCGGAGAAGATAACGGATTTCTTTTTCGAAGACCGCCGCCACCGGCGTGGCGAATCCAGGCAGGTTCCAACCCAACCGCAGCGGCCGGTCTTTCGGCAGAGCGGACGCGGCGGCCACTTCGCTCAAATTTTCGCCGCGATACTGCGCCCGCAGCCGCAAGTGCAGGCCGTAGCCGGTGACCAACACAAAAGCGCACAGCAGCGCGAATGAGCTGAAGCCCGTCATGAATTGCGAATACACTCCTTGCGCGATGGCATCCGCGGCCAGGCCGGGCGGAAGGATGCCCTGCGCCGGAGCAAGAAGCTCGACGTAGCGTTGCACTCCCGGCCGCGCCCGCTTCTCGAAATATCGCGTCAGCGGACCGATCAACTGAAAACTTAGCATCAGCAGAACAAACAAAATGCCCAGGAGTTCCCGCGTGCGGCGCTGCGCCAGCCAGCGCTCCACCCAGACAAATATCATTTGCATGAACAGAAGATTGAAGGCGGCGAATGCCAGCAGCACGAGTAGCGTCCACGGCAACAGAGCGGGTTTCGCAAAAACCACGCCCACCAGAATGCCAAACGACCACAGGCTGCCCAAAGCGGTTGCCGGGTCGAACGCGCCATACGCCAACCGCACCAGAAAATACGCGCGGTAGCTCAGCGGAAAGCGCAGCAAGTCGGAAGAGTCCGGATTGTTGGTGAAGGCAGTTGCCATGATCGGAAAGACTTGCCAGAAGAAAAACACCGGCCACAGCAGCAGCGCGAGCATCTCGGGCTTGCCCTCCGAGATAAAGAAATACGCCGCCGTGCCCATGCCGGCAGCGCCACCGAGCCCGCCCAGGGCGAACGCGAACGCCACGACAATTCGCGAGACCAACTCCAGCCTGCCGCGCGTGGTGCGCAGCGCATTCACGAAGAGCCGCCACCGCACCCCGGCAATGGCGGCCAGTTGCCCGCGCCTGTGGACGGTGAAGCTGGGTTCACTCATAATCGGTCACCCGCTTATCCCAGCCAAGAAAGCTCCTGATCCGCGCGGCGCGAGCCGCCCACGGTCCGCAGGAAAATCTGTTCCAGCGTCATCTTTTCGCCGGATGCCTGACCGCCACTCCCTGACCCCTCGCCTGATCCCGCGTGCGTCTGCGCCTCTACGCCGGCGCGCAGTTCCTCGAGCGATCCCTGCGCCACCAGCCGGCCCTGATGAATGATGGCGACGTGGCTGCACAGCCGCTCCACAATGTCCAGCACATGCGAGGTAAGAAAAATCGTGGCCCCGCGCGCAATCATGCCTTGCAGCATCGCCTTCAGCGTTCCGGCGGCGATGGCATCCACGCCCTCGAACGGTTCGTCAAGGAACAGCACCTTCGGACCATGAATCACGGCCGCCGCCATCGCCAGCTTCTTCTGCATTCCGTGCGAGTAGTCGGTAACCAGCTTCTTCGGCTGATCGGCGAGCTGCATGAAGTCGAGCAGTTCCGCGGCGCGCTTGGCCGCGGTTTCGCGATCGAGCCCGTACATCCGTCCCGCAAAGTTCAGGAACTCCGATCCTGTCAGGCGTCCGAACAGCGCCATGCCTTCGGGGACGACGCCGATCTGCCGCTTCACTTCAACCGGATGGGTGGCGAGATCCAGTCCGAGGATTTCAATTCGTCCCGAGCTGGGCGCCAGCAGCCCGGTGAGCATCTTGATGGTGGTCGATTTCCCCGCGCCGTTGGGGCCGAGGAAACCGAAGAACTGCCCGGGCGCTACATTAAGATCGATGCCGTCCACGGCAACGAGTTCTCCGAAACGGCGAGTCAGGCCCTGCGTAGAGATGGTGGGAGCGAGATCCATGAAACTTCTGAATCTAGCACAGCCAGCGAATCCGTGCGGCTACTGTTTTTCTTTCGCCGGCGAATCTTTTTTCTCAGGCTGTTTCTTCTGCCGAGGAAATGCGTTTCATGGAATGTTCTCCGTTGTGTCCCACCAGTCTATCCACTCGCGAAGTTTTGTCCAGAACCGAGTCAACACAACGCCCCGCGACTCATCGAAAGACCGGTCCAAGCCAGAACTAGAAACCCGGCGGCCGCTGGTCTACAACGCCGAAGGCGCGCTCCAGCGCGAGCCCTGCCCTCCCCAGCGTGCCCTCGTCGAATAGCCGTCCGATCAGGGTGACGCCATGGGGCACGCGGCGCGGTGGCGAGAACGTCGGCATCGGATTGTTTGGGTCGGGCGCCCAATCGCTGCGCGCTTTTGCTACCTCGACGAAACCCGCGCGCAGGGTAAGCGAAGGATGCCCGGTGAAGTTGGTAAGGGTCAGCATCTCGTCGCGCAGCGAAGGTACGAGCAGCAGGTCCACCTCGGAGAATACGCGGGTCATTTCCTCGGCGACTTTGCGCCGGAACCGGTCGGCCTGCACGAAGTCCACCGCCGAAAGGAATCGCGCTTCACGAAAAATGTTGGGCCACGCGTCCGGCACTTGAGCTTTGAGCTGATTCATCCCGCCGCTCAGCGTGAGCTCTTCGAAGGCCGCGGCCCCTTCGGCGAAAAGGATCAGGTTGAGCGAGTCATACGGCCAGTCCGGAATTGCCACCTCCACGGGGACCATGCCCACCTTCTTCACCGCCGCCAGAGCCGCGCGGTCCACCGCGGTGGCGGGATTCTCGTTCATCCAGCGTGGAAAGTAACCTACGCGCGGCCCTTCCACGGTTGCGCCAGCATCGAAGTCAAGCTTGCTGGGCACGCTCGCCAGGTCGCCCGGGTCGGGCCCGGAGATGGCGTGCAGCACCAGCATTGCATCCTCGACCGTGCGGGTCATGGGGCCGAGCTTGTCGAGCGACCAGCACAGAGTCATTGCGCCGGTGCGCGCCACCCGGCCGTAGGTGGGACGCAATCCGGTAATGCCGCAGCGCATGGAGGGGCTGACGATGCTGCCGCCAGTCTCACTTCCGATTGCGAAAGCGACCAATCCCGCTGCGGTAGCGGCGCCCGGCCCCGCGCTCGAGCCCGACGATGCTTCCTCCAGCAGCCACGGATTCATCGTCTGACCGCCGAACCAGATATCGTTCAGCGCCAGCGCACCCATGCTCAACTTTGCTACCAGCACCGCCCCCGCGTCATGGAGACGCTTCACCACTGCGGCGTCCTGAGTGGGCACGCGGTTCCGGAAAGGCTCGGCGCCGTATGTGGTGCGGATTCCGGCGGTGTCGAGAAGATCCTTCCCGCCCCACGGAATCCCGTGCAGCGGCCCGCGGTACTGGCCGGCAGCGATCTCCTCGTCAGCTCTTTTGGCTTGGGCGAGCGCCAGCTCGCGCGTGAGGGTGATGACACAGTGCAGTTTGGGATCGAATTGCTCCAGCCGCTTCAAATAAATGCGTGCGAGCCGGCCGGAACTCAGCTTTCGCTGCTCGATCCAGCGCGAAAGCTGGGTCAGCGACGCGAAGGCGATGTCCTCGTCGCGCGCGGGCAATGGACCGGGATCGGTGTTGCTACGGACGAACCGGTCGCGCTCGGGGCCAGCCCTGAGGCCGGGAAGCATCGGGTCCCAGCGCGACGCAGGAGCGAGCGTTGACTCCAGCGCCACCTTGCGCGGCCCGGTGCGCCGCTCGTAGAGCGCTGCCATCGTTTTGCGCCAACTGCCTGCCGCCATGGCACGCTCGCTGGCGTTCCACTCAACCTGCACCAACTTCTCCGCCTCGGCGAAGGTGGAAGGCGAGACCTCAGGTCCGACAGCCGGCCCCGTGCCGAATGCGGGAGGAGCGCCGGCCGGCAGATCGGCAGCTTGTTGCGCGTAGCTTCGATACACGGTTGCCGCGCCCAACAGGCCAAGAGATGTCTGAGTCAGGAACTGCCTGCGCGATTTCGACATGAATCCTCCGACAGGCATTGTAGCCTCTAAGAAGTTGTGGAACAGGCATTCCAGCAATTCCGAGCCAAAAGCAAAACGCTCCGGCTTTCAACCGGAGCGTTCCGTGGCACAACAGCGCTCTAGAACAAGTTCCACAGGAACTGGTTGTAGACGTCGTGGTGATACTGCACCTCGGGCGCTTTCACGAAAGTTCCCAGCAGGCGCGGGCAGCGATCCGCAGCCGCCTGTTTCAAATCCGCATAGCGGCCCTTCACGTCTTCCCCGAGCATCTTGGTTGTCCACTCGGACTTGCGGAAGTTCGCGAGCGCGTCGTAGATGTTGTCCGGCAAGTAGCGTTCGGCCTGGCGCAAATTCTTGATCTTCGACGTCTCGCCGTCGATCCCCGTCTTGAAGATCGAGTACAGAGCCAGATACGGATTCGCGTCCGGAGATACTGAGCGCACTTCCACGCGCATGCTCTTCTCGTTCCCGATCGGAATGCGGATCATCGACCCGCGGTCCACTGCGGACGCCTTGATCTGGTTGGGCGCTTCAAAGTGCGGGTCAAGACGGCGATATGCATTCACGCTGGCATTCAGCAGCAGGCAAATGTCGTTGCCATGGGTAAGGATGCGATCCAGAAACGCCCAGCCCATCTTGCTGAGCTTCTCTTCGCCCTTCGCGTCCCAGAACAGATTCTTGCCATTCTCGCTGATGGAAACGTTCGTGTGCATGCCGCTGCCGTTGACGCCCACCACCGGCTTGGGCAGAAACGACGCCGTGAATCCCATGTTGGTTGCCACCTGCCGGCAGATCAGCTTGTAGAGCTGAATCTGGTCGGCGGCCGCCACCACTTCGCCATAGCCGTAGTTGATTTCGAACTGCGACGGCGCAACTTCCGGATGGTCCTTCTCATTCTGGAAGCCCATCGAGCGTTGTACTTCGGCGGTGGTGTCGATGAACGAGCGCAGCGCATCGCCCGGCAGCGAGTGATAATACCCGCCAGTATTGACATACTCGAACTCGGCCGTTTCGTGGTAGCGGCGCTCCGCATCCGAGCCCTTGAACAGGAAGCCTTCAATCTCATTGGCGGCGTTGAGCGTGTAGCCTTTTTTCTTCTGCAAATTGCCGGCAAAGCTTTTCAGCACGCCGCGAATGTCGGCCGTGTACGGTGTGCCGCCCTTGTCGATGACTTCGCCAAAGACCAGCACTTTGCCCGAGCCGAACACATCCGCCGGCGCCCAGTAAAACGCGGCCCAGTCAATGCCCAGCCGCAAATCGCTCTCCCGCTGCGCCGTGAACCCGCGAATCGAGGAGCCGTCGAACGTAAGATTGTCCCAGCTCTTGATCAGGAACTTTTTGTCGTAGTCCAACATGTGGAGCCGGCCTTCGAGGTCGCTGAAGAGCACGGTCACGGCCTTGATCCGCTTTTCGTCGGTCAAGTACTTCAGCCGCTTCTCCTGGATCTTGCCGATGGGGACTCGGGTCCTGCGCTGCTCCTTCGCCTCCAGATTCAGTTCTTCCAGTTCGTCGTAGGTGAGGGCCAGGAAATTACGCAGTTCGTTGGGCATGGGTGTCCTTCAGTCTCCTATTCGTTGTGACCAAGAATGATGTCGGCAAGCAGTCTGCACAGACACAGGCAGTTGAAATGGCTGTGTGTCAACAGCAAAGAATAACGCGAGCGCAGGGCCCCCGCCAATCGAAAAAGCTGATCCAGGGCATAAAAGAGATTTATCCGGCGGGTGATCCCGGCACTGAGCCCCATAGCGCCTTAAGGCAGAATTCCTTCCGAGTTGCCCGTCACTCGGGAACAATCGCCAAGGTGTCGTGAGCGGCCAGAGGGGGACAACAATCTTGCTTATGACGCGCTCAGCGATAGCGAGTGGACAACTCAACGCGACTGCGAAACCCGCCAGTTAACGATCACGTTGATTTCGCCGCCACGAGTTGCGCCCGTGGCACGAAATCCAAGGAAGTGTTTTCCGTCGGGCATCATTTTGCCACCGGTAATGTTGGTGGGAATTTCGAACAGCAGTTGCGGCGGGACGGGCTCAAAGTTATTGGGATCCTTTACCGGCAGTGCATACACCTTGTTGCCACTGACGAAGTAAAGCTCGTGTCCATCGGCGCTCCAAGTTGCCTGGCAGCCGCCGGCGGTAGTCAATTGCCACTGCGGGCGGCCTGCGGGGAAGGCGGCGACCGACAGGTTGGTTACGCCGTCCTCGTCGAAGCAGTAGGGCAGCCATTTTCCGTTGGGTGAGAGTTTTTGACCGAACTCCTCGCGCGGCGTTGCAACTATGTCCCGCATTTTCGACAACGGCTTCAGTGTCATCCACGTGACATCATTGCCCGTGCCCGTTTGCTGCCTCTGCACGGTGAAGACCACGTCGCCCTGCGGCGTTACATC
Source organism: Acidobacteriaceae bacterium (assembly GCA_003131585.1). Taxonomy (GTDB): domain Bacteria; phylum Acidobacteriota; class Terriglobia; order Terriglobales; family Acidobacteriaceae; genus Sulfotelmatobacter. Next base: position 18,801 of record PKVW01000001.1, read on the forward strand.
CTCGGGGCTACTGTAGTCGGTTGTTTGCACGCCAAAATCTTCGGTAGCTCCGCTGGTGAAACTGTACTTCTTTAGATGGCTGGTGTTGTCGACATAAACCACGGCCTCTCCTCCAGAAGTAAACACGGCCTGGGTATGCAACAACTCCAAAGGCAGCTTGGAGAATGCCTTCGAACCGAAGTCCAGCATCCATGTCGAACAGTTATCGATCGCCGACTGGTCGGATTCACAAAAGACGGCTTTGCTGGAATCGTGAGCCACGTCGAACGCTCCACTCCATCCCTTCTCGGTTGCGGGAAAACTAACGTCGATCCTGCCTGACCGGTCCAACCACACTACTTCAGTGAATCGAACGGGCGAAGTGCGGTAAGCGAGCAGGCCGGAGTTCGATACGCTGAAGCTCGCCAAAGCGCGGCCATGGTAGGTATTGACGTCGTCGGCGATCTTGACCGGCTTGCCCGAGACCTGGAAAGTTCTCAGGCTGAAATCCTGCCCAAAGAGGCTGCGGTCTCGCCCGTATAGCAACTTACCTTCGGCAAACTGCGGACTGTCATACTCTCCGCTCAGCACCTTTCGAGGCATGGCTCCGTCCACCGATCCGACGAGGATGTCATAGCTGGCGTGCACTTCATTCGACGTTGTGGTGAACTGCTCGATGTACAGGAAGTGTTTCTGGTCGGGCAGAAAAAAGGGCACACGGTCACTCCGTCCACCGGCGGCGGCTGGCGTTACCGCCTTGGGTGTTCCTCCGGAGTCGGAAACCACGTAAAGAGGATCGCTGATATTGGGCGTGAATACGATCTGACCATCGGTGTTCCAGGTTCCTCCCCTTCCACCCGGAGCGTCGCACAGCGTCTGCACCATACCCTGGTCGATCGATACGGTCCTCAGTTTTTGGGCGGCAAAGAACCCTAGAGCGCGCCCATCCGGCGACCAGAACGGGAATGCCGCACCCTCCGTGCCTTTGAGTTGGTCTAGCTTGCCCGTCCTCAGATCGCGCACGAAGATTGCTGAGTGCGCGTCGGCAGCGACAAATGCCAGCTTACTTCCATCGGCCGAAAGCTGGATGGCGGCGTATTCCACATCGACCACATCGTGCTTATCGCTGTCCGACTGGAGCTTCCACTGCTCGGCGGGAGTGCGTGTCAGCAACTTGACCGCAAGCACGATAGTCGCAATCAGCAGCAGTGCGGCAACGCCACCGTAGACCAACACCTGTTTTGCCGGCCGCGGCGTGGAGGCGATGGCTGCTTCCGGCGCCGCGTTGCTGATCCACTTCAGCTCGCGGCTGATGTCACCGGCGCTCTGCCACCTTTGCTCCGGGTCCTTGTTCAAGCAGCCGTCAATCACATGCGCCAATGTGGGAGTAACGTTGGCGCGCAATGTCGAAATCGGCTCCGGATCCTTTTCCAGGATCGCCGACGCCACCGTCAGTTGCGATTTGCCTTCAAATGCGCGCTTGCCCGTCACCATCTCGTAGAGCACCGCCCCGAGGGCGAAGATGTCGCTGCGCGCATCCGCTTCCCGGCCTTCGATCTGCTCCGGAGACATGTACTGCATCGTCCCGATGATGGTGCCGTGTGAGGTGAGCGGCGAAAGCTGGGGGCTGGGCGAACTCATGGTCAGGGCTGCGGAAACCAGCGGCGCCGAACCACTGGCCACCGCCAAAGGATGCAGTGGCTTGGCCAGTCCAAAGTCCAGCAGCTTCGCGCCTGCCTTGGTCAGCATCACGTTGCCGGGCTTCAAATCGCGATGCACGATGCCGGCACGGTGTGCCTTGTCCAGGGCGTCAGCGATTTCGCAGCCAACCTTCACCACCTGGTCGAGCGGTAACGGCCCTTTGCGCATGCGCTGGGCCAGCGTCTCGCCCTCCAGGTGCTCCATCACCAGGAAGTCGACGCCATCCTGCGATCCGACGTCGTGCAGCGTGCAGATATTCGGATGGTTCAGCGACGAGATCGCCTTCGCCTCGCGCTCGAACCGTTGCTTCAGTTCAGGATTGTCGGACAGGTGCGAAGTAAGCACCTTGATGGCGACGGTTCGGTCGAGCCGAGTATCCCGCGCGCGGTACACCTCTCCCATGCCTCCAGCACCCAGCGGAGACTGGATTTCGTAAGGGCCGAGTTTCGTGCCAGGAGTAAGAGCCATCCGTGTGCGCAATTATAGCGTGCGCAGTACGTTGCACGCGGATGCGACGATTATGGGCGGTTGGCCGGCTACTCGGAAGCTACCGTCTGGAAACCTACCGCACTCCACCAGCACATGTGGAACATCGACTTCGAGTCCGAACAGCTTAAGTTAGCGGTTGCGGGATTGCGCCCCTACCGCATGCCCTGTCCCGGCATCAGCCGAATCATTACTCCCAGCGCTGTCAGCACTGCGACAAAGTAGACCGTCGTGGCGCGGCTGGGATGTGCCGGCAGATCTCCGGCAAAAAACACTTGATATGCGGCGCCCAGCGCCACCAGGAAGAACATGTTTTCTCCTAATACCAGCCAGAGAGCGAGGCACGCGGTGAGCAGCACGACGCGTTCCGTCTTGCTCAAGGCCAGCGCGGCCTGTCCGCCATCCAGCACCCAGACCGGAATCAGGTTCAGCAGATTCAGAACGGCTCCCACACGCGCCAGCGCGGCCCAGAGCGGATTGCCCGTTTGCCACCAGAGCGCGGCGCACGCCAGCGCTGCGAAGAATCCCGCCAGCGGCCCAGCCAGGCTGATCGCCGCTCGCGTCTCGAGCGCCACGCCCAGCGCTTGCCAGCGCACGTAGGCTCCCACGCCCGGCAGAAACACCGGCATCTCCGCCGGCAAGCCGCGGCGCTTAATGTCAATGAAGTGGCCCATCTCGTGAATCAAAATCAACGCCGCGAAGCCGATTCCGAACTTCATGCCAAACGCAGCCCAATAAATTCCAATGAAAGCCACAAAGCTCAGGAGAAACTTCAGCTTGAACAGCGCCGCCAGCAGCACCTTTCCCTTGGCGGCCAGCACCGCAATCGGGCCCACCGGTCCCAGCTTTCGGGCCCATTTGTTGTCGCCCGGCTCAGGGGGCCGCGCGGCATTGTTGAAATTCGCGTTGTTCATGGCCCGGAACGATAGCATAGCGCCCAGCACGGCGGAAGAGGGAAATCAGGAGCTGTCTGGGTTTCCGGGATGTGCTTCCGAGATGGGCGATGCTGCTCTGAATGAACTTGATGACTCGCCTACCGCCGGTGGGCCGACGCTCCGGCGGCCATCTCGCGCAAGGCGCTGAGAAATCCCGCGGCGGCGTTTGGATCGGCCAGCGCTTTCAAGTGGAGCGTGGCGGAGAACTGAGGCGACTCCGGGCGGAAGCGCACCTGCAGAATGTCCTGGCGCCGCGCCGACATCAGCGCGTTCAGTTCCGCGGTGCGATCCTGCTTCCAGGGCGTCCGCGTCGTCAGGATGATGGGGCCGGGCTCGTAGATATCCCACTCCCGCTCGTCGCGCTTGCGGGACGAGGTCCCCCGGTTGTGGGCGCTCCAGCGATGCCGCACCACTTCCAGATGGAGGCTCGGAGATCCACCCAGATCGGCCTCGAAGGTCAGAGTTTCTTGCTGGCGGCGCCAGCAGCTCACCAGCCACTGTACCGGAAGAGCCCGGGGCCGGAACCTCACGGTGACACGGGCGTTTTCAAACCACTGGGAAGCAAAATGCAGCCGCGCCTGCAGCCGGGAACTTCCCACCCAGCGCGACTCCAGAATGCGTCCCTTGCCGGCGCACGCCGTCTGAACCCAGCGCAACGCCGCCGCTCCTTTTTTTCGATTGTAGGTGGAAAACACCAGGTACCACAGTCCCAGGACGGCGACCGAAGCGGCCACGTCAATCAGCAGAAGGCGTCCCACAACGCTTCCTCTGATGCTCATGGTACGTCCGAGGTTGCGGCGAAGCAAGGGACAATTGCCCCAATTCGTCCCTCCAGACGGCCCTCGGCACGATTAACTGTGGAAAACTGCGGACCAATTGTCCTCGGAGTCATCCCCGCGCAAGGCCGCCGCGTCCCCATCCCGCGCGCGCCGCACTTCCCGCTACAATGGCGGCGTGCCCTTCACCGTTCGCGACTTCCAGACCGCCGACTTCGACACGCTGTGGCGCATCGATCAGGATTGTTTTCCTCCCGGTATTTCCTATTCGCGGACCGAGCTCAAGGTCTACATGCGCCGCCGTGGATCGTTCACGCTGGTGGCCGCCGACGCTGCACGCGCAGCAACGGCCGATCCCGATTTGGGAACAAACAAGAATTATTCTCCGCCCCTCGCCTCGACCGATGGCGCCGCCGCTGGTTTCATCGTGGCCGAAGCGGACGGCCGCTCCCACGGCCACATCATTACTATTGACGTGGTCGCTGCGGCCCGGCGCTTTGGTGTGGGATCGCTGCTCCTGCGCGCTGCCGAAAATCGTTTGCGCATCGCCGAATGCCGCTCGGTCGAACTCGAGACCGCTGTGGACAATGTCTCCGCCCTGTCTTTCTACAAACGCCACGGTTACAGCGTGTTCAAAACTTTCCCTCGCTATTATTCGAATGGCGTCGATGCGCTCGTGCTGAACAAGGAACTGATCTAAATTTGCTTAGTCGCTGGTTGCCGCGGAGATCGAAGAACAAAGATCGAAGAACTAAAGATCAAGGAGCCGACCATGCCCGATTCGCCCTCTACCCGTCGCCATTTCCTGCAGCAGACCTCCCTCGCAAGCGCCGGACTGCTCGTGCCTGCGCTCGCCTTCGCCAACCCGCAGCAGCCGCCATCTGCCCAGAAGCCGAAGGATGCCGAAAATATTTCCCCCGCCGAAGATCTCATGCGCGAGCACGGAGTGCTGAACCGCATCCTGCTCATCTACGACGAGCATCTTCGCCTGCTCGCCGCCCGCCAGACTTTCGATGGCTCCGTGCTGGTCAGCGCGGCTGACATCGTCCGCCATTTCGTCGAGGAATACCACGAGAAGCTCGAAGAAGACTTCCTTTTCCCGCGCTTTCGCAAAGCCGGCAAGCTCGTCAACCTTGTCGATACTCTTCTCGCGCAGCACAAAGCCGGCCGCCTGCTGACCGCGCAGATCCGGGAACTGGCGTCCCTTCCCACTCTCAAATTTGTCTCCGACGCCGACAAGTTGGCGGACGCCCTGCGCTCTTTCCTTCGCATGTACCGCCCTCACGAGGCGCGCGAAGATACCGTTCTGTTTCCCGCTTTCCGCTCCATCGTCTCCCCGCACGAATACGATGCGCTCGGCGGCGACTTCGAAAAGAAAGAAGACCAACTCTTCGGCGACCAAGGCTTCTTCAAAATCGTCGACCAAGTCGCCGAACTGGAAAAGAAGCTACGTATCCACGATCTCTCCCAGTTCACTCCAAAATGAGGCCGGCCATCTCCGATGGACCTTTTCCGTAAATGGGTCTGGGAACCCTCCGCGTTAGCTGCTGCACCTTCGACACAGTGCGATCAGTCCGCGCCAGGCATAGAATTCAGTTTGCAGGCGAGCCGCGGAAGCTTGAAACCTTTCCGGCGGAGGATCATCTAAGCTTGAGTGACTTACACTCAAGGAGAGCCCAAGGAGAGCCAATGAGCGACAAGCCGCTTTCCGAGCAAGTTCCTAAGCTACCGGAAACAAACGACGTACGGGCTTTGCCCGTGCTTCCTGTGCGCGATACCGTCCTTTTCCCGCACGCCGTCCTGCCTCTTACCGTAGGCCGCGAGAGTTCCGTCCAACTGATCAATTCGCTGGGCGAAGACAAGACCATCGTCGTGGTGGCGCAGCGCGAGGCCCGCGTCGATAGTCCCCAGGCCAGCGATCTTTATACCGTTGGCACGTCCGCAATCGTTCACAAAGTCGTCAAGATGCCCAACCAAAGCCTCTTCGTGTTTGCCGAAGGACTGGAGCGCGTACGCCTGGGCGAGTTCACGCAGTTGGCGCCATTCATGCGCGCGAAAGTGTCCCCAATACCTGAAGCCGCTCCGCCAGAAAGTTCTGAAATCGAAGCGCTCCAGCGCAATGTCCTCACGCTGTTCCAGCAAATCGTTGCCGGCTCGCCCACGCTTTCCGACGAGCTTTCCACGGTCGCCCTGAACATCGACGAACCGGGCCGCCTGGTGGATTTCATCGCCTCGTCTTTGCCCTCGCTCTCGACCCCCGACAAGCAGGACACGCTCGAAACCCTCGACATCCGCGTGCGCCTGGAGAAGATCAACCAGCACCTCGCCAAGGAACTCGAAGTCCAGCAACTGCGCAACAAGATCCAGAGCGAAGTGCAGGACCGTGTCCAGCAGACCCAGCGCGAGTACTACCTGCGCGAGCAGATGAAGGCCATACAAAAAGAACTGGGCGAGCAGGATGAAGGCCAGCGCGACGTCGAAGATCTGAAAAAGAAAATCGATGACGCGGGCATGCCGGATGAAGTAAAGAAAGAAGCGCTCAAGGAATTGGGCCGCCTCTCGCGCATGTCTCCCATGGCCGCCGACTACTCGCTCACGCGCAACTACGTCGAGTGGCTGGCGGTGCTGCCCTGGTCCAAGACCTCCGGGGTCGAGATCGAGATTCCCAAAGCCAAGGAAATCCTGGATACGGATCACTACGACCTCGAGAAGGTGAAGGATCGCATCCTCGACTATCTCTCCGTCCGGCGCTTGAAGCCGAACATGAAAGGCCCGATCCTGTGTTTCGTCGGACCTCCCGGTGTCGGCAAGACTTCGCTCGGCAAGTCCATCGCGCGCGCGCTCGGCCGCAAGTTCGTGCGGCTCTCTCTTGGCGGAGTGCACGATGAAGCCGAAATCCGCGGCCATCGCCGCACCTACATCGGCGCACTGCCGGGACAAATCATCCAGGGCATTCGCCGCGCCGAGACCAAAGATCCGGTTTTCATGCTCGACGAAATCGACAAGGTCGGCCGCGACTTCCGCGGCGATCCCGCCTCCGCGCTGCTCGAGGCGCTCGATCCCGAACAGAACTCGACCTTTCGCGACAACTATCTCGACGTCACTTTCGATTTGTCGAAGGTTCTTTTCATCACCACCGCGAACATGCTTGATCCCATTGCCGAGCCGTTGCGCGACCGCATGGAGATCATCGAACTGCAGGGCTACAGCGAGGAAGAAAAACTGCACATCGCAACCCGCTACCTGGTTCCACGGCAGGTGGAAGAGAACGGCGTTACCGCCGAGCAGATAGAATTTCCCGAAACTGCCTTGCGCTACATCATCCGTCACTACACGCGCGAGGCCGGCGTGCGCAGCCTGGAGCGCACCATCGGAACCATCTGCCGCAAGCAAACGCGGCGCCTGGCCGAAGGCAAGACCGAGAAGCTGGTGGTCACGCAGGAAATCATTCAGGAATTTCTCGGCGGCATCAAGATCCGCACCGAAGGCGAAATCGAGGAGCGCACCGAGCGTCCTGGCGTCGCCGTTGGTCTTGCCTGGACTCCCTCGGGCGGCGACGTGCTCTTCGTCGAAGCCAATGCCATGAAGGGCAAAGGTGGGTTCACCATGACCGGGCAGATCGGCCAGGTCATGCAGGAATCCATGCAAGCGGCGCTGACCTGGGTGCGCTCGAACGCTGCGCAGCTCGGCATTGCCGAAGACTTTTTCGCCGACCACGACATTCACATGCACGTGCCGGCAGGCGCGATCCCGAAGGATGGTCCGTCGGCGGGCGTGACCATGGCGACCACGCTGGTGTCGCTGCTATCGGGCCACCGCATCCGGCCGCTCACCGCGATGACGGGCGAGATCACGCTCAGCGGCAACGTGCTTCCCGTCGGAGGCATTAAAGAAAAAGTGCTGGCCGCCAAGCGCGCCGGAGTCACTACTGTGATTCTGCCCGCGGAAAATAAGATGAACGTTGAAGAGGATCTCACGCCTGAGCAACTCGAGAACCTCACCGTGCATTATGTGAAGACCATTGCCGACGCGTTGCGCGTCTCGCTGCCCGTAGTCGCGGAGTCGCTGGCCGCGAAGGTGTTCCTATCGTCGGAGCCGAAGGAATCCAGGCCGGAACACACGGCAATTCGACCCACGCAAGAGCCCGCAGTGGTTCACGACAGAGCAGCCACCGCGGAAGCCTGAGCACGCGACCAGCGCTATCTCATCCCACAACTCCGCCCCGGAGGGGCAGCGCGATAATAGCCCAGCGCCTTCGGCGCTGGGAAAAGTGAGAAGAAGGGAAGCATCGTCCCGGAGAGCCTGCCCTGAGCGAAGCCGAAGGGGACGACTGACGCTCTCACCCATCAGCCGCCCGAGGGCTGCTCCATAGCAGGCCGCGGAAAAGCGCAAGATTCGTATCAGGGTATGCCTTTAGGCATACCGTGAATGCTGCATTATCAATCCGCCTTCAGGCGCTGCAATGCGAAAACCGGCCGTTTTCCGCAGCCTGCTAGGTCAACTCCCGTCTCGCTTTTTCCCCCACCGAGTCCAATATCCAATTATGGATGACGCCGCGCACCGTTTCTCGCGCCTCTTCCACGCTCACATGGGGTTTCCCACTCCGCGCCGATGCGGCCCGGGCAATGCCCGGCTCGCCCGCGCCCTCCTCCGCAGCTACGAGTTTCGCCGCGACATCTTCCGTCGCATCCTCTTCCACCCCGGCCTCCACTCCGTCCTCGACCTCTTCTTCTTCCTCCTCCTCAAAATCCTCTTCGACCCACTGCGGCCCGCCAATGCTGGTTCGGTCCACGGTGTCGCGGTCGATCACCACATCCGTAACATCGGCCGCCTCGAACCGCGTATTGCGCAGGTTGGAGCTTGCGGTTTGCAGCGCATAGAGCATCAACGCGGCCGTCTTGTGCTCCATCTGCCCTGAGGCCAGCAGTTGCATGATCTGCATCAGCGCCATCTGCACCGCATTCGCGTCTTCCAGCACGGGCACCACAAACCTGGCCTGCCTGAACTGGTCGCTCACGATCCTTTTGCGCTGATCCTGACAGCGCACATGAAAAAAGCACAGCCGCCTGCGCCGCAGCGCCGGACACCCGCACTGTGTGCCATTCATCTTCACATGCTGGCACCGCGGAACATTATCGAAAGACATATTCTCTCCCCGCCTCCATCCCGATTGCACGGACCGAAGTCCAATGCCCCCAGAGATTCAGATTTTTTGTGAAACTCTCTCTATTCCCAGTATCTCTGTCCCAAAATCGGAAGCAAGGTTATCTGAACATCGGAGGAAATAAATCTGTGGAAATTCGCCGGGTTTCGATCGGATCATTGGAGATGGCGTCAAGAGGCGCCTAAGGTGAGCAAGCGCAAGCCTGAGAAGTTAATCTCGCCACAGAAGTAGTCCTGTTCATTCTCATGTTGAGATCAGTCTCAATGTGACGCGTTATAACGAGCACAGAGGCGGAGCAGAGAATCTTACGAAAGTCACAGCGAGGTCTAAAGAATTTCGCGAACCCCCTCAAATTGCCGATTCTTAACGGTTGGATGATCTGACGCTCTGCTGTTACCATCGTAACGCTCTTATCGAGACGGGAGTTCTTCATGGCAATCTCCATGCACGGTTTAGGATCTCACGCGAACCCTGCAGCATCCCGGGCAAACTCCGTTCCCTGGGACATGGAGGATGATCGGATTTTGATCGACATTGAGACGGAGATGATCGCTCGCTTCCATATGGAATCTAAGGTCGAAAAATCAACGCAACGGATTCCTCATTTCTTGCTTGAGGGGCGGACCCTGGGGCCTCTTTCCGTGTTGCTTATCCTTGCGCTCTATTCGCTGTTGAGCCCACTGTTGTCGCCCGCGATTCACCAGTATATTTATCGCATTCTGCATTAGACGCTAGAATGAGACAGCTTCAAAAGCTTCTAATAAAGTTTGGCTGTGGAGCGTTCGGCTCTTTTCTACTACTTGCCCTTCGTGGTATTCCGCCACTGCCGGGTATTGGACCAGACGTGGGCCATTTGTGGGTTGGGATCGGCTTTGTAGTTAGCGGCGGCCTGATCACGCTGATCTGGCAAGTGGGCGACGAGCAGCCAATTCGCTCATTCATTTTCGGCTTAACCTGGCCTCCGCTGATCGCCGCACTGACTAGATGACCGCAAGTTAATCCCGCCGCGGAAGTGATGATTCAGATCGCTCTTCGATTGTCGAACCGGAAGGCAAACTCCTCCAAGCAGCGTTGCAGGTGCTTCAGGAAGCTCTCGTGAGGGACTCCGCTCGGCCGAGTTTGAATGTGAACCAGTCGGAGATCACCGACGCGTTCACGGACGCCAGAAAAAGCGGGTGAGCAAAGTGCATCATCGCAGAAATCCACAGCACCCCTGTGACATCCAACCTTGTGCTCACTTCATATTCGTCCCATAATTGCCCAAGCAGATGCAGCAACATCTAGACGAAGAGCCCGGCAAGAAATCGGGACGTAAGGCCTTTGTTCTCCGGATTTTGACCTCTAAGTCCTTTGCGATGCGGATTTTGCAGGGATTTTCTTGCTAACCCGATGATTCCAATAGATGCCAGGGGGGAGGGGTATCCGGCGCTGGCAGCGAATGCAGAGGTCCTTCGCCGGCAAAAAACGCGGGCTTCAGGATGACAAGTAGAAAAATAATTTCACGACCTTCTTCGAATCACTTCGCGAGGCGTCTCGTCCAGTCCACGAGGTTTTGCAGTAGCTGCTGAATTAGCTTCTTCGCGGCGTCATCCGTGAGATTGCCGTTTGCGTCGAACTTCTCTTGCGCTTTGGCGATCATAACCTCGGGCAGGTTCAGGGGATGCATGTTGAGAAAAATGAAGCTCTGGCGCAGATGATATTGCGCCCGTGCTCCGCCGAGCACTCCGCCGGACGCGCTGATTATCGCCACTGGCTTGTCGTTCCACGCGCTGTCGCCGTAGGGACGCGAGGCCCAATCGATGGCATTTTTCAGGACGCCGGCGACGCTGTAGTTGTATTCCGGCGTCGCGATCAGAATGGCGTCGGCGGCGCGAATGCGTTTCTTGAACTCGGTGACGGCAGCGGGCGGAGTTTTTTCGTCGTCCTGGTTGAATACCGGAATCCCGAGCAGATCAAAGATTTCGATCTTTGCGTTTGCTCCTTCGGGAACAAGTTGCTGTGCGGCGCGCAGCGCCATGCGGTTGTAGGAACCTTGCCGCAGACTTCCGGCGATGCCAAGAATGGTGAGGGGAGAGTTCATGGTTGGTCAGTCCTTATTAGTGGATAGAGATGTCTCCAGTTCGATTCTCCGGTTGAGGGTTTTGGTGCAACTTCTTGCTCGCGTTAAACTGGCAGTTGACGGACAACTGTTCCCATGCGCGTACGCGTTCTCTTTTTCGGCGTGTTGAAAGATCTCGCCGGTAAGTCCAGCGACTCGCTGGATCTGCCCGACGGAGCCTTGGTGCGCGATGTGCTGTCGCACTATGCGTCCGAAGTTCCACGGCTGAAAGAATCGCTGGCATCGCTGGCGGTGGCGGTGAATCAGCAGTATGCGGGAGCGGAGACTCAGCTTAAACCGGACGACGAAGTGGCGCTGCTGCCGCCGGTGAGTGGCGGGTCGGGAGAAGCGGACGGACGATCGCACTATGCCTCGATTGTGCGCGATGCGATTGACACGCAGGGTGTTCTCGATCACATCAAGCGTGGCGAGGACGGTGCTGCCGTTGTGTTCGAGGGCGTCGTCCGCAACCAGACGCGCGGGCGCAGGACGCTCTATCTCGACTACGAGGCGTATGAGGAGATGGCGTTGCAGCAGATGGAGAGCCTCGCCGAGCGGGCGCTGAAACAATTCCAAGTCCGCGACGTCGCCCTGGTGCACCGGCTGGGCCGGCTCGAGATCGGCGAAACCAGCGTGCTGATTGTGGTGGCTTCTGCCCACCGAGCCGCCGCATTCGACGCTTGCCGCTGGCTGATCGATACGCTCAAGCGCACCGTCCCCATCTGGAAAAAAGAATATTTCGAGGACGGTGCTGTCTGGGCCGACGGCGAGCCTTTTCCTGAGGAAATTCCCCGCGGAAATTCCGTTGTCAAAGGCAGCCCCGAACCGAACCGCGCATCTAAGTGAGCGGGCTGGCGCTGAGGGACCTCAGAGGCCGGTCAGACGCGAATCCGCGCGGGAAGTTACGCTAGTTCGCGAAGGTATACTTCTTTCACCGAATGAAAAAATCCGCCACCGTGATTCTGCTGCTGCTGGCCTGCGCTGTGTCGAGCGCGCAGCAGCCTCCTCCGGCCCAGAGTCAGGCGACGACCGAACCGGACACCACGCTTAAGGTCGACGTCAAACTGGTCAACGTCTACGTAACCGTTACCGACGCTCACGGAGCGCCGGTCGCCGGGCTCAAGAAAGAAAATTTCGCCGTGCAGGAAGACGGCCGCGAGCAGACGATCTCGGTGTTCGACAAAGAATCCGCGGTGCCTCTTTCGATCGCGCTTGCCATCGACACCAGCCTGAGCACGCGTCACGACCTGCCGCTGGAGCAAGCTTCCGCCAAGCGCTTTGCCCGAGCCATCCTGCGGCCGGTCGATGCGCTCTCCGTGTTTGGCTTTAGTGAGACCGTGCTGCAATCCACTGGTTATACCGCGGAGCTGAAGCGCATCGACGAGGGCATTGACCACATCCGGCTGGGCGCGGCTACGGCGCTGTTCGACGCCGTCTATCTGGCCTCGCGCTCGCTCGACCGCCGCCAGGGCCGCAAAGTGATGGTGCTGATTACCGACGGCGGAGACACCGCCAGCAAAGTCGACTACAAAGCGGCGGCGCGCTCCGCCGAAGAAGCCGAAGCCCTGGTCTACAGCATCATCGTGGTGCCCATCGAAAGCAGCGCTGGGCGCGAAACCGGCGGTGAACACGCGCTCATCCAGCTCTCGGAAGACACGGGAGGCAAGTACTACTATGCGACTTCGATGTCGCAACTCGACGATGCCTTCCGCCAGATCAGCGACGAACTCCGCACCCAATATCTGCTGGCCTACTATCCGTCGCAACGCACGTCGAACTCGCAGTTTCGCCGCATTCAGGCCGGAGTTACGGGGCCAGCAGAGGCGGCGTCCTACCACGTGCGGCATCGGGCTGGCTACTACACGGTTAAGTCGGACTTCTGAGGATTTCTCGCCCGTGCAGTAATTCCGTGCATGTCCCTGAAGGCTGACCAATGCTGAGCGACATAACAAGGTTGACATACTCCTTACCACGCGTGCGGAAGAGACCCGGCTCTTCCTTTTCCAACAGCGAGAATATGATTTTGTGGATGTTTTGCGATGCTCGGTTTGTTGTTTTCTGCTATTTGCGCCCTCCAGATCCTCGTAAGTAATTGATAAACATAGTGATGCTAGATAGGCACTGGACCTGTGCGCGGCTGGCCGACAAATTGCTTTAGCTTATCTGTCGATCCAGCGCCAAAGATCAGCTAACTGTTTTGCGGTGGTGTGATTCTGCGGGAAGATATGGGTTCCCGCCAGCGCCTCGATTGATAGCGTTTCAGCTCTTGTAAGACTTTTAAGATTTTTCGATAGAGAACAGTTCCGAAAGGAAGGTTTACGATGTCGAACTTCAACTTCTCCCGCCCCGGCGCACGATTTATGCTGCTGGCATTGGTTGCCCTCTCCACACTGCTTCTGTCGTCTGTAGCATTTGCCCAGACAACGGTCGCCCAAGGTAGTATTCAGGGCTCAGTGACTGATCCCACCGGTGCCGTCGTAAGCGGAGCCAAGATCACGATTTCAAACAAAGCAACCGGCCAGGTTGGAACCACGACGAGTTCTTCCTCGGGCACCTACAACTCGGGCGGTCTAATCCCCGGTGATTATGTGATCCGCGTGGAGGCAAGGGGCTTTAAGACCTCGCAGCTTCCGGTTGTCGTGCAGGTAGCCGTGACCGCATCCGGCAGTATCAAGCTAGAATTGGGCCAAGAGAGCACCGTGGTTGAGGTACAGGGTTCCGCCATCACCGTGAATACTGAGCAGGCCACGGTGCAGGGAGTGTTGAGCGGCGAGCAGATTGACGATCTTCCGGTCAACGGCCGCAACTTCCTCGATCTCGCCCAGCTTGAGCCGGGCGTGCAGTTACAGGACGGGACTACGTTCGACCCCACCAAAGCCGGTTACACTTCGGTCTCTATCAATGGCGTGTTCGGTCGCACACCGCGTATCGAAGTCGATGGTTTGGACGTTAGCGACGAGACTGTGGGTACGACCACGCAGAACATCGCCATGAGTTCGATCCAAGAGTTCAATATCGGCCGGTCGTCGCTGGATCTGTCCACGGAAGTGACGGCTTCGGGTTCGATCAATCTGGCGACTCGTTCCGGGACCAACGCCTATCATGGGCAGGCCTTCTACAACTTCCGCGATGAGCGGGAGGGCTTTGCCAACTTCCCTGACGGCCAGTCCTTTCCGTTCCAGCGCAACCAGTTTGGCGGCCGCTTTGGCGGCGCCCTCATCAAAGACAAGCTTTTTTTCTTTGTCGACTCAGAGCGGATCAAGCAGGACAGCTTCAACGCCGTTTCGATTGGGGCACCCTTCGGCGCACTCTCCGGGGGCTATACCTCACCTTTCCGCAGCACTCAATCGAGCGGCAGACTCGATTGGGCGGCGACGAAAGACATTCACGTCTTCTACAAGTTCGCTTATGACGTAAACTATTCCAACAGCGACGCCTTTGCCGGCAACTACTCCCTCTATTCGAACCGGGACAACACGTTTTCTCATGCGGTTGGCGTGGATTGGAATAAGGGGAGCTGGTCGAATACCTTCCGTTTCGGGTATCTGAAGTTCCACAACCTTATCGGTGGCGCTACCGGTAGCCTTTCTGGCGGCGAGAATCCAGTTCCGGGCTCGGAGATTTTCTTCGGAGACACCAACTACACGTCCGGGCCGAATTTCCTGGCTCCGCAGCAGACCTACCAGAGCAACAAGCAGTTTAAGTATGACGGCAGCAAGGTCCGCGGGTCTCACATCATCCGGTATGGGGCCACAGTGAACCGAATCCTGGGCGGCGGCTTCGCCGCGTTTTATGGCTTGGGCCCGCAGATTACAACCTTCGTCGACACTGCCGCTGCATTAGGCGCCGCGCCAGGATCGACCGGCTTCGGATATAGCTGTGACCCGACGGCGGGGGGCTGTTCCACCAATGTCGGCGACTACCCAGTCCAAGGGGCTATCCTGAGCAATGGCCAAGGGTTCTTCACGGAAACCCCTCAGTTCGGCGCTCCCGCTGGGGGACAGGCAGACACTCGCTTTGAGGCCTATGTGGGAGACTCCTGGAAGATCAAACCCAACCTCACCCTGACCTACGGCTTGCGCTACCTGCGCGACACAGGTCGAACCGATAGCGACTTGGCGCCGATTCCATGCTCGGCGACCTCGTTGATCCCCTGCCAAGGGAACCTGCTCGACCAGTTCGGCAATACTCCCGGGTTGGGCAACCGGGTTCGTAACCCCAATGACGATTTTGGCCCGCAAGTGGGTTTTGCCTGGGATCCGACGCACAACGGCAAGACGGTGATTCGCGGTGGCGCCGGTCTCTACTACGAAAACTCCATCTTCAACAATGTGCTTTTTGACCGTCCCGGGAAGTTGGCCTCGGGCTTGTTCTTTGCCACTGCGAATTTGAGTTGCAACGCGGGGGCTTTCCAAAGCGGCACGACGGGTCAGGTCGGAGTTTTGTTCCCGGGCCAAACTACGCCCACGACCTCTATTGACGGTTTGGACTTAGGTACCCAAGTCTGCTTCAACCCGGTCGGTTCGGGTGCGGGTCAGGCTGTAGCGGACCTGCAGACGGCCTACGATGCAGCGGTTGCCGCGGCTGGTCCTGCCGCAAATGCGAACTTCGTGGGCAATACCCTCTCGCTCGGTCCGGCAGCGGGCTACGCTGCCTATGTTCCAAATTACCGGAGTACACGCGCCTACCAGATGAACATTGGGATTCAGCGCGAGATCGTGAGAGGTGGAGTACTCACTGCCGACTTTGTGCGTAACGTCAGCCTCCACTTCCCGCTGACGATTGATGCGAACCATGTAGGTGACGCCAACTATCTGAATCTCCCCGCGGCGCAGAACGCGATTTCCGTGACGAACTCCGCGTTTGGTTGCGGTAACGGTTTTGATGAGGCCAGCACCCAGTGCGCCCTCGACGCCGGAGCGACCATCAACAACTACACTGGCATAACTGCGAACAGTGCGGGGGTTACCGCCGGATTGGGCTCCGGGCACGCTTCGCTGTTTGGCTTCGGGCCTTCGGCATTCGGCCTCACCACCGCACAGAGCGCTGCCTTCGGCGGCATTAATCCAAACGTGGGTGTTGGCTACTTCCAGTATCCGGCCGGTCGTGCGGTTTACAATGCCTTGCAGACCGAATACAAGCAGCAAGTGCACAGTCCGTTCCGGGGAATAAGCGGTCTGAACCTTCAGATCGCTTACACGCTCTCCAGATTCGAAGGCAACGGCGGCAACGACCAGAACTTCAGCGCTGTGGCCTTCGACTTCCGCAATCCGACGGGCGCCTTTGGCCCCACCAGCCTCGATCGCACGCACCAGTTCAAGTTCGGTGCGACCTTCGACATCGCGCACCACGGGCCCCGCTTGAGCGTGATCGGCAGTTTCCTGTCGGCTGCGCCGAGCACGCTCGCGCTGAACACCGGAGGCCAGTTCTCTCCGGCAGAGATTTTCAAGACGGATCTAACCGGTGACGGCACGGTTGGGGATTTGATCAGCTCTACCAGTACGAAAGTGGGTAACCCCGGAACTTTCATGCGCGGTGTGACGCCGGGGAACCTCGCCTCTGTGATCAGTAATTTCAACAGCAACGTGGCGGGTACAATAACGCCCGCTGGCCAGGCCCTGGTCTCAGCAGGCTTGTTCACGCAGGCCCAGTTGGTTCAGGCCGGCGCAGTTGTTCCGCAGATTCCCGCCCCGCTGGCTAACAACGCAGGCAACACTATGTTTAAGGACGTAGACACGGTTATAGCTTGGCCGTTCAAAATCCATGAACGCTTCACTATCGCACCGAGCTTCTCGTTCTTCAACGTTTTCAACTTCGCGAACTTTGGCATCCTGGGTGCCAACGGCATATTGACTGGGGGCCCCGGTTCGGTGAACGGCACGGCGGCTGGCAACGACCCTACGCATAATGTCCTGCGGTCCGGTTTGGGCACTGGCGTATTCCAAGCCGGTTCACCCCGGGAGGCGGAGTTCGGACTGAGGATCGATTTCTAATCGAGCCTCAGAACGCTTTTTTCCAGCCGCTGGCCCTCGGGCCAGCGGTTTTTTTGTGGGACTCTGTCGCGTCTACTTGGCCGCGCCCTTATTGTTTGGGGTTGGGCGTCCCGATCCTTTCGGTAGGATACTGACACGAGTGAAAGGCAGGAGGTTTGCCGTGAAGATTTTGGTGGCTTTACTCTTCGTTGCGGTTCTGGTTACGCTTGCATTCTCCTTCCAGAGCGGCAGGCCAATACCGCCGGGAATGCGGGAGGCCGACAAACTGCCGGGGCCAGCCGATGTTCCACCGATCAATCAGCCTGCGAGCGGCCGTCCTTCTCCGGATGTGATGCGGGAGCAGGCCCGCGAACTGGCGTTGCTGGCGCAGACTATCCCAGCAGACGTCGCCCAAATCAGCAACGGTACCTTGCCCAAGGACATGAGCGAGAAGCTGAAGCGGATTGGAAAGCTGAGCAAGACTTTGCGCGGCGAACTCAGCCGCTAGCTTGCGCCTTCCATCGGTGCACAAGCTGTCGGGATCCCCGTGCGTTCATTCGAATGCTCCTTCCGGGAAGAACTGTACGCGGTTTGTGTACAATGCCCCTATGCCTTTCCGCGCGCAGGGAAATCCTAACGCCGCTAAGCGGGGGCGGACTCCGCCGCCCGAGGAGACTTT
Source organism: Acidobacteriaceae bacterium (assembly GCA_003131585.1). Lineage (GTDB taxonomy): Bacteria > Acidobacteriota > Terriglobia > Terriglobales > Acidobacteriaceae > Sulfotelmatobacter. The sequence continues at coordinate 36,591 of PKVW01000001.1, forward strand.
CGAAGAAGCTAACTTCCTCAAGGCTCTGGGCGAGAAGCAGAAGCTGGTCAGCGTCAAGCTGATGGATGGCCAGACGGTGAGCGGATGGATCGAGTACTACGACAAGCACATGGTGCGCCTGACGCGCGAAGGCGCTCCTAATCTATTCATTTTTAAGCACGAGATCATGTACATCGCAGAGGACGGCGGGAAGAAGAAGTGAAACCGGCGTCGGGCTTCGGGCTTGGGCCATGCCGTCGCGGTCCGCGTGATCTTTGACTTCGATTTGTGACGTCCGATAGCTGATAGCTAATAGCTAATGACCGGCGTCTTGAGACCAGTGCCTGACACTTCCTCCAGCCACGAAAACGTTCTCCCCGCCATGTCGGTGATCGCTCGCGAAGCGGGCGCTTTACTGATGGATTACTTTCACCAGCATTTGAAGATTGAATATAAGGGCGATGCCGACCTGGTGACGGCGGCGGACCGCGCTTCCGAGGCATTGATCCGCGAGCGCATTCGGCAGCAGTGGCCTGCGCACGACATTCTGGGCGAGGAGCAGGGACTCAGCGATCAGGGCAGCGACTATCGCTGGTACGTCGATCCGCTGGATGGGACGACGAACTTCGCCCACGGGTATCCGGTCTTCTGCGTATCTCTGGGGCTCGAACGCCGCACTCTGGAAAACCGGTCGTCGGGACCTGGCAAGCGTATTGCCGCAGTCGTTTACGATCCTACGCGGGATGAGCTGTTTTCCGCGGAACAGGGAAGAGGTGCGCAGCTGAACGGGGAGACGATCCATGTCTCGCAAACGGCTACGCTGAAGGAGTGCCTTCTGGCCACGGGCTTTCCCAGCCACAAGCGGCACAAGAATCCGAATATTTATTTTTATCACCAGATCACGCTGCACACGCACGGAGTGCGCCGGGCGGGATCGGCGGCGCTCGATTTGTGCAACGTGGCCGCGGGACGCTTCGATGGCTTCTGGGAATTCAATCTCAATCCGTGGGACACGGCAGCGGGCGTGCTAATCGTGGAAGAGGCGGGCGGCAAAGTGACGCGCTTCGACGGTGCGGCGTTTGAACTCAACAGCCGCGAGACTGTGGCTTCAAACGGGCTGATTCACGACGCGCTGGTGCAAGAGTTTAAGGATATCTTCGCGGGGCGAGGTCTCGAGGCGCTGCCGGATCCGCGTGTATACAAGAGATAAATTTCTGTGTCCTCTTGCGCCCTGCGTGACCAGGAAAACACCTTGCACCACAGAGGACACAGGGGTCAGATCGATGCCCGTCAAATCGACGGATCACGATTCCTCGGCCGCGTTACAATCATTGAGGGCTGGCCAAGCACGCTTCCGGCTGTCCTAAAGTTTGTGAATCCGACAGGTACTTTGAATCTGACAGGTACAATGTGATCAACTCTCTTCTGGAACGAAAAATCGAGAAGCGCCCGGACAAAGTCCGGCTGCAAGGGCGAATTCTTTTCCTCACCGAAGACCCCGAGTTGATCAAGCGGCAGCTCGCGGGCGAAGACCTGCCCTGGGATACGAGGAATCCGGCGAATAATCCCAAGCTGCGCGACGACATCTCGACGGACGAGATCACGCCGGCGCACTACTGCTTCTACTTCGACGAAACGCTGGGCGAGATCCCCTATCTTGGGTTGAAGTGCGGCAGCGTGCTGCCGATCGGGCGCGGCGACGTGAAGCGCGGCGGCTTCGTGTGCGCGGTGAGCGGGAAGCGGCGCGGCAAAGGGTCGAGCCGCGAGCAGTCGCCCTACGCCGAGATGTGCGCCGGTATCAAGGTCGTGATCGCGGAAAACATTGAGCGCATCTATAAGCAGAATTGCCAGAACCTGGGAGTGCTGACTTCGACCGACTTTTCGCTAATCGAGAGGATTCGCGGAGGGGAAGAGATTGCGCTCGCCGAGTTTACCGCGGGGGAAGACGAGATCACGCGCCAGGTGATCGAATACGGCGGCCTGTTTCCGTTCAACGTGGCGCGGATGCAGGGCAAAGTGTTTTTGCCGCCGATTCAGAGCGCCGGCGAGCCGTCCGCGCCCGCACGGAGCACGCGTCCCATGACTTTGGCGGAGAAAATCTTTGCGCGGCACATGGTGAACGAGAAGGGCGGCGTCGGTGTGGGTGGCGTGAAGCCGGGCGACACCGGGTTTGCCCAGGCCGACCTGCGCTTCAGCCATGAGTACGTTACGCCCATGGCGGCCATCTTTTTTGAACGTTACGTCGGCAAGGATGCGAAGGTCAACGATGCCGCGAGCATTCTCTTTTTCCGCGACCACTTGACATTTCTCGACGAAGTGATTTCGGAGGAGAAAAAGAAGCTCGGCCTGCTCGATCTGGCGACGCAACTCAAGCTGAAACAGCAGGACTTCGCCGCGAAGCAGGGAATCAAGCTGCATGGAGAATTGAAAGACCGCAAAGGCTCAGAAGGCATTTGCCACGCCATCGTGCTGGAAAGCTACGCGCTGCCCGGGCAGTTAAACATCGGCTCGGACTCGCACACACCGCACGTGGGCGCAATTGGCTGCGTCGCTTTCGGCATTGGCACCACCGACGTGTTCAATAGCTGGATCACGAAGGACGTGCGGGTAAAGGTGCCGGAGTCGGTGAAGATAGTGATTCGCGGCAAGAAGCATGCGAATGCCACGGCGAAGGATTTCATCCTGAAGATTCTGAGCCTCGACTACGTGCGCAGCGGCAAGGCGCTGGCCAAAGTAATGGAGTATGCGGGCGAGGCCATCGAACAGCTCAGCGTGGACGAGCGAGCCACCATGACCAACATGGCGGCGGAGATTGGCGGATTCACCGGCATTGTTGCGCCGGACGAGAAGGCGGTCGACTTCCTGGTGGAGCGGCGAGGCATGGATCGCGCCAAGGCTGAGGCCATGATTGAAGGCTTGTACAGCGATCCGGATGCGCAGTATGCGCACGTGATCGAACTCGATGCGGCGAAGATCACGCCGATGGTTGCGACTCCGGGGGATCCGGGCAATGGAAAATATGTGCGAGAGTTGAACACGCCCGTGCCGGTCGAGATCGCCTACGGCGGCACCTGCACCGCGGGCAAGAACGAAGACATGGACATGTATGCTGCCGTGCTGGCCGATGCGCTGAAGCAGGGCAAGCGCGTGGCCGATTCGGTGAAGTTTTACATCCAGTTTGGATCGCAGGAAACGCGCGACTACTGTATTCGCAAGGGCTATCTGGATGTGTTTCAGAAGGCAGGGGCGCACGTGATTGAGCCGAGTTGTGGAGCCTGCATCAATGCGGGGCCGGGGGTTTCGACGCGTCCCGATCAGGTGGTGATCAGCGCGCAGAACCGCAACTTTCCCGGCCGCAGCGGCCCGGGACAGATGTATCTGGCTTCACCCTTGACCGTCGCGGCGAGCGCGGTGGCGGGGTATATCGTGGAGTACGAGGCGAGCGAGAAGAAAGAGTTGGTGGGAGTGTAGCTGTACGAATTGCGCAGAAGAATTTCTCCGCCTCCAGGATTCGTATCCTCAAAGGATTACAGAGGGATACGGCGATGATGAAATCAGGCAAGAAGCCCGCGAGATTGGAGCCACGAGCGCTGCCGTTCTCCCAAATGCCACATGCCGAAGTGGAGGGACGTCAAAGGCAAGCCGCCCAAACGTGACCGCTAGCGGATGTTCTTCTGGGCAAACTGCCGGAACTGGAACTCGAATTCCTCGGGCGAGTAGATCCCCTTCTGCACCAGCAGGGTATTCATTGAATAAACGGCCGCGCGAAAGCGTTCCTTGCGTGACAGTTTCTCCATGGCTTCCTCGAAGCTGATGAGTTCTTTGCTTTGAGATGCCGCATGCTCGGACCGCTCGACCGGCGTAGTCGCCATAGATCTCCCCGGAATTGCTATTCTACGCCGTCACATCCGCCTCACCAGGCATGGCAGGCTTCCGCGCCAGAGATCCCTGCGGAACGCTGCGAGCCATCCCGTGCCTGCAAGTGGTTGAATGCAGGCAGGGTGGCCGAAATCAGCCACTGTTGGACTTGCAACTTTTCTGCGGGTTTCGAGTTCAAATACATAGGCGCTACAGATTGAAGTAAGATCTGGAAGAACCTGCAGATCCGGTGGGTTTCGTGGTTGGAGTGGCGGATCTGAGACAAGGGGGATTCACCATGCGGTATATGAGGTATTTGGCTTTGGTGGGTGTGTTGATGCTGCCGCTGGCCTATTCACAGGCGCAGGTTAGCGTAGGCGTGGGGTACGGCCCCGGCTACGCCGCCGAAGCGCCGGCATGCGAGTACGGCTACTACGGCTACGCGCCTTACGCTTGCGCGCCTTACGGCTACTACGGGCCTAGCTGGTTCTCAGGCGGACTGTTTATCGGCGCCGGCCCGTGGTATCGCGGATATTGGGGCCGCGGTGGTTGGGGCTTCGGACGTGGGTTTAATGGGCGTGGCTTCGGGCGTGGCTTCGGTCGCGGCTTCTCCGGACGGTCGGGCTTCGGGGGACGCGGATTTGCGCGAGGTCCGGCTGCGGGCTTCCGTGGTGGCTCCGTTGGCGGAGGGTTCCACGGCGCCGCACGCGGTGGATTCCACGGCGGTGGTAGCGGTGGATTCCACGGTGGTGGCGGAGGGTCCCACGGTGGTGGACACAGCAGTGGTGGGCACGGCGGCGGCGGCGGACACCGGTAATCGTGGACCGATCTGGATTCTCTAATCCTCCGGTAGCGAAAGATGAACGGCCGGCAGCGGACGCTGCCGGTCGTTTCGTTTTTTGCCAAGCAAGCCAGATCCGTCCCGAACAATGTGATCGGCGGAAAACTGGCTGCCAGCGAACCGCGGCCCGCATGGCCGGGTAGTGGGTCAGTTTGAAAAACACGTCTCCGCAGCGGCTAAAGCCGCGATTGATTTTGAGGCAGTTACGGCGCGGCTGAAGCCGCGCCCTTTCAAGACGAATTCAAACTGACCCACTACCCATGGCCGATAAGCCTGTACCGCGGCCCGCATTTCTTGCTAGAATGTGCGGTTCGCGGAGACGCGGCTGTAGTAGTAAAATATCTGCATAGATCTCAGGAGACTGACACCCTTATGACCTACGTAATTGCAGAGCCTTGCATCAACACCAAAGACACCGCGTGCGTGGATGCGTGTCCGGTGGATTGCATTCATCCCAAGAAAGATTCGCCGGCGTATGCGGAAGAAGAGATGCTGTACATCGATCCGGTAGAGTGCATCGACTGCGGAGCCTGCGTGCCCGTGTGCCCGGTGTCGGCCATCTTCGCGCTGGACGATCTCCCGGAGAAATGGGCATCATTCACCGAGCGCAACGCGAAGTATTTCGGACGGTAGAGCCGGGCGTCGGGCCTCGGACGTCAGACCTCAGCCTTTCAGTCCGGCGCTGAAGCTCGTGATCTCTCCGACTTTTTCCGTTTTTATTACCGAATCTAAAGGCCGAAGATCCGAGGTCTGCTGTCCGTGGTCCGACGTCCGATGCCGCCTGTAGATGCAACGAAAAAATGCCGTATTAACTGCAACGATAAAATGTCACCCCGTCCTGTTCACCATCGAGTTGATGGGAGAGTTCAACCAGAGTTCCGGCATAGCTGCGCTGGGACTGGGAGGTCGCGGGTAGTTGAATATCTTCGCCAGCAAAAGAGATGGTGTGATCCGGGGCGACGGTGCGTTGATAACGGAAGCTGAGGCAGCGAGCCAGATCAAAGCTGCGGGGCAAGCGGCGGAAGTCGGTGGTGGTTTCTGACCGGGGAGACGGCGAAGCGGCGGCTAAAAGAGGCGTTCGATGCGGCCTTTGGCTTATACCCAATTGAATAGCGTCTGCTCAGCCACGCCCACACTGCGTGCCGCTGCCGCTATGCTCTGGCCCGACTCAACCAGCCGAACCGCCTCCTGCTTGAACTCGAGCGTGTATCGCGCCCGCGTCGCCTTCGTCATCTCCGTCTCCTTGTGCTCTATTTAATCATTCAGCAAGGGATACGTTTTGCGCGGGCAAGGTCAGTTCAAGCCGGGAAGCGATATCGAAGCATGCGCGTTACTACTGGCTTCTCCTGGCGGAAGGACATCTGAACCGGCGGCGGTTCGGGGCGATGCTGGGTCGGATCACGCTGCTGCCGGTACCGACGGGATAGAGAGCTGGTGGCCAAGGCAGCAGCGGAATCTGTCTACAGCGGGGTTGGGGTAAGGAGAGGTGTTGCAAAAGTAGGCCACAAATGGGGCGATTTTGGGGGGCTGTGCTGGTGTGGATGGCAGACCGTCGGGAGTGCTCCCGATGAAAATCGTTTCANNTCGTTTCACAGTGTCGCGAACAAGCCAGACGGGTGTACTATGGTGCCGTTTTCGAGGCCAAAAAGGAAATTCCGGCTAAGAGCTGGTGGTTCCCACAGTCATCAGAGGGTGTGGCAAAGAAATGCCCGAGGAGGAAGAATTGAAATCTTCTGGAAACGATGAAAGAGGTTCCGGCAAAGGGATTCTCGTGCTCGTTCTTCTGCTGCTGCTTGTCGTGGGAGCGGTCTACTATATTTTTACGCGAAACTCGTCTGTTCAGAACGCCTTCCACTCCATTCAGGAATCAACGCAAGATGCGGCTACCACCTCCAGGGTGCGCACGGCCCTGCTCCTGTCGAAACAGGTATCCCCCTTCGACATCAAAGTGCAAACAATCCAGGGCGAAGTTACCTTGGAAGGTCAGGTGCCTTCGGAGCAAGTCAAAACCGTGGCGGGCGCTATCGCCCAGGACACGTCGAGCGTCAAACAGCTGCACAACAATCTGAGCGTCAACCCTTCGATAGAGCGCAACCCGGATAGGGAGCACCTCGGCGAACGGGTGGCGGATCTGGAAATCAAAACTTTAGTCACCGACGCTCTTTCGAAAAATGCGGAATTGGCGGAAAATCACATCACCACAGAAGTAAAGGGTCGAACGGTGACTCTAGGCGGAACGGTCCAGACAGTCAGTCAGAAATACACCGCGGACCAAGTCGCTTGGCAGGTTCCGGGCGTCCAGGGACTTACGGACAATCTAAGCGTCTCAAATGCCCAGGCCACGCCGGAGAGCGCTGACGATAAACTGGCCCGCCGCGTGGAGTTTGAACTCTACTCCACAAAAGCAATTCCTATGAAGACTGTGCAAATCCACGCCGATAACGGCATCGTCACTCTGACCGGCACGGTATTGTCCCGTGCGGAAAAACTGTTGGCGGAAAAGACAGCGAAATCCGTCGAAGGCGTTCGCAGAGTCGTGAATAGTCTGGCCGCACCAGAGGAACCCTAGACGAAGTTGTCCCGCCTTTAGTTGAAATCTGAACAAGCGAAGTCTAGTACTGCTTCTGATGAACCCGGATTAAACATATTCCCAATACAATATGAAAACACCCCTGCCCCGGATAGCTTCTTAGTTTCCAGAATGTTTATTATCACACTGGATTATGTAATTCGACGACCGGGCTTCTACCGTGTCAGAGTGACCCCAAAGCGCCCGCACGACCGGCCTCTACGACCGGCGGCAGCGGAAGGTCACGCGGAATATTGTGGGGCGGATTTCGATTTGACGGAGTCGACTATCTGAAGTCGCTAACTACGCCCGGACGGGCACCCGTTTTCTCGCTTACGTATGCAAGTTGTTCAGCTATATACGTTGACAGATTGTGGAACCAAGAGCCCAGTTCCTCGCTAGACTGAAAGATCTGCCGGTGAGAAGAAGGAACATCCCCGTACCATAGTGGGCTCATCGCAAAGTGGAAACCGCTGAAATCCACAAGTCCCAAGTCCGTTTGCATGCCTGCTGCAAATTCGACGGCTCTTTCCTGGAGTGGCTCTGCTGATCCGAGAATTGCCCGGAACTCGTCGGCTCCCATCGCAAAATGCCAATGCGGCTGGGCATGGCTATGAGTGGAGTCTGTTGCCGCTCTGCTATCCCACTCGGCACGGAACATGCTGATCAAATCGCCCGTCGCGATTTGCTGGAAGAGGCTAACGCTTATATGTTCCAGAAGATGCTGTCCGTGCTCCCAGAGATCGAAGTTCGCCTTGAATGCCACCCAAAAGGTTTCCAGCGGAATACCAGCGCCACAGACTTCGACAAGGTTCTGTACGTCTTCCGCGTCTGCGGCTTGAAACTGGCGGGGTCCCGAGGTGATAACGACATTGAACCGTCCTGTCGCCTTTGAGGATCGCCTGGTTAGCTGCACATAAGGTAGCGAATATGCGCTTCGAAGAGCACGCTCGAACGACTGGATAAGCTTCTCGTCGTAATAAATCCTCGCTTCGGACACTTATACCTCTAATGCAGACAACACGAGATCGTCTACGTCTCTCCAGCGTTCAATCGTGCCATCGGCGATCGCTCTACCGAACCGGACCAACTGGTTTAGAGAATCAACATCCAGTTTGGCAAAATTCAGAATCGGAAGGTCTTTCACATATTTGTTAGACAAATCAAACTGCCCACCGGATACCTGCACAGAGATGCTTCTGCGATAGCCTCTATCGTCAGCGCGCAAGTCTTTATCGTCAGTCAAGTTGACCTCCGTCTCAAACTCCTGGATTCATCCTGGAGGTGGCCTTGGGTTGCATAAAGTGCGCCAAGATTTACACGGGCAGCGATGTCCTTTGAATCAAGCGTCACGGCGTTCACTAAGTGAAGCACGGCTTGCTCGGTATTGCCCCGTTGAGCATAGGCTAAAGCAAGCTTTTTTCCCGCCAGAGGATTCCGGGCGCCTAAAGGCTATTTACAAACCGTTTATCTTGCGTTGGTAAAGTGCAAGAGTTTGTGGATGGTCGGGTGACAATTTGCGTTGGCGATTCCGATGGCCACGCTACAGCTTCCACGATAGGTTCGCGCCATGTCCCAGTCTCCAAACCCAGCCGCGCCGCAGCAGGTGGCGCCTCTGCTTGCGTTGGCCACGAAGTTGCTCAGGGCCGGGCGACCAGCCGATGCGATCGCGCCGTTGCGCGATGCCGCGCTGCTGCAGCCGTCCAATGCCATCATTCAGCACGATCTCGGCCTCGCCTGCCTCGAGGTCGGCCGCGTGCCGGATGCCATCGCGGCATTGCAGCGGGCTGTCGCCAGCGACCCGAGCTACGCCGATGCATATTTCCGCATTGGAATCGCCTTGGAGAAGCTGGGCAACATCGGCGGGGCAATCGTCGCGTACGACCGCGCCGCTGAGCTGCTCCCATCCCTGACCGAGGCGTGGTTCCGCGCCGGCGCCCTGGTCTATACACTGGGCCATCGCGAGGAGGCGATCGGCTGTTTCCGGCGGGCGGCGGTGACCGGAGGTAAGACCAGCTTCGGCCGCGTTGGTAAAGCTAGGGCGCTGCTGATCGAGGATCGCAATCAGGAGGCCGAACAGGTATTGCGAGA
>PKVW01000027.1 GCA_003131585.1 Acidobacteriaceae bacterium
AGATGGTGCATCTCGAGAAAGAGAATTTCATCGGCAAGCGGGCGCTGGAGCAGGACGCCAAGAATGGCGTGGCGCGGCAGTTTGTCGGCATCGAAGTCGATTGGACCGATGTGGAAGCGCTCTATGAACGTTATGGCCTCACTCCGGCCGCTCCGAGCCAGGCTTCACGCGTGGGAGTGCCGTTGTATGCGGGAGAAAAGCAAGTTGGCAAGGCGACGACTACGAGTTGGTCACCGATCCTGAAGAAGATGATCGCGCTGGCCAGCGTAGAGACTGAGCATGCAAAGCTGGGGACGCGGTTGCAGATGGAGATCACGATTGAGGCGGTGCGGCTGAAGACGAACGTGAAGGTGACCGCGCTGCCGTTTTTCAATCCGGCGAGGAAGACGGCGACGCCGGTGTAGGTTCGTTTTCATTCACGGGGCTCGTGAGCTAGATTATGTTGCCGGCTAGCCGGGCTGCGCCCGGCGGACNNGGGCGGCTGTCCCCACATGGTTCCGCTGGGCATCTCTGCTCTCCCTTGGCAGCCAACTAAATGGCGGATCAGCGCGGGATGTAGTCATCGAGCAGCGGGACCACGTCGGAAGCGAAGGGAAGAATGCGCTGCTGCGCGGCGTCCGAGGTCTCCCCCGGAAACATCAAGAGCGTGATGCGCACCAAAGCGCCGTCACTGCGGTTCATGCGAATCGAGTCGTTGACCAGATAAAACTTGGCCCAGTATTCGCTGGCCACACCGCGGTCATGGGCCCAATACCAATACAACACCAATTGGCGCGCACCGGCTTTGGAGATGACGTAGCGGTTGGCGGGGAAAGGGCCGTGACCGGGCAGCGAAAGCGTAACGCGGCTGTTTTCGTCGGGGTTCCATCCGGCGCCCGGGAGGCAGTGTTGAGGAGAGTGGATGGTATCACCGGCGCGCTGGCTGGGGAAGTACGCCAGGAACAGGTCGACATCGGGCAGCTTCCCATCCGGAGCTTGATACAGGCGTTCCAGGAAATCGCCGGGCCCGAGCACTTCAAGAGTTTTTTTGTCCAGCACGACATCGGTACTGTCCCACCTGCCCAGTTGCGCAGGAAAAGACGAGAGCGGCAATCGAGACGGAATGATCTCGGTGCGACCCCGAGCCTGCAGCAGAATGGCCGTGACGGCAATGAGGGCGGCAGCGAGAGCGAAGCGTAACACGCCGAGTGGCTTCATGATTCCGTGCCTTCCTCGCGCCAGAAAATGCGAACGATGCGATGAAGAAGATAGAGCATGACCAGCGAAACCACGAAGATCAGCCATCCGGAGAACTCATGAAAGAAGCCTTCCGCTTTTTCCGGATCCCAGTACTGTACCAGCAGGCCCGTGCCGACAATGCGCAGGCTGTTGGCGGCGACGGCGATGGGAACCGATGCCAAGGCCAACAGCACCCGCACGGCGACCTTAGGTTCCATGAGATAACCGTAGATGACGGCGAGCGTCGCCAGTGACATCAGCGAGCGGATGCCGCTGCAGGCCTCCGCTACTTCCAACGCCATGGCGGGAAGGACGATGACGTTGCCTTCCCGCAACACGGGCACGCCCATCCAGGGCAAGGTGGTACTGGCCACTTTCGAGGCCAGCAATTGCAGCGGGAAGGTGATTTGGTTGAAGACGATGGCTGGAATGGGGATCATCAAGAGCAGGAAGGCCCAGGGAAAAAGAAGGGCGCGAAAGAAACTCCAGCCGAGAAAGAGCACGATCAAGCCGGCCAGCACGATCAATAGCGATAAACGCGAAAGGAAAAGTTCAGCGCCCATCTGACCGACAATGAGCACGCACAGTCCGAACCCCAAAAACAACAGGCCCCACCACGAGGGCCGCGGGCTCAGGCCGGTGAGCCGGGAGCGTTCCTGCCAGATCACGAAGGCAGAAAAGAGGGGCACGAAGAAACCGTGGGAGAAATTGGGATCGTTCCACCATTGCCCGACCAGGTGGGTGAGCGTAGGAATGTAGAGCCAGAGCAGCAGCCCGGCGAGAACGGCTGTTTGCCACAATGAGGGCGGCGCCGGGTCAGCGGCGGGCGGTCGCGCAGTTGGCGGCTCAGATTGCAGCACTTGGCTCACTGGAACAGACTCTACCACCAAGGGGATAGCATCCAGCATATGCGAACCGAGCGGAGCCCGCAATCAAAAGCCCCGACCGTAGGTAACGCCGAACGGCCCCCTGCGCGAGAAAACCGTTTCCGCGCCGGAGAATGCTGAAGGCACTCGAACGGCAGGTTCTTTCGGCTCTTCGGACTGGTACAAGCCCCGTGAGTTTTCTTCAGCTCTCGCCATGCCCTTGGAGGGAAAGGAGTTGGGACTATTTCCTCACTCGGAGAGGGCGCGAACGTACTCTGGTTACCATCGATTGGGCAAATACTTTCCCTTTTGTGCGGCAGGGTGTAAGTTAGGGCGGTAGGTTTTTCTCCCTCCCAAGCCTGGTTCTGGCTTATATACTTTTGAAAATATGGCGGTAAACTTGTAATGCGATCTTCCCACCCGCCGGGAAATTGGGATAGCAGTTGCCGTGCACTTAGAGACGCCCCGGAGTCCAGCGGCATTTTGAGTTTTGGCTTCTTGAGAAAAGGCCGATAGATGGAATCAGATGTCCGCCGAGACGTGGAAAACGCGCAGATCCCCATGATTCATGAGCCCATGGGGATGGACTTCGTGGAAGGCGTGAGTCCAAGCATGCGGAGCGTGGAAGCGGTGATGCGGGAGTTTGCGCAGAGCGAAGTTCCGGTGCTGCTGCTGGCAGAGCGCGGAGCGGGCAAGAAGGCAACGGCCCGGCGGGTTCACGACCTTTCCCGGCGCGGGGGACAGTCGTTCCGGGCGGTTTCTTGTGGCACACTGGAGTCAGACAAATTTGGAGACCCGGCGGGGCAGGCCGGCTTGCTTGGCACCGGCACGGTCTTCCTGAATGAGGTGGCGGAACTGAGCGCGGAGGGTCAGGTATGGTTGCTGCAGGCCTTGACCCGGGGGAGCGAGAAGGACAGTCGTTCTCAGGGTTTGGCTCGGCTGATCTGCGGAAGCGCCCGCGATCTGGAAGCGGAAGTGAGGGCGGGGAATCTGCGCGAAGATCTGTATTACCGGATCAGCGGAGTGTGCTTGCGGCTTCCTCCGCTGCGCCAGCGGCGGGAAGATATTCCGGTGCTGATGGAACATTTTCTGGGGAAATACGGGCGCGATTTTCAGCGGACGGCGCCCGCCCTGAGCGAAGAGACGCACCGCTTGTTTCAAGAGTATTCCTGGCCGGGGAACGTGAGAGAACTGGAGAATGCCGCTAAGGCGATTGTGGCCCTGGGTGATGAAACGGTCGCGATGGGCGGCTTGCGTGCGATGCTGCTGCGGCCGGACTTGGGCGGCAATGGCAGCCGGGTTTCGTTGAAGCAAGCGGCGCGCGCCGCCTCCCGCGAAGCGGAGAAGGAAATCATTCTGCGCGTGCTCACCCGCACCCGTTGGAACCGGCGCCGGGCCGCGGAGGAGTTGCAGATCAGTTACAAGGCTTTGCTGTACAAGGTTAAACAGATGGGATGCTCCGAGTACGGAGCCTCCTAGCTCCACAGGAGAGCGCATGAAGAAAGTAATGAAGCTGGCGTGCTGGGCGCTGCTGGGGTTCGTGACCATCGGCATGCGGGCCCAGGACGATGCCGACGCGAATGCCGCCAAGCCGGAGAAGGCCGCCGCGCCAGAAGCCCGCTCCTCCGGTCCTGCGGTTCCGTCCGATTACGTCATCGGCGCCGACGATACGCTGCACATCACGGTCTGGAAGGAACCGGATATGAACGTCACGCTGCCGGTGCGGCCCGACGGCAAGATTTCCATGCCTTTGCTGGATGACGTGCAGGCCGCAGGGATGACTCCCATGCAGTTGAGCGCCTCGATCAAAGACAAGCTCAAGAAATATATCGCGGACCCGCGCGTGACCGTTGTGGTGACGGCGATGAACAGCCAGCGGATTTACGTGCTGGGCGAAGTGACGCACACCGGCGCCATGGCCCTGTTGCCCAACATGACGGTGCTGCAAGCCCTATCCAGTGCGGGGTTTACGCAGTTCGCCAATCTCAAAGCGATTTACCTGCTGCGCGTGCGGGACGGCCAGCAGACGAAAATGCGGTTTAACTATAAGGATGCGATCAAGGGGCGAGGCACGCAACAGAATATCGTGCTCAAACCGGGAGACACCATTGTTGTTCCGTAGAGCGGGTAAGAGAGACAGTGGAAGAGGAATAAGGATGAACAAAGGCCATTTCATTTTGACCCTAACGCTGACCCTCTTTGCGGCCGGCGTGGCCTGGGCGCAAAGCGACGAGAACCAGCAGTCCGCGCCTACCCCGGCACCCGCCTTCGGGCAGGATAATCCTGCGCNNCCCGCCGATTTCGGCGATTGACCAGCCCGGGCTGGAGCCCCATGCGGCGCCGGAGAGTTTCCTGCTGCCTGGCCTGCATTTCAGCGAGTCCGTCGATTCGAACGTCGCGGACACCCTGGGCGGGTCGTCAACCAGCACCGTGACACGGGCTCTGGGAAGCCTGACCCTGCAAAAGCTCTGGAAAAACTACGACGTGGCGATGGATTATATCGGCGGCGCGGCCTATTACAACCGAAGAGGCACCGGGCTGGAGCAACTGCAGCAACTCGATCTGGACAACCGGATTCACTGGAAGCGCGGGCAATTGGCGATCCGTGACTCGTTCAGTTATCTTCCCGAAGGCACTTTCGGTTTCGGAGCCTACGGGGGTAGCGGGGCTTACAACTCGGGCCTCGGCGGCATGGGGGCGGGCATGCTTGGAGCCGGCGCATTTGGCGGGCAGAGCAGCACTTTCAGCGGAGGAGACGCCAGCTCCGTGGGCCAGGTGCCACGTCTTACGAATTTGGGATTGGCCGATATCGTCGAGAACCTGACGCCGAAATCATCCGTAACCCTTGCGGTGGGTTACGGGCTGGTGCATTTCTACGGGGACCTCATTTCCGCGTCTGGTTCGCAAGAAAACGTTTCTTTCATTGGGAGCCGCGAGTTCACCGCCCAGGTCGGGTATGACCGGGTCCTGAATCCGAAGGATCAAGTCGCGTTGAGCTACGGCTATCAGGGATTTGACTTTTCGACCGCAGGCAGCGCGTTTCACTCGAACGTCCTACAAGTGATGTACGGGCACCGGATTTCCGGGCGTATGAATTTAACCATCGGGGTTGGACCGCAGTTTACGCATATTGACGAAACCGGGGCGTTGTGTACCTTCATGGGGAATCCGATTATTGGTATCCCTCTGAAAGACTGCATAACGCCTTATATCTTGTCCCCCTTCTCTGAGAAAGCTAACCACACCAGCGTTGCTGGCCGCGTGTCGCTCGGCTATAAGTTCCCGCGAACCACGCTCTCGCTCAGCTATCAGCGTTTCGACACGAACGGCTCCGGGCTTTTTGCCGGGTCGCTGACCGACATTGTGCACCTCGATGCCCGAAGGCCGTTGAGCCGCGTCTGGGATCTCTTTGCGGACCTAGGCTATTCCAGGAACAAACGTTTGCAACTTGGCGGGTCGGCCGTCAATGCCAACACCTTCACCTATGGTTACGCCGGATTGGGGCTTCACCGCCAGTTTGGGCGCAGCCTGCGGGGATTCGTGAGCTATCAGTTCAACGATCTGGGTTTCGATACTGCATGTCCTCTGGTGAATACTTTGGGTTCTTCGAGCGCAGGCCCATGCAGCCATATTTCCCAGCGGCATGTAGGTTCGATAGGACTGGATTGGACTCCCCGGCCAATCCGGCTGGACTAATTTTTTGAGGCTGGCCGTTCGGGGCCGGCGGAACGGGCACTGAGATGATGCAAAACCGCGAACTAACCATGGACGATTATCTGGCGATGTTGCGCCGCCGGATAAAGGTGATTCTGATTCCGGCGCTACTGGCGCCGCTGGCCGGATTTCTGGTCTCGTACGCTTTTTCCCCCAAGTACACGTCGCAGTCGCTGGTGCTGGTAGAGGCGCCGAAGATTCCGGACATGGTTGTGCAGCAGGTCTTCACCGAGGATCTGACGCAGCATATTGCCACGATTCAGCAGCAGGTGCTAAGCCCGAGCCGGCTGCGGCCCATGTTGGAAAGGCTGGGGTTGGTCAAGGGAGGTCAGAACATTGAGGATGTGGTGGACAACATCCGGCTCAACATGACGATTCAGCCCGTAGTCACGGACCTTTCGCAGATCGGTACCGGGGCCAAGAAGAAGCCGGGCCAGAACGGCAGCGCGGTTCCCGGCTTCTACGTGAACTACACCGCGTCGACCGCCCGCGAGGCGCAGCAGATCTGTACCGACCTGACCTCGATGCTGCTGGAAGAAGATCTCAAGTCGAGGCAGGACGCGACCCAGGGCACAACGGTATTCCTTACCAAACAGGTGGAGGATGCCAAGCAGAATCTGGACGATCTGGATAAGAAGCTGGCAGCGTTCAAGAACCAGCACATGGGACAGCTTCCCGGCGACGAAGATAACAATCTGAAGATTCTGATGGGGTTGAATTCCCAGCTCGACGCCAACACGCAGAGCCTGAACCGGGCGACCCAGGACAAGTCCTATACCGAATCGATGCTGGCGCAGCAGTTGGCGGCGTGGAAAACGTCGCAGTCGGCGAGCAATCCCCAAACCCTGCAGACGCAGCTCTCGCAACTCCAGGCCCAGCTCATCGATCAAGAGGCGCGCTATACCGGCGACCACCCGGACGTGATCAAGACCAAGGCAGACATTGCGCAGGTCAAGAAGAAGCTGGCGGAGATCGACGACACCTCCGCGAAGGGAAGCGACACGGCGAACGAAAAGGCGTCCGGCTCGGAGCCGCCCGAAATTCGTCAACTGCGGCTGCAGATTCATCAGTATCAAGATTTGCTTGCCCAGGCCACGCGCGATCAGAAAAAACTCCAGCAGGAGATCGCCGTCTACCAGGGGCGCGTAGCGTCGAGTCCCAGCATTGAAGAGGAGTACAAGGAACTGGCTCGCGACTACGACAACGCGCAGAAGGTTTACCAGGACGACCTGGCCAAGCAGAGCACGTCCAAGATGGCGACCCAGGCAGAGCAGCAGCAGCAAGGGGAACAGATGGCGCTTCTGAACCCCGCCAGCCTGCCGGATTTGCCGAGCTTCCCGAACCGGTTGCTATTTGCCGGCGGGGGATTGGCCGCCGGTCTGGTGTTGGGGCTTGGTCTGGCGCTGTGGCTGGAGTTGCGCGACAAGTGCATCCGCACCGAGGCGGACGCCGAAGCCGCTCTGGACCTTCCCCTGCTGGTTGCGGTCCCGTGGGTGGCGCAGCATGCGACCGCAAACGGCAACGACAAAGGCCATTTCTGGAACCGGAATAAGCAGCCGGAGGAGAGCAAGGAAAGGGCCAGAGTTTAGGCGAAAAAGGTTTTAGGCGAAAACCATGTACAAAGAGTTCTACGGCCTGCGGGCGAACCCGTTCAACGTCAATCCCGACCCCCGTTATCTGTTCCTGACGCGGCACACCGAGGAGGCGCTGGCCTGCCTGACCTACGGCATCCAGAGCCGCAAGGGTTTTGTGCTGCTGACCGGGGAAGTGGGGACGGGCAAGACCACGCTCATCAACAAACTGCTGGAGTGGTTGCGCCTGCAGCAGGTGGCGACGGCTTTCATCTTCAACTCGCGGCTGAACACGCCGCAGTTTCTCGACTACATGATGGCGGACTTCGGCATCCCATGCGACTCCAAGGCCAAGAGCCAGATCCTGTTGCGGCTCTACAACTGGCTGCTGGATCGCTACCGGGCGGGCGAGACGGCGGTGCTCATCGTGGATGAAGCGCAGAACCTGACCGATGAGGTGCTGGAAGAGATTCGAATGCTGACCAACCTCGAGACCTTCACGGAGAAGCTGCTGCAGATCGTACTGGTGGGCCAGCCCGAACTGGAGCAGAAGCTGAAGCAGCCGCAACTGCGGCAGTTACGGCAAAGGCTGACGCTGCGCGCCAAGACGCATCCCCTGACGCTGGAGGAGACCAAAGCGTATGTCCAACAGCGGTTGCGCATCGCCGGTTCCAACGGCCAACAGATCTTCGAGCCCGAGTCCGTGGTCGCGATCCACCGCTATGCCGACGGCATTCCGCGGGTCATCAACCTGTTATGCGAACACTGCCTGGTAAGTGCGTTCGTGGACCAGCAGAAAACGATCGCGCCGTCGGTGGTGGATGGCGTGGCCCGGGACTTTGATCTGGGCCAGGGCACGGCGGCAGGGGTCATGACGGCGCCGCCGCCGGCGGAGGACCGGGAGAAATTTGACTTAGTGGAAGCCTTGCGGTCGCTGGCCAGCTTAGCCGACCGGTTGCGCGAAGAAGATAAGGACCTCCCCAAGGAAAGGAAACTATGAGCAGAATTCACGAAGCGTTGAAGAAAGCCGAACAGGAGCGGGCGGCATCGCAGGGAGGTCCAGCCCAGCCCAGTTTCGCGACGCCGGCGGTTGAGCCGCTCCTGACGACGGCGGCGGAAGAACCGCTGGTAGCGGTGGCAGCGGCAGTGCCCGCCGGTGGCGTTCCGCTCACGTCGGCGATGCCATCGTTCGCCAGTCCTTTCAGCCTTGACGCCTTGCTGGCGCGCTGCCCGCAACTGCAGTGGAAGCCGGATGAGAAGACGATGCTGTTTTTCAATGGCGACGATACCGCGCGCGGGACCGAGGAATTCCGCACGCTGCGTTCCCGGCTCTATTCCACGCGCGAGAAGAGGGCGCTGAAGAAGATCCTGGTGACCAGCGCGCTTCCCCGAGAGGGAAAATCCTTCACCGCGGCAAACCTGGCCCAGGTGATGGTGCGGCAGCACGGACGCCGCGTATTGCTCATCGATGCCGACCTGCGCGGTCCGCGGTTGCACATGATGCTGGGCACGACTGCGTCTCCCGGCCTTTCCGACTACCTGCAGGGAGAGACTGACGAATTTTCGATCATGCAGCGCGGAGCCATGGACAACCTATTTTTTATTCCCAGCGGCGAGGAAATCTCCGATCCCTCCGAACTGGTGGCCAACGGGCGGCTAAAGTTCCTGCTACAGCGGGTGGAAGCTCTATTCGACTGGATCATCGTCGATTCCCCACCCGCCGTGCCGGTCTCCGATGCCAGCGTATTGGCGAAGGCCTGCGATGGTGTGCTGATGGTGGTGCGCTCTAATACGACGCCGGTCGATATGGCGCGCCGGGCGCGTCAGGAATTTTCAGACCAAGCCTTGGTGGGGGTCGTGCTGAACGGGACGGATCATGAATCCACCCCTTATTCGCGGTATTACCACGAGGCGTTCGTGGAGAATGTGACCGAGTCCAAGTCCTAGGGAAATAGGGAAACGTGATCCGGCTGTTCAAAGTCTATTATCCGCTGCGCACGCTGGTTCTTCTGGTGGGCGAGGCCTTGATCGTTTGGCTTTCGTTC
This sequence comes from Acidobacteriaceae bacterium, assembly GCA_003131585.1. GTDB lineage: Bacteria > Acidobacteriota > Terriglobia > Terriglobales > Acidobacteriaceae > Sulfotelmatobacter. The sequence goes on from PKVW01000027.1 coordinate 9,415, forward strand.
CTGGCGGCGACGATGTGGCGGAACCAGGATAGCTGGCTGCTGCTCAACGTCGAAGGTGGATACCTTCAAGTGTTGGCGGTGCTCGGGCCGAAGATCCTGGTGGTTACCGCAGTGGTGCTGCTGCTTTCGCATCTGTTTGATCTGTACGACTCTTCCAGTGTGGGCGCCAGGTGGGAGCACGCTTTTCGCCTTCTGCTGGTGCTCGGGTTCGTGGCGCTGGCGCTGGCCGCCTTGGCCAAGCTGTATCCCAGCCTCGTGCCCGGGAACGAATCGCCTTTTTGGGGACTCATCATCCTCACATTCACTTTGTTTGGCTGGCGCGCGGCTTATTCCTGGATGGTGAAACAACCCTTCCTGCGCGAGCGGGTGTACGTTCTGGGCACGGGAGAGCGCGCGGAGCGGCTGGTCAGAGGTCTGCGCGAGCGCTCCGCGCTGGGGATTGAAGTAGTGGGATGGACCGGGGATGTGGAAGGCGAATTGACCCGCGGCACCGTGGCATCGCACCTGGTGGGTTTGGCGCAGGGCAGGGGCGTGCATCGCGTGATCGTCGCCATGCCCGACCGCCGCGGCACTTTGCCGGTGGAAGAATTGCTGGACCTGCGCCTGGGGGGCGTGAAGGTGGAGGAGGCGACATCGTGGCTGGAGAGGATCTCGGGAAGGATTGAAGTCGAGCAGTTGTATCCCAGCTGGCTGATCTTTGCCGACGGTTTCCGCTTCAGCGGTTTCTTCCGGCTGGTGCGCCGGGCGCTGAACTTTTCGGTTGCGCTCGCTGGACTAGCCATCTCGTTGCCCCTGCTTCCCTTCATTGTGCTGGCCGTCAAGCTGGATTCTTCAGGCCCGGTGTTATATCGGCAGCGGCGCGTGGGCCGGCGAGGAGTGATTTTTCATTGCTACAAGTTTCGCACCATGCGGGTGGATGCCGAGGCGGATACTGGGGCGACATGGGCTTCAGACGACGATCCGCGGATCACGCGCGTAGGCAAGTTTCTGCGCTCCTCGCGGCTCGATGAAATTCCGCAGTTGTGGTGCGTGCTGCGGGGCGACATGCATTTTGTGGGTCCGCGCCCGGAACGGCCGGAATTTGTCGAGTGGCTCAGCAAGGAAATTCCCTATTACGGCGTACGCCACGTGGTGCGGCCGGGAATCACGGGCTGGGCGCAGGTGCAGTACAAGTACGGGAACACGCTCGAAGACGCTCGCGAAAAGCTTCAGTACGACTTGTTCTACATCAAGAACGCCTCGCTCGGCCTGGATCTGCTGATCATGTTCCAGACCATCAAGATCGTGCTGCTGGGACGGGGAGCGCAATGAGGTGGGTTTTCTGGAGCGCAGCTTTGCTGATCGCCTACCCATACGTGGGTTATGCGGGCTGGTTGTGGCTGCGAGCCCGCCTTTGGCCCTGGCCGGTACTTCGCGGGCAGCAGGAGCCTTACGTTTCCATCGTGATGGTAGTGCGCAATGAAGAGCGATGGCTGGAAAGCAAGCTGCGGAATCTGCTGGAGCTCGACTATCCGCAGGCGCGCTATCGGATTGTGGTGGTCTCGGACGGATCGACGGACCGCACCGACGCCATTCTGCACGGGTATGCGGACGATCCGCGAGTGCAACTGCTCATGAACCAGTTGTCGCGGGGAAAAGCTTGCGGATTGAACGACGCGATCTCCCTGGCGGCAGGGGAGGTGGTTGTTTTTACCGATGTCCGCCAGAGGATCGAGTCCGGAGCGATCCGCTTGCTGATGGAAAATTTCGCAGACCCGGAAGTGGGTTGCGTGAGCGGAGCGCTGATGTTGGGCGATCCGGAGTCGGGCGAAGCGGCCAGGGGAATGGGGCTGTATTGGAGGTTCGAAAAAAAGATTCGGGAATTGGAATCCGCGTCGGGTTCGGTGGTGGGTGCGACAGGCGCGCTCTATGCCGTGCGGCGGGGACTGCTGGCTCCAGTGCCCGAAGGANNGACGTCTACGTTCCGATGCAGGTGGTCCGGCAGGGCAAGCGGGTGGTTTTCGAAACGCGGGCGCGGGCTTGGGATAGTCCGGATCTGGGCGCGGACCGCGAGTTCGCGCGGAAAGTCCGGACGCTGAGCGGCAACTATCAGCTGGTGCAATTGGCGCCGTGGCTGGTGAGCCGCGGGAATCCGGTCCGTTTCGAATTCATCAGCCACAAATTGCTGAGGCTGGCTGTGCCGTTTGCGCTGGCGGCCGTTCTGGCTGCCTCGATGGTTCTGCCCGGTCCGGTTTACCGGAGTGCGCTCGCGTTGCAGGCGGTATTCTACGGCTTGGGGTTGCTGGCCGGGTTGCGGCTGAGTCGGGGACCTTTGGCGCGCATGTCGGACGCGGCGCTTACGTTTGTGGTGCTGAACAGCGCCGCCGCCGTGGCTTTCGTGAACTTCGTTGCCGGACGTAAGGCGGTTTGGATTCGCTAGACCGGAGGGAGAGCGTGCAGGCTTTGCGATTTGGGATCGTAAAACCCGGAAAGCTGGCGATGGCGAAGCGTTCGTCTTCCGGGCTGCGCCATCCGAAAGCGAAAGAGGTTTGTTGAGGATCCTTTGGGCCAAAGCGAACAAGATTCTGCCGGTGCACAGCGGCGGCGATATCCGTTCCTACAATATCGCGCGGCAGTTCGCGGCGCGGCACGAACTCACATTTTTTTCCTACCACGGTGGCGCGCCGGACGGGGCCTACGAGCAGGCCTTGCGGGAACATTTCCCGGGAGCGGTTTGCGTCTGCACCGGAGCACGGCAGGATACGCCGCTCAGGCGCGGTCTGGACTATGTGTCGCGGTTCCCGCGCCGGGCTCCTTATGCGGTCAGCCGCTTTGCCTCCCCCGCAGTCGAGTTGCAACTGAAGCGCTGGTACGAGGAGCAAGCCTTCGATGTTGCCGTTTGTGACTTTCTCGACGCCGCGGTGAACTTTCCGAAGGAGCTAAAAATCCCCACGGTGCTGTTTCAGCACAACGTGGAAAGCGAAATCTGGAGACGCCATGCGACTAATGGATCAAGCGGACTTAAGAAGCTGGTCTATGGTCTTGAGTTCTCCAAGATGCAACGCTATGAGCAGGAGATGGTGCGAAGATTTCATCACGTTATCGCGGTTTCGGAGCATGACAAGGAACTGATGAGCGCCTGGGTGGACGCCTCGCGACTGACCGTCGTGCCGACCGGAGTAGATACGGAACAGTTCCATCCCGTTCCCGGGCCTGGCCAGGAAAAGCCGCTGGTCGTGTTTGTGGGCGCGATGGACTGGGAACCGAATGTCGATGCGGCGGAGTACTTCTGCCGGGATATCTGGCCCGCCATAGTAGCCAGAGTTCCGAATGCGCAATTTCGGATTGTTGGGCGGAATCCGGGCGGCAGGGTGCGGCGCCTGGCGTGCCATTCCGTGGAGGTGACGGGACGTGTGCCCTCGGTGGTCGCCCATTTACGAGAAGCGGCTCTGGTGGTCGTGCCTCTGCGGATCGGAGGCGGGACACGCCTCAAGATTTACGAAGCGATGGCGATGGGCAAAGTCGTGGTCTCGACCACGGTTGGCGCCGAGGGACTGGATGTCCATCACGGGCAAGACATTCTTCTTGCCGATACGCCAGACCTCTTCGCGGAATCCGTGGTCTCGCTGTTGCAGGATGCGGAAGCTCGTGGCCGGTTGGAACGCGCCGCCGCCGAACTGGCTGCGAACTATGGCTGGCCGCTCATCGGAGAAAAATTTGGGCAGATCCTGCAAACAGTGATTGGGGAATCTTGCAAGGTAGCCCCGCGCTACGCCAAAGAAGGGGAAAATCTGAACGACACTTCACAGTCCTGGTGAAAGCAACTGGAGAGGGAGGACGTTTGTCCAAAGGAGCCATGAAAGCGGCGTGCTCCTAAGAGGGTGGAAAATGCCGGAAGGCGCCGAACTAGTGGAGAAAAGGAATTCTGATGGCGGTTCTTGAGAAGGATGTCCCGAGCGCCCGGTTGCCGCAGAGGTTCGCGCTGGAACGCGAGCCGCTGGCGGGCGCGTTCTTCTGGCTGAGCGCGTTTTACCTGGTGTATTGTGCCCGGCCGGAGGACTGGATTCCCCTGCTAAAGTACATTCCTCTGGCAAAGATCTCGGGCATTTTCGCCTTGCTGGCGCTCTTGATGAGTGCGGGAAGATCCAAGCGAGGGTTCCGCGACCTGCCCAGAGAGGCGAGTTATTTTTTCGGCATCATCGGTATGCTGTTTGTCTCTGCGCTGCTCTCTCCGGTGTGGAAAGGTGGGGCGTTCTTCAAGACACTGGATTTTGCCAAGGCTCTGGTCGCGTGGGTGCTGACGTTCCTTGTGATCACGAGCTTCGCGAGATTGCGGCGAATCATTTTCATCCAGTCGGCATCGGTCGTGGCGATTGCGGTCGTGTCTCTGCTGAAAGGACGGTCCCATCCCCGGCTGGAAGGTGTGATTGGAGGTATCTATTCCAATCCCAACGACCTGGCATTCGCAATTGTGCTTTCCCTCCCATTCTGCTTCGCTTTTTTGTTGAGTAATCGCGGCATTCCGCGCAAAGCCGCGTGGGCAGCAGCGATGCTGGCAATGTGTACCGCCTTGTTCATGACCGCCTCGCGCGCCGGATTTATCGACCTTCTAGTCACGGGCGCGGTTTGCTTGTGGGTTTTCGGCGTCAAGGGGAAGCGGATTCACCTAATTGCGGCGGCCGCCGTGGTGGCGCTCGTCGTTGGGCTGACCGCTGGCGGACGGCTGAAAGATCGCTTCTTCGCCATATCGGGGAACGATCTCGAAACCGGGGTTGAGGTGAGCGCCCACGGCTCTTACGAACAACGCCGGCTGTTGATGGTCGAGAGTGTCAAGGGGATTGCCCACTATCCGCTGGGTATTGGATTGGGAAACTTCGCCAACTATTCCGGCACCTGGCGAGAAGTTCACGTGGCCTATCTCCAGATCGCGGTGGAGGGCGGGGTCGGCGCTTTTGTGCTCTACCTGCTCTTCTTCGCGCGCGGCTTCGGCAATCTCAGGCGGCTGCGCCGAATACCGAGTTACGACCCTGAGATTGATCTGTTTTCCGGAGCCTTGTATGCGTCGCTGATCGGATTTATCGTGGGGGCATTCTTTGCGCCCGAGGCGTATCAGTATTTTCCTTATTTTGCCGTGGCCTACACTTCGGTGCTGCTGGCGATCGCCAAGGAGCGAGAACCATCGGGAGGTCGCCCGCCAGATTTGCCGAACCAGCCTCAACGACGCTGGAGAGCGCAGACGCGAGCGGGCGAACTGGCGTCTGTTCGCGGCGGCCCGGCCCCGTATTCCAGAACATCTGCCGCTCCGCTTCGAAACCAGCGATGACGAAGACGACGCAAAGATTGGGCGCACAGCCCGGAGAGCAAGTTCGTACGGTTCGCAGGGGCGCGAGCCCGAAACAAAAGCTCTCTTACCTGAGCCGCTGGCTGCCTGGATATCTCTGGCAGGGTGTCACTCACCATCGGCTTCCGAACAAAACCCATCTGATCTTTGCGCTGGCTGACCATTTCGAACCGGCGATCATGCCGGCGGACGGCGCGGCCCGCGCTCCTTACGAAGAACAAGAGCGCCGCCTGGAGCGCTGGTGCCGAGAATATCCCAGCCGGTTCGGGAGCTATCGCGATGAGGAAGGGCGCCCGTTCGTTCACACCTACTTCTATCCGGCGGAGCAATACGACCAGCCTCTGGTCGCCCAACTGGCCGAGCATTGCCGGACCGGATGGGGCGAAATCGAGATTCACCTCCACCACGGAGCGGAGGCGCCAGATTCTGCCGAGAATACCCGCCGTCAGCTGATCGGTTTCCGCGATCGATTAGCCGGAGAGCACGCCTGCCTCTCCTATTGGGGTGAATCACCCCAGCCTCGTTACGCCTTCGTTCACGGTAACTTTGCGCTGGCGAACTCCAATAACGGGCGTGGGTGCGGAGTCGACAGCGAGATGCAGGTTCTGGCAGAGACCGGTTGCTATGCCGACCTGACCTTGCCCTCCGGCGTTTTTCACCAGGCGCAGACGAGCAAGATCAATTCGATTTATGAGTGCGCACTGCCGCTCGCGGAACGGGCGCCGCACCGCAAAGGGCGGGATCTGGCGCGGGGCAGGGCTCCGCAAGTTTTCCCGGTGATTGTGCAGGGGCCTCTCATGCTGGACTTCCATGCCGGAAGTGGTTCGCGGCGATTGCGCATCGACAATGCGGCGTTGACGGGATTGAATCCGGCGAGCCTCCATCGATTGCGCCTGTGGAAGCGGGCCGCAATCTCGGTAAAGGGCAGACCCGATTGGTTGTTCATCAAACTGCACTGCCACGGCATGGATCCTGGAGACGAAGAAGCCACGCAGGGCTCCGCCATGCAAGAATTTGTGCGCGAGCTGGCTGGTGGCGCGAAAGAGAGAAACGAGGTTCTGCACTTCGTTTCCGCGCGAGAAATGGTGAACATCCTTCTAGCGGCATGTGACGGCAAAGCGGGAAATCCCGGAGAGTACCGGGATTATCGGCTCAGGCGATCCCGTCCGTCCCTGGCCGATTTCCACCAGGACCGGGCATCCGCAGCGATTCTGAAAGGATAGCGCATGTGCGGCATCGCTGGAATGGTCCAAACTCATCCTGACGGCGCGGTCGATAACGCCACCGTTCACCGGATGTGTGAGGCTATCGTGCATCGGGGTCCGGACGATGAGGGCATCTTTGTGAAGGCTGGCGTCGGACTGGGCATGCGGCGGCTCAGCATCATCGACGTGGCGGGCGGGCACCAGCCGGTCTTCAACGAAGACAAGACCATTTGGATTGTTTTCAACGGTGAAATCTACAATTTTCCAGAGTTGCGTAGCGAACTCGAGAAACGCGGTCACCGCTTTTATACCCACACCGATACGGAAACGATCGTTCATCTGTATGAGGATCTTGGCGCCGCCTGCGTAAACAAACTCCGAGGCATGTTTGCGTTTGCTTTGTACGACGAGCGCCGCGGCAAGCTGGTGATGGCGCGCGATCGCCTGGGAAAGAAGCCGTTACACTATGCCCTCGCGGACGGCCGGCTACTGTTCGGCTCCGAGATCAAGTCCATCCTGGCGGTGGCTCCGGAACTCGCCCGCGTGAACAACGAAGCGCTTCTGCAATACATGTATTTCGGTTACATTCCCGATCCCATCACTTCGTTTCTGCCGATTCAAAAGCTGCCGCCCGGACACTTGCTCGAGTTCGAGGCAGGCCAGGTGCGCGTTCGGCAGTATTGGGACTTGCCGGAATATGGCACGCACCAGCCCCGCAGCGAGGAGGAGTGTTTGGAGGAGCTGGAGTGGCGGCTGGCCGAAGCGGTGCGGATCCGGTTGATTTCCGATGTTCCCCTGGGCGCGTTGCTGAGCGGAGGAACCGACTCTTCCACGATCGTCGCCTTGATGGCGAGGGCAAGCTCCAAACCGGTGAAGACTTTCTCGATTGGTTTCACGCACGATGATTTCAATGAAGCTCACTATGCCCGGCTTGTCGCGAGACACTTCGGCACCGAGCACCACGAACTGGTGCTGGAGCCCGACGTTCTGGAAACGGTCGAGACGCTCACCAGTTCGCTCGAGGAACCGTTTGGAGACTCCTCGATGTTGCCGACCTACTACGTCTCCTGTATGGCGCGGAAGCATGTGACGGTGGCCTTGTCGGGCGACGGCGGGGATGAGATATTCGCGGGATACGACCGCTATGGAATTCATCTTCGCCGGCAGGCCTTCGAGCGAATTCCGTCTTGGGCGTGGCGTTTGTATCGGGAGCAAGTTTATCCCCGGTTGCCGCGGAACATGCGCGGGAGGAAATTCTCGTACAACGTTTCCTTGCCCTGGCGGGAGCGTTATGTGGATGGTATTTCGTTCGTCCCCTCGTTTGAACGAGACATGCCGCTCTTGTCCAACGAGTTCCGGGACGTTCTGCGGACGGGGGGCGACCCGGAGAACGTGATGTACCGGTATTTCGATCGTGCCCCGGCGAAGGACTCGGTCAGCCAAATGTTGTATGTGGATACGAAAACCTACATGGTTGCCGACATCCTGACCAAGGTCGATCGCATGAGTATGGCGGCGTCGCTGGAGGTGCGAGTTCCCATTCTCGATCACTTGTTTGTGGAATGGGCCACCGGACTGCCCGCGGAGTGGAAACTGCGCGGCGGACAACAGAAATACATTCTCCGCAAGCTGGCTGAGCGAGTCGGAGTACCACGCGAAGCGTTGTACCGGCCGAAGCAGGGCTTCGCCATGCCGTTGGTGCACTGGATTCGCAATGAATTGAAGGACCTGATCATGACGGTTCTGCTGGAGCCTCGAACTCTGCAACGCGGGTACTTCAATCCAGAGGGCGTAAGGCGATTGCTCGACGAGCACTTTCGGGAGCGCCGCGACCATTCTGGCCGAATCTGGCGCTTGCTGATCTTCGAACTGTGGCATCGCAACTTTCTGGAGAGAATCCGGACGAGTTGGGGCGCCGAGCCGTATCGCGTCACCGGTGCGGCTGGGAACCTCGGATGAGTTCGCCGACAGACAGCGGAACCAAGCCGGAACCGGATCAACCAGCAGCCACGCAAACAAACGGTCCATCCCCTTCCGGTTCTCCTGGCGCCATCTTTCTCCTGATCAACAGCCTGGAGACGGGAGGCACGGAACGTCAATTCGTAGAAATTGCGCGGTCGTTGAAGGCCGCTGGTTTTGAAGTACATCTGGGTTGTTTACAAAAAAAAGGTCCCTTCCTGGAGGGTCTGGGCGATCTCCATCTGTCCGAACTCGGGGGGAGCCTCTACGGCCTGCAGTCGGTGCGAAGCCGCTGGCAGTTGATGCGCCATTTGCGAGAAAAGAACGTCGCGGTGGCTCATGCATTCGACTTCTACACGAATTTGATGTTGATCCCGGCCGCGAAACTAGCTCGGATTCCGGTGCTGATCGGCAGTCATCGTCAACTCGGGGATCTGCTTACTCCCGCCCAGTTCCGCGCCCAGTTGGCGATGTTTCGCTGGTGCGATCGAGTGGTGTGCAACTCCCGTGCGGCGGCGAATCGACTCCGGCAGGCCGGCCTGCCGGAACGCAAATTAGTTGTCGTGGGCAACGGCTTGCCGCCGCAGGCCTTTGCGGAAACGGCCCCTGCGCTCCCTCGACTGGAGGGCATTCTTCGAGTCGGAATAATCGCTCGCATGAATGCGGCCTATAAAAACCACCGCACGTTTCTCCGAGCGGCAGCACTCCTGTACCGGAGATTCTCCAAAGTGGAATTCGTTCTTGTGGGTGATGGTGCTCTACGCCAGGAGCTTGAACGCGACGCTGCAGAACTTGGTCTGCAAGATCACGTTCGTTTCCTGGGGGATCGCCGCGACATACCCGCGATCCTGGCCAGCATCGATGTGTCGGTGGTACCGTCCGCTTCCGAAAGCCTGTCGAATGTCATTCTGGAATCCATGGCTGCCGGCGTCGCTGTCGTGGCCTCTGCGGTTGGGGGAAACAGTGAACTCGGCGGCGACGGACGAGCGCTGCTGGTTCCCCCGAACGACGAAGAGGCTCTCGCGGCCGGTTTGGAGCGGCTGCTGACGGATGCGGAGTTTCGATCCGCAATGTCTCGGAAAGCACGGAAATTCGCGCAGTCGAACTTCAGCATGGAGCGAGTGCGCCGGCAATATAGCGAACTCTATGCCGAGGTGCTTGCCAGCCGAGGCAAGAGCGCCGGACTAAGGCGCAAGGCGGGGTCGGAGTCCGATACAGGTTCCCGCATTCGCGTTGCTTTAGTCGCTCCCAGTTTGCGATACGTCGGCGGCCAGGCGGTACAAGCTGACCTGTTAATGCGAAATTGGAAAGAGGATTCGGACGTGGAAGTTAGTTTCGTTCCCGTGGATCCCAGCCCGCCTCACGGGCTCGGTTGGGTGGAGCGAGTTCCTCTATTGCGCACAATTCTCCGCGAGCCGCGGTACATTCTGGCGCTTTGGCAGGCCTTGAAAGGCGTGGATGTGGTCCACATATTTTCCGCCTCTTACTCCTCCTTTCTGCTGGCGCCGCTTCCGGCGTGGTTGATTGCACGTCTATGCGGGAAGAGGATGCTGATCAACTACCGAAGCGGAGAATGCCGGGACCATCTGCGCCGGTCCTACGTTGCGCGCCGCGTGCTGAAGGCAACCGATCGATTGGTGGTTCCGTCTGGATATCTGGTCGACGTCCTTGGGGAGTTCGGGCTGGCGGCCCAAGCGATCCCAAACATCGTGGATGGATCGCAATTCTCGTTTCGAGTGCGGCGGCCACTGCGTCCTCACCTGCTATGCACGCGAGGCTTTCATCCCTACTATTGCGTTGACGTGGTGGTACGGGCGTTTGCTGAAGTACAAAAGACGTTTCCCGAGGCGCGCCTCGACGTGGTCGGCGGCGGGCCGCTCGAGGGAGAGATTCGAAATCTGGTGCGGGCGATGAAGCTGACGGGAATCGACTTCAAAGGTGTTGCCGCGCGCAGTGAGATTGGGCGCTTCTACGACCAAGCCGACATCTTCATCAATGCCTCCCGCCTCGACAACATGCCAGTCTCAGTGTTGGAGGCGTTCGCTTCAGGAATGCCTGTTGTCAGCACGGAGCCGGAAGGGATGCGTTACCTCGTTGAGCACGGACGTACCGGCTTGCTTTCGGCGCCGGGAGACGTGGCAGCACTGGCGCAGAATGTAATTCGGCTTTTGCAAGAACCCGAGTTGGCGGACCGCCTGGTTGCGAACGCCCGGCAGGAGTTCCAGCGCTACGCCTGGTCCGTCGTGCGGGCACAGTGGTTGGAGGTCTATCGAGCCTTGGCCTCCGGCGAGACGAAAGCGGCGCGGGAGTTTGCTTCCGGCGGTACGGATTCCTCCGAACGTTAATCCGCTGTGGCAAGAACCGGCTTGTGATCTTCCTGTTCCAGGCAGACTCTGTGCCACAACTCCAGATTCAGCAGGCGCCAGATGCGGTCGTAATGATCGCGATACCCTGACCGATGCTCCTGGAATAAGCGTTCCACGGCGGAACGCTGGAACAACTCCCGCTCCATGCTCCGCGGTTCCAGAAGCAGCTTGCGAATCGCGTCCAACTGCGGTCCCGCCAGCCAGCGGCTCCAGGGCGTGGGGAAGCCCAATTTCGGGCGGTAAAGGATGGAATGAGGCAGCAGATCTTCGACGGCTTTTTTCAGAATGCGCTTGCCCGCGAATCCGCCGAGCTGCAGATTCTGCGGGATATTCGTGGCAAATTCCACCAGGGGATGGTCGAGGAAGGGAACCCGGCTCTCGATCGAGGCGGCCATGCTCATGTTGTCCTGCTTCATCAGCAGTTCCACCAGATAAGTCTTGATGTCGGTGTAGAGAAGACGCTGTAGCATCTCGCCAGAGGAATGTTCCCAGTATTCCAGTACGTGGCGATAGGCCGCTCCCGCTGCGCAATCCTTGAGGACTTCGTCGGTGAGTAATCCGGCTTGATCGCCCTCGCTGAATGCGGAGAAAAAATTATCGAAATAGAAAGAAGCCCACGAGCTGCCGTTGCGGGCCAGGAAGGTGTGGGACAGCTTGCGCCGGACCGTGGCGTTGATCCAAGTGGAATCGGCGATGGAGCCCCGAATGGCGCCGCGAACCGCACCGGGGATCATGCGCCGATAGACGCGGTCCCAGGCCGCATTCTTCAGAGTGAAGGCATATCGAGTATAACCGGCCAGCGTTTCGTCGGCTCCTTCGCCGGTCAGCACGACTTTCACCCGCTGGTGTGCCAGTTGAGCCACGAAATAGAGAGGCACGCTGGAGGGCCAGACAATGGGCTCGTCCTCGTGCCAGATAAGATGCGGCAGGCTCTCGAAGAAATCCTGCTGGCTGACGAGAACTTCATGATGAACCGAGTTGAGATGCTTGGCGACAATGCGGGCGTAGGGCAGCTCGCTGTATGCGTCTTCGGCGTAGCCCACCGAAAAAGTCTCGACCGGTGCGCGGCGGATCTTTGTCATTAACGCGGCCACCGCGCTGGAATCCACTCCGCCGCTGAGAAAGACGCCGAGCGGCACATCGCTCATCAAGTGACTGCTCACCGCTTGCTCCAGCATTCCCCGATAAGTGTGGACGTAGTAACTCTCAGGCTGGGCGCGCTCCCTTTGCGTTACGGGCAGATCCCAGTAGCGCTCGATCCTGACTTGTCCGCCCGGGTCAACCTCCATCCAGTGACCCGGCATCAGCTTGCGAATTCCGCTATAGAAGGTTTGCTCGCCGGAGAGATATCCGAACGCCAGATATTCGGGAAGGACGGCGCGGTCAAGCCGCGCGCCGGTTCCGAGGCCGGCGAGAATCACTTTGATCTCTGAGCCGAAAACTATTTGCTGGGATGTTAAGTGGTAATAAAGGGGCTTGATTCCCAGCCGGTCGCGCGCGATGAAGAGGCGTTGACGGCGGGCGTCCCAGATGGCGAAGGCAAACATGCCGCGCAGGTGTTGCACGCAGTCCGGCCCATATTCTTCGTAAAGATGAACGATGGTTTCCGTGTCGCTTTGGGTACGGTATTGGTGACCAAGCGACTGCAACTTCTCGCGCAAGGCGGCATGGTTATAGATTTCACCGTTGAAAACAATCCAGACTGTACCGTCTTCGTTGCTGAGGGGCTGGTGTCCGGTTGCCAGATCCACGATGCTGAGGCGCCGCATGCCGAGCCCGACGGAACCGGCGGTGTAGATTCCCTCGTCGTCCGGCCCGCGATGGACCATGGCAGCGCACATCTGCCGGAGAGTCTCAGGCTCAACCCTCGCACCGTCCTTGAACTGCATGATTCCGGTGATGCCGCACATTTGCTTTGGCTTCCTCTATTCGGCGAAATTCGTCCTGCCACGCGAGCTCAAAACACGATGTCTGAAGCGAGTGCACTGCTGGAAAAAAAACGGGCGGGCGCCTCATCGGAGCCGGCCAGTTGAGGCTCACCCTCCCGGTGTGTCCACTCCAACCATTGCAGAGTGGCGTCGTGCGAGATCAGGGGCTCGCCCCGGAGTTGTGCGAAACTTCCCTCGCAAAACACTACATGGTCCACTCGCCGATCCTTAACACGAAAATAGAGGAACGTCGCGTCACTCGTCCAGGGGCCAAAATTCCATACCGCTTTCTGCGCTTGACGAAAAATCATGCCGTGCGTGGCACGGCCGTGCTCGTACCGGTAAGCCGCTTCCGGCGCGGCAGCATCGCCGCGTCGGCGGTCGTCGCGGAAGAACTCACCAGCTTCTTCCATGCCGCCGACCGCGGGGATTAGCAGCACAGCATGTTCTGCCGGAAGTCCAACCCGAGCGCTGCAGCGCACGACGGGCGCACTCAGCTTTGCACCGTAGGCTGGAGACACAGGCTCCGAGAGCAGTTCGGATTTCCATCGCGGATCGGCGGCTGGAAGAAGGGTGAGATGATTCGATCCATCAGGGCGGTCCGGTTGGTCTTGTACCGGAGCGGCAACAAAACCGTTCCCACGATTGGAGACTTTAAGGTCCGGCGCAAAGTGCCAGGAGGTCTCGAGAAGATGCGAGCCGTCTCCCTCGGCCGCATCGCGGACCAGCCAGAAGCTGCCATGCAAGTGAAACACAAAACGCCGGTGGCGCACGGGTTCGGGGAGCCGTTCGTATCCGGAATGCGATCCTGCAAACAGGGTAAAAGTCGCGCCCGGGATCCACAGGTCTGTCTGAGTCTCGGGGATCGAACTCCAGGCGAACGGTCCCGCGGGCTGTGCCTGATCGAGGCCGTCAACCGCCAGCGTATTGTGAGCGCGCGTACCGCGAAATGTATTCCGCTCGTCGCCGGGACCGATGTAGCAGAAGGTTCCTGCATCGACCAGCCAGGAGCGGCCGCAGAAGGCTAGTTTGACGCTCAATGCGTCGGCGTGGCCATGGCCGCTCCGTCCAGTCCCTTGAGGCCCGGCATCGATGACCATTTGTTGAGGAAAGGGCTCGGAACTTCCCGCGATGTAAATTCCGCCATCTCGGAAGGCCTGAGATTCCGGCTTGGGACGTGGGTCGGATGTTTGGGTGGCGCAAGACAACGCCTGTTCGCCGAACAACCAGATCGCTTCCTCGGTCAAGGGCGCGCTGGCGTGGAGGCTTTCGTCGTGAAAAAGCGCAGCTCCGATCGCCAGCGGATCCGTCATGTGTTCGGCGCGGTTGCGTCCGGGGTTGAAGACTCTTCCTCCATCGTCATCGCCGAAGCCGTCGGGCGTGCCGGTTTGAGCTAGAGCTTGGATGACAGCCAGCATCTTTCTGATGACCAGATCGAATCCAGATGGAATCTTCACCGCATTTCGCGAGGCGAGCAAGCGCGTGTGCAGGAAGAAATCAACGGCGTAGACGTGGTAATACAACGATTGCTCGAAATATACGCCGTCGGGCCGCACCTGCCGCCGGACTTCTTCCTGGACGATTCTCCAGCCGTTCTTCTTCCAGTCGCCGGCCGAGGAAATTTGAGGACAAAGCGTTCCGATAAAGAAAAGCGCGACCGCCTCCCCCAGCAGATGCGTGTTGGGAGAGAAGTAAGTGGATAGATATCGTTCGATATGGCGGCCGCTCAACGCCAATGCGCGCACCAGATCCTGCTGGAAGCTGGCGGGGACAAGGGGACACTCCGCCAACAGGTGGCGCAGCCAAATCCAGGAAAGACTGCGGAATGCGACCTCGAGGCTGCTGGCCCAGTTCGCGCCCAGCGGATAAGGATTCGCACGTTGCCACGAATACCATTGCGCGAGAAGTTCCCGCGCATAGGCTTCTTCGTTGGTGAGCAGCCAGGCCTTCGCCAGAGTGACTAGGTGCTGATGACGGCTCAACTCCCATATGACCTTGTGATCGCCGACCTCGGCAAAATCGAGAAAGTCGATCTTGAACCACGGTATGAGAGGGGAGCGCGAACCATGTACGGCGTCGAGATGCCAGTCGATTTCGGCGCCGTAGTCGAGGTCCCGGTATCCCAGGAGTCGAAAACTGTGGCGGCAAATCTCGTTCGCTTCCGTCACTATTGCCTGCGCCTCGTGAGGCAGATGTTCTCGCAGGAGGCTAACGCGCTTGGGAAGTTCATCCGTTGAGAAGAAAAATGTCCCTGGAGATCCGGAGGAGTTACGCAGTCCGTTCCGGCCCGGTTGCAGCCCGATTCCGCACAAAGTGGCGTCCAGCCGCTTGGAAACTTCCTGGCGCACGCGAGTCTCAAGTTCGTCCCAACTTATGTGGGACAAACGAGACCAGAGTCTTCGTCCGGTGAGAGGCACAACCAGAGTTTATCCTCAAGTTCTCGGTATACTCCAATCTGAGTAGAAGAAGATTGTCGATGAGCGAAAACTTAGGTCACCTTCGAAGCGGTTAAAGAACTGGCATACTAGAAGGTAGCCTTCCTAGGGAGCGTTGAGGAGCCAGAGAGTGAGTCTGTCGATCAGTGTGTTTGGCATGGGCTATGTGGGATCGGTCACAGCCGCATGCTTCGCTCACGTGGGCCACCGGGTAACCGGGGTAGACGTTAGCCCCGCCAAAGTGGAGATGTTGACGGCAGGGCGCAGTCCTATCGTAGAAGCCCGCATGAGCGAGCTGGTGGAAGCGGGGCATCGGGCCGGGATGCTTCATGCCACTACCGACGCGGTGGAGGCGGTTCGCAATTCGGAGATTTCCTTTGTCTGCGTGGGCACTCCGAGTTTGCGCAGCGGAAAGCTCGATCTGGGCTATGTGGAGCGGGTGGTTCATGAAATCGGCGCCGCTCTCAGGCAGAAGAACTCCCATCACGTGATTGTGCTGCGGAGTACGGTTTTGCCTGGCACGACGGAGTCGTTGGTCATTCCGACTCTGGAGAAGGCCAGCGGCCGTCGCGCGGGGACGGACTTCGCTGTGTGCTATAACCCCGAATTTATGCGTGAAGGCAGCGCCGTCGCTGATTTTCTTCAGCCCCCTTACACCGTGCTCGGCGCGCCGGACCCGAAACATCTCGCCGTGGCGCGGCAGCTATATGCAACCATTCCCGGCCTCGTCTTCGAAACCAGCATTCCCGTGGCGGAAATGGTGAAATACGTATGCAACGCATTCCACGCAGTGAAGGTCGGTTTCGCGAACGAGGTGGGGACGCTGTGCAAGACTCTTGGAGTCGACACGGAGGCGGTCACGAAGATCTACACCTCGGATACGAAGCTAAATATTTCTCCTGCCTACCTCTCGCCGGGTTTCGCTTTTGGCGGATCTTGCCTGCCGAAGGATTTGCGTGCGCTCGGTCATCGCGCGAAAGAACTCGATCTGGGCCTGCCTCTTCTGGAGTCGGTTTTACCCAGCAACGCGCTGCATATCGATCGGGCGGTTGAGGCCGTACTGCGGACAAACAAAAAGAAGATTGCGTTTCTGGGGTTAAGCTTCAAGTCCGGGACCGACGACCTCCGGGAGAGTCCCCAAGTGCAGATGATAAAACGGCTCTTGGGGGAAGGCAGGCTGGTGCGGGTGTGGGATCGAGACGTGTCACTGGGGAGGTTGGCTGGCTCGAACCGCCAGTATATTGAGGAAGTCATTCCCCATATTGGTTCTTTGCTTTCCGCCGATCTTGAAGAAGTGGTGCGAAGCGGAGAGGTTGTCGTCATCGCCACCAAGATCGAGAAAGACCACCTGGCCCGCTGCCTGGGTCATGAGCAGATTGTGATCGATCTCATCAATCTGGAATCGGCTTCCCGCCCCCGCACGACCGCGTCCTATCAGGGGATTTGCTGGTAGGAATGATTTCCGTGCGGCTTTCAGAGGGAAGTTTACCGCAAACGATCGACGAATGATCACCATCTGGAATCCTTGCGAATGAAAGCGAACATCATCGATCCGGGAGCGGCCGACTGGGCACGGTTGGACGGTTTTGCGGACCGCACCGTTTTCCAGACTCGCGAATGGCTCCAGTTTGTGCGCGAGACCCAACGCGCCAGGATCGTCCTCTGCGAATTGGCCGACGGCGGGGAAACGGTTGGCTACTTCACGGGACTCGTATTCTCTCGCTTCGGCATCCGGATGCTAGGGAGTTCGTTCCCGGGGTGGACCACGCCTTACATGGGATTTAATCTCGTGCCGGGAGCCTCGCGCGCGACGGCTTTGGCGGCCATCGAGCTTACGGCCTGGGACACGCTGAAGTGCTTGCACATGGAAGTGTCCGATCCGTTTTTCACCGTCGACGACGGAAAGGAAATTGGATTTACTTGTGAATCCTACGCGTCGTATCGCAGCGATCTTACCCAAACGGAAGACAAACTCTTCGGCAATATGGATAGCGCCTGCCGCCGCTGCGTGCGAAAGGCGGAAAAGAGCGGCGTCACCCTCGAGGAGGCCCACGATCTCGATTTCGCGGACGAATACTATGAGCAGTTGAAGGACGTATTCGCGAAGCAAGGTCTGGTTCCCACCTATACCGTCGAGCGGGTGCGTGCGCTGGTTAGAAATCTCGAACCCACCGGACGCATTTTGCTGGCGCGGGCGCGCGACCTCGAAGGGAAGTGCATTGCCACGGGGATCTTTCCCGGCTTCAACAAGATTGCCGAATTCTGGGGCAATGCAAGTTTCCGTTCCAGCCAGGGCCTGCGGCCGAATGAGGCCATTCACTGGTACGCCATGAGGTACTGGAAACGCCGGGGGGCCGAAATCTACGATTGGGGCGGGGAAGGGACCTACAAAGAGAAATATGGCTGTGTTCCGCACCGCGTACCCTGGTTTACCAAGTCCCGCTTTGGCTTCATCTCGAAGCTGCGTGGGCAAGCCAAGGCCATGTTCGAGAGAAAACAACGAATTCAGGGATGGTTGCAGAGCCGGCGAAAGTTGCCGGAGAGCGATGAAACCGGTTCAGCGGAAGCTTAATGGTTGCTGCGCACGAGCAACCGCCAGCATTGGTCGGGCGGACTGGCTTTGCTCTTTACCTTTTCTTGCGGCGAGATCCAGACAAAATCCTTGGTAACCATGGGCACGCGCTCGCCCCCAAATCCCTTGGTAAAATAAGAATTACGCCTGCGGCTGCGGGATCCGATTCATGAAAACGGCTGCAAAATCCGAGGCAAGGGAATGCTGAAAAGGGGATTCAAGCACCTTTCGCGCGTCAGCGACGTATTTTTTCGCAAGCTCAGAATCGAGCGGGACATCACAATCTTTCCCAATGACGCGTTTCTTACCTCCTATCCGCGATCGGGCAATACATGGACGCGCTTCCTGATTGGCAATCTGGTTCATCAGAACGAGGCGGTCACCTTCCTTAGCGTCGAACGGTTAGTTCCCGACATGTACAAGCATTCGGACCGCACGCTGCGCAACCTTCCGCGGCCGCGCATCTTGAAGAGCCATGAATGCTTCGATCCCCGATACAGGAAGGTCATCTACATCGTGCGCGACCCGCGAGATGTCGCGGTGTCCAACTATCACTGGGAACTCAAGTTGCGATCCGTAAGGGAAGGGCATGCAATCGACGATTTCGTGCGGCGCTGGATGTCGCCGCAATTCTGGCCCCGCATCGGCTCCTGGGGTGATCACGTAGGCAGTTGGTTAGGCACCCGGCAGGGGCACGAGGGTTTCCTGCTGTTGCGCTATGAAGATCTGAAAGAAAACCCGCAGCGTGAGCTGGCGCGGGTCGCGGAGTTCCTGGGAATCTCGGCCACACGGGAGCGTATAACCCGGGCTGTCGAGTTGAGTTCCGCCGAAAACATGCGAAAGCTGGAAAGCGAGGAGAGTGGAAAATGGGTGGCGACCACGCTCACGCGCCAGGACAAGCCCTTTGTCCGCAACGCCATCTCTGGCGGTTGGAAAACTGTACTGCCGGAAAAAACCGTCGCATACATCGAAACGCATTGGGGCCACCTGATGCAAGATCTTGGGTACGAATTAGCGACGCCAGTTCTCAACCCTGCCGCAGCAGCCTTCCACCAGAAGAAGTAAAGTTTGGAATATGACCACTTAGAAGTTGCGGGGCAATCCGTCGCCATCCGCGCGGGTGAAGTGGATCCGAGACTGGGTCTCCGCAAACGGTTGCAGCAGAGCGCTCAACTTCTTCCCGGCGGCAAAAATGAAGTTAGACGGCGAGTGCAAGAAGCCGGCATGCTCAAGAGCGCGAGCCCACAGACGATGGCTCTGATTGGAGACGATCAGATCCACTCCGTTATCCACTAGGGCTGCCGAAGCCGCCTGCATTACTGGCAAGGCGTCGTCCGGCGAAGCCCAGCAATCCACAATCGAACCCACGCGCATGGCGCCGTATTTTTCGTCCTTGCGGCGCTCTCCTACCACCGCCCACCCAATATCCCGCCCACTCCGGCGCACTCGCAGGCGGGTAAAATGTGTGTCGCTTGCGGGGTAGAGCGTGCGCAGGGTTTGACAATCCCGCACTGCCGTCATCGCATAGTGATTCTTCGCTTGCTCCCACAGCGGATCGACCCAATCCGAAAAATCCTCGATTTTCTCCACCGTAAACGGTGTGAGTTTCGGGGCGCGCAGCTTTCGCAGACCCTGGATCGTCTTCACTCCAGCCCAACCCGTCCCTGTGAAGGCGGCCAGATTCAGCAGCAACCTGCGGGAGGGAGACGTGTGCAGGGCCTGCATTTCCTTGAAGAAACGGTTGGGGCGCGCAACATGGAAATAGAAAGGAACCAGAAAGTGGGCCCAGCCCAGGCGTGCCAGCATCTTCGGCAGGGGGCGGTCATAGCCACCCATGCCGAGGCAGTAGAGCAGCGGGGACCGGTTCATAGCATCTTTCAGCAACATGCTTCCCACTGCCGCATAAGACTTGTTGACAATACCCTCCGAAAGCGGATGGTGATAGTAGGCAACAGTGCGTGTGATGCCGTCTGCGAAGAAGAAGTCTTGTTGTTTCAGGGCATAGCCGCCGCGGACGACGCCATTCTCCAGGGCGACGAAATACCGCTGATACAGTTTGGCTCCCTCGGCAGGGGGTAGCCAGCGCGGTTGAGCGAAGCGAAAAAATATGAGGTCGAGTTCCGCGCCACCGGATTGCAGCCGTCGATTGAATTCCTGCACCGCCGGCTGGTGCTCTTCACGATATGGCTGGATGACGATAGGCATGGCAACCGGCGGGCAAGTTGCGAAAGATTGACGGGTCGTGGCTAGCGCGAAGCTTTCTGTAGTTTGGTCTCGACCAGCCTGGCAGCTTCGCCAACGTTTCGCATTTGCTCCATTTCTTCCGGAGACAACTGAAGGCCAAATTTTTCTTCCAGCGCAAGCACAAAGTTCAAGTGCTGAGTGGAATCCCAGGCTTCGATCATTTCGGGCGAAGACTCAGCCACGATTCGATCCACAGGAACACCGAAAAGATCGGACGCTATGCTTCGCACCTGGTCCAGAATGGATGACGTCAATTGTGCTCTCCCTCGGCAGTCTTCAACCGGATCCACGCCG
This sequence comes from Acidobacteriaceae bacterium, assembly GCA_003131585.1. GTDB lineage: Bacteria > Acidobacteriota > Terriglobia > Terriglobales > Acidobacteriaceae > Sulfotelmatobacter. The sequence continues at coordinate 29,738 of PKVW01000027.1, forward strand.
GAGTGGCGATTGTATGATGCCGCAAGTCCAAGGTCCAAACCGAGCCGTCGCGATTCTCCTCGAGAAGTTGAAAGCCATGCCGGGCATAAAAGTCGCGCGCGGGGGCATTCTTCCTGGTGGGCGAGAAACGTCCGGCGAGACGCTGGCGGCCGCGAGCCACGGCGCCCTGAGCGACATGCGAGAGAAGTGCGGTTTCCACGGTTCTGCCAATGACGCGGCAACTGAGCAGGAAGGTTTCAATCTCGCAGGTTTCGGCCTGGTCGCGGGTAATGGCCACGCCAACCAAACCGTGGTCCCCAAACCGGTCCCGCACCTTGATGGAGAGGACTTGCCATCCAGGACGAGCGGCCATGTCCGCGATCTGTTGCTCGGTGTGGCGCTGGGTGGTCAGATTGAATTGATTCGTCTTTTGCGTGAGTTGCGCAACCCGGGCCAGCGTCGCCGGTGACACCGGGAGGACTTCCGCCTCCTGCTCGAGGTAACGAAAGAAGTCCTCCTTGCTTTGGAAGGCCTGTTCCGTCTGTGAGCGCTTCCGCCGCACCGCATAGAGGGTGGTACGCTGCGAATCTTCGCTGGAAAGCGAAAGGCGTTCGAATACCGGGCAATCTCGAACCGCGGCAGCGTAGGCCTGCGGATCTTCGGGCAGATCGACGATCGTGACCTCTGGGAGGGCACTGCGAACTTGTTGCCGCTCTACCGGGTTGTCGTCGAGAAAAGCGAGGGCCTCCATTCCGACGTTCAATTCGGCGGCGATTTCGCGCAGATTCTGCGCTTTGTCGTTCCAATCGATGCGCACGGCTGCGAAATGCTTCGGCGTTAGCAACATTCCCGGGTGATTCTCCAGCGCTTCCATCGCATCTTCAAGATTATTCTTGCTGCAGATGGCCAGCAGAATTCCTCGCCGCGCCAGATCCAACATGGCCCGCTGCAAATTTTGATACGCCGCGCCGGGGTACTCCGGGCCGAGTTTGATTCCGGTCATGCCATCTTCACCGATCACGCCTCCCCACAGCGTATTGTCGAGGTCGGTTACGAGCACCTTGGCAGTCTTGCCGGCAAGAGGAACCAGAAAGCGCAACCATTCGCGAGCGAGGTAAACGAGGTGGTCCGCGGCAATGGGCATTCTGGCAATCAGCCATTTTCGTTCGTCATGCCAGTGCAAGCGGCCATAGCGGGCGACGAGTCCATCGTAATCGAGCGCGTAAACACCGCAATGTTCACTCGCGATCTGCCTGAGTTCCTGGTTGATCTGCTGGATCGCGGCGGATTGACCTTTATTTTCCTGCGCATCAAGAAGTCCCATGCCCGGACGCGCGGGGAGTTCGAGGGAATGCACCACCAGCGCGGCTGAACTGCGTTCCCGAAATGCCCGGACCCACTGGCGGAAGCTGTTGGAGACGCGCCGCACTACCGCAGGGACCGCTTCCAGCGCGAGGTCCGGATACTCGTGCCACAGGTCGGGCGCGAGGTCCGCTGTCCTCGCCGCAAGAATTACGGCGTCGGGGGCAAAACGGTAAAGGGAACTGTCCGGGTCGAGGATTTCTTGCGCGTAGGCGTTAAAGTCGCCGAGTTGGACGGTCAAATCGATTCCATGTACAAAGGCATCGGCCCTGAGCAACGGAAGTACCGGCTCCACGGTGAAGGATCGTAAAATTGCGAGGCGATAGCAGACCAGAGGGAGTTTGCCACGTAGTTGTTCGTAGCGAGACACCAGGAAGGCTGCGGCGCTGGCGCTCGCTTCGTTGCGCCAGAGTTCGGCGAGGCGCAGAGAAGCCAACTCCTCCGACCCAGCCGAGATCAGACGGTCAGCTTCGCTCCGCAGGTCCAAACCGCTAGGCTCCGAGATCATTGCTCAGCGGACCTTCCTTGGCGCTCCAGATATTCCAGAAGGAGCTTGTTCTTGGTGTAGACCCAGGCGATGCGGCGCCCTCCAAAGGCTACGGCAGGAAGCGGCGGCCTAACTACAAGTCCGCCTTGAGCGCGGCTCAATGCCAGTTGGTCTTCTAGATGGTCGATCTCATAGCATAAGTGGTGCAGGCCGCCACCGCGCTTCAAGAATGGGATGACCGGTGAATTCTCTCCCGCCGGTTCCACCAGTTCCAGCAGGGGATTTGCGGTATGCCTGCCGCGCAGAAAAGTCACCCGGACTGCTTGATTGGGATCATGAAAGATTGTTCCATCCCACTCAGCCTGCAGCGAGTCGAGAAATCCCTGTACGGAGTTCTGGATGGAAGCGACCACGAAGCCTATGTGATGAAACGAGCCTTGTGGAAGGGCGATTGCACCCGTGGACGATTCCATCTAGGCCGGGCGCCCCACCGGAAATGAGTTTTGTATCCACCGCATCATTTCAGCTCGACAATAAAAACATCGGTCCGGTATTTGTCGCCGTTCGGTGTTTTTCCAAGCTGGTCTTCCCAGTCGGAAGTGAACATGAAGAAGCGTCCATCCTGCGAAACATTCCCCCGCGGGGTCGACCAGAAGCCGTTTCTGGCGGTGCTGTAGGTGTGGGCAAACCGCCAAACCTTGGAAGCCTTCCCATCCGTTTCCGCACAGTCGATCTCATTCTGCCAGGGCCCGGTCACAAGGGGCGCGGCTCCGGCCGTATCCGGATTCGTTGGTCGGTAAGTCGAAAAGCAGACCGGAGCGGAATCATTCGGATCCACATTGTTCCACGAGAAGTGAGAGTCGAACCAAAAATCTTTGGCAGGTTCCAAGCCGCCGATGATCGGAGTGGAGTTTTCCAGATGGTTCAGCGGCCTCATCCAGACATCCATGGGATGGATCCTGCCGGACGACCCGAGAATGTGGGAGTAGCCCAGCACATGATGTCCATTACAACCGCGGGAACAGACGTTGACATTCATGCCGTCGACCTCCCAAACTACCCAGCCATGGCCGATGCCGCCACCCCCCCGCGTCATATACAGGAACTTTCCAGACTTCGCCATTCGGGCGTTATGAAGAAGAAAGCGATCGGCAATGGAAATCGTGCCCTTGGGTCCCCATTGGCCGCCGATTTCGCCGGTCTGCGTGTTATACCAGCGGCAGCCCTGCGTTCGGTCGTAGACATAGACCATGTAATTTTTGTCTTGCTCCGGCCCTAATGTAGTCATGAACCGGCTGTCATCGGCGCTGACGGTCACCGAGTGTCCCGAGTCGCGAGATCCGAGTTTGACGCATTTCGTGGCGTCGTTTATCTCGGTTACTCGCCCGCTTGAGGTGTCGTACTGCTCAAAGATCGGTTCCCGGTGATTCATGCCATAGAGGATGTTGGCCTGCCGGAAGCTAAACTGTGGTTCCGCTCCCCAGTTTAGACTCGGGTTCCTAGCCGGCCGTGCGGTCATGGTCGCGGGATCGAAATCGTAGGGCAGGAACGAGCCCCCGGAAGTAGTCACGTAGAACATCGTGGAGTCTTTGTTCCATGAATTTTGTTCCGCGGAGGAGGGTGTGAAGAGCGGGCGGCCGGCGTACTTTGGGTCCGATCTGCTATCGGTAACGCGCAGTATGCGAGATCCGAAACTCGGATCGTTGATAATCGATCCCGAGGGTCCGATCGCCGGCGGCTTTTCCGGGTAGGGTTCGACCCGCCGGTCCGTGCGTGCGCAGTATTCCTGCGGTCCACAAGTGCCGCTCTGGGGTACATCATGGCGGACGGTGGCAGGGGTCTGCCCCGCCCAAGCGGCTGCGCTCAGTCCCAGTACCGTGAACCGTCGAAGAAAGTGTTTCATTGCAAAGCTTAATAACGGTCGCGTTCCCATCGACCTGCTATGTAACCCTATTCTAATTAGTTATCGGAAGGCTGCCAACACAGAGGAGTGCGTGCCAGAGCAGTTCCGGCGAGAATCGAGCTGCCGGAAGTTTGTGATCCGATCAGTCCATGTCGCAGGTTGGGTCGGGGAGTTCCAGAGCGGCGAGATTGGCGAGACGGCCCACCGGGGTATTCAATTTGAGCCAAAGCTTGGTACTAAGAAAGTGCGGATAGACCGACGCGATACACTTCCACCGAAGCGCGACTCGCCGCTGTTCGGTGTCCAGGGTCAGCGGATAGCCGAATTCCTGAAGGCTCGGTCCGATGAGGGCTTCGAGCGCCGCCACCTGCCGATGAGATAGGTTTTCTTTCCAGCGATTGACCGGGTTTTGCGTTTCTTTTCCGTCGCTCCGGAACGAGGAATTGGATTCGCGGAGCCGTCCTAAACCTGTTCTCTGGATACGATCGAAGTCCAGGTCATGATCGAGAAAGTCTCCCAGCCGAGCCAAAGCGGGACGAGGCTGGGTCACGAGTTCTTCGTAGTGGATTTCAATGTAGTCGCTGGGAATCTGGCGGCCGTATTGCCGGCCCTTGTGCACCATCCAATCCCAATAAAGCGCCGTCTCCAACAAGCCGCGCGATTGCCGGCTCCAGGGGAAGGGCCGGAATTCCCCCATCTTCATGAGCGACAGGGCAACGTCACGTCCGTCCCGGATGATGTGCACGAACAGCGCATCCGGTATGTCCCTCTTGATTCGAGGCACGTGGAGGACACTGTCGGGATCGTAAACCGCCCATCTTTGTACGCCCTGGCTCTGTGCGATTTCGTCCATGACGATACGCATGAAGTCGCCCCCGTTGCGGCATTCCGCCAGCAATTTGGCGGAGAGTTGCCCTGCCTCCACTCCGGCGCGCGCGAATCCCTTGCTCTTCATCCATGTGCCGACGATCTTTTCCCGGTTACGAGGGTTCTCGAGAGAGCCGAAACGAGGTATCAGGATTTTGTAGATGGGGAGATAGCCACGATAGACGGCAAAATCGCCCGCGGACAGCAACGTGTCGTAAAGAAGATTCGTCCCGGAGCGATGGCAGCCCATTACGAAGACCGGGCGCCGCCTCCGCTCAGTGTCCGCAGGATTCTTGCTGCCTTGTGCGGAGGCGCCGCTCTCAGCGGTTCCAGTCATGAGCTTAATGCTTGAAGACGATTGTAGCATCCGCGTAATTCTCTACTCCCCATTAGACGTTCTCTATCTACGGGAGCGGGCTTGCGCGATGTAGCAAAGTGGAGCGCACACGATCATAGAAGGAGTTGCCCAGAATCCGCCTGGCAGTCTCGCGCAAGGTGCTCTGTGCGCGCATGCGCGACAATGAGCCGCCCTCGCAGATCGCGGCAAACGCGCTCAAGGGAACATCTCGCAACATCGCCACTCGGCCCAACGCAAAAACGTCTGTGTTTCTGGAATTCGCCTGAATGCGGCTGGTGGCCACCGTCCGGTAGCCGGCGGCGCGTGCCACGGTCACGACCCGCCGATCACAGCGACCTCCCGGGCACGAGAAGTGGTCCACTGGCTGGCCGACGATCTGTTCCAGTTGCGACTTGGCGTCGGAGATTTCGTGCCGCAGGCCGCTCTCGTCCAGATCGGTGAGATAGGGGTGAGTCATCGAGTGGCAGCCGATTTCGAAACCCTGTCCGGCGAGTTCTTTGAGCTGAGCGGGTGAAAGATAGCCGGGCTTTCCCAATCTCCCGCAAGTGACGAAGAACGTTGCGCTGAAGCCGGCTTGCCGCAGGATCGGAGCCGCTGCCACGAAGTCGGTTTCACAGCCATCGTCGAAAGTGATGGTCACGTTACGTCCCTCCGGAAATGCGAGAGATTGGCCCACGTTCAGCCCCCGCCATCCATTCCCCTTCAACTGATCCATTTGCGCGCGAAACCCGGCCTCCGGCAAGACATAACGAGCGTACCCGGGTTCGGGCTGGCAAAGACGCCGTCCCGGGATCTCCAACTCGTGATACATCAGAAAGACGATGGCATGTTTGGGCATCGAACAATCGCTTTGTCGAAATTCAAAAGCCGGTAGTCTTGCCAGGCTCTTTCAACGCCGGTTCTACCGAGCTGCCTTCCGCCGCAGGGACGGGAAGCAGACTGAATACAATCCCAATCCCGTGTGGTTCCAGTTCAATTTCCTGTTCGCATGTCTTGCGCTCAAGATCATAGAGCGCGACGTGAGAGGGCTTGTGCCGAGGGGAATGGCCATTTGTAACCCATGCTACATTCTCGATGAACTTGGTAGGACGTACTCGAGTGAACCCTACCCATAGCCGGCGTTCGTCCAGCGGAAGCACGCCGCGGCACCAGCCCAGAACCTGTCCGGACTGTCCGCTCATCTGGTTCAGGTCGACTGTCTCTTCGACCTGCAGGGTCTTCCGGTTGGCGATGACGACATGGCCGTCGACCGTTGTGAAATAGATTCTATCTCCGAAAATGTAGCCATCGTGAGGGCTCTGCACCGCGATATCGATGCGTGGACCGGGGAGGGTCAGGCAGATGGCGTCGCGTTGCTGGAAGCGCGTGACCCAGACTTCCTGGTCGAGCTCAAACACGTGATTCGGGTGCGACCGGTGAGGCTTGGTCGTGGGGACCTTGCGATAGTCTGTCTGCCGCGAGAATCTTGCCCAGGGATCTTCCCCTAGCACATTCCATTCCCTGACCAGGCTTCCCGCCGTCGTGACCTCCACCACCATATCGAGTCCGGTCACTACGACCAGAATCGTCCCGCGCTGCGTGGGACTAACGTGATGGAGATCGTTAAAGCAGGGCAGGGAAATGTAGTGCTGGAGGCGAAAGCCCGGAAGCTCGTAGACCAATACTTCGGTGGAGGTGCAGGTGTAAAGCTTATTTCCCTGGATCGTGGCCGACTTGAACAGAAAGGCCGGCAACTCATCCGCACAGACTTCAGGCGGGGAAACGTACTCCACACACACACGGGACTGATTCTTTTTCGGATCGAGTTCGATCAGGAGGGCTTGTTCGCTCGATTGCCATTCTTCGAGCTTGCGGAAAACCGTGCTTCTGAGCCGTCCTCCAACCACGTAGAAGCTATTTATCGACAAGGCAGAACTCTTTTCCTTCGTCTCGCTAATCGATTTTTCCTAGTCGCTGGAGTCCGGATGCGACGCACAGTCATAAACGAGCAAACCTCCTCAACCACGCTGGGCAGACTTCAGAATCGCAGGTTCGATGTGCTGGCCAATCGCGGCGAGAAGTTCTTCTCGCAAGTATGGCCCGGAGGCCAGCAGGCCAGAAAGTAACGGATTCTTATTGTTGCAACGTAAGGGCGTTTTCTCGAGAGTGCTGACAAAGCCTCCAGCACTCAGCACCAAAGCCGCTCCCGCGGCAACATCCCATTCGTTCTTGGGAGTCAGGGTAAAGGTTACGTCTGCCAGTCCGGCCGAGACCAGGGCAAGCTTGTAGGCCACCGAGCCCATGGGGCGGATCTTAAAGGCAGCATTCTCAAATGGTTTCCATTCACCTCGCTTGACCTCGCTACGGCTGGCGAGAACCAAGGCGCCGTCCAGACTCGTGCGCGGGCTGGGCTGAGAAGGTTTGCCGTTGTAGGTAACGCCGGATTCGATTGATCCCAGAAAGGCTTCGTTGGTCGCTGGATTGTAGATTCCGCCAGCCACGGGACGGCCGTTCTCGACGAACCCAATCGAAGCACAAAACTCCGGAATCCCCTTGACGAATTCGCGGGTGCCGTCGAGCGGATCGACAACCCAAACGCGCGAATGCTGCAAGCGGATGGGGTCGTCCACGCTCTCTTCCGAAAGCCAGCCTTCTCCATCGCGCAGCAGTTCCTTGCGCAGAACGGCGTCGAGGGCGCGGTCCGCTTCCGTCACGGGATCGTGTCCCGCTTTGTATTCTGTGTCAATCGCTCCAGGCGTGAAGCGGGCAAAGACCGTACGAGAGGCTTCCAACGCTGAGTGAATCCTTTCCAGTATTTCAGCGTAAGAGTGTGAGGGCATATTTCCTCAATCTTCCTGTTGGTGTGACGATCAACCTGTGATGATCACGCCATCAACATGCGCGCGCCCGTGGCTAGCAGCACCGCGCAAAGTATGCGGCGCAGCCAGGGAACGGGAACCCGCGTACTCAAGTAGGAACCGAGCAGCCCGCCTGGAACCGAGCCGATCAAAAGCGCGCCGACGAGGTGAACGTCAACATTGTGCATCCGAAAATGGAGCAGACTGGTGACGCCGGTGAGAATCAGGGCGTGCACAATGTCGGTGCCCACCATGACCTTCGGTTGGAAGCTGTAGAACAGCAAAAGCATCATCATGACGATGCTGCCTGAGCCGACGGAGGTGATGCCTACCAGGAAGCCCGCCACCAAGCCGATGACGGACATTCCGAGAAACGACTTCGTGGTTGGAGGCCGCACGGCCGCCCCAGCGGCACGGTCCTCGATTTTCTTCTGAAAGAACAAGAAAGTCGGAATGCAAATCAGCAGAAATCCAACCGCAACCGTGATGAAGTGGTTGACGCCATTGCCGTAGACATTCCGCAGGTGGATCAGGAAACTTACGCCCAGATAGGATCCCGGAGCACTGCCGGCGGCCAGCGCCAAGACTACTTTGCGCCGGACCGTGCCCTTGCGCAGGTGAACGGCGCTGGCGCCGATCTTGGTGAGAAAGTTGAAAAGCGCGTCCGAGCCCACGGCTCGAAGGGGGGGCACGCCCAAACCGAAAATGAGGATCGGGAGCAGCAGAACGCCGCCCCCGACTCCCGTCATTCCAATGAGGGTCCCGACTCCAAAACCAATCAGGCTCTTGATCAGCAGATCCATGACCGTACCGGCTTCAGCCTCTCGTCATTTTCTGGCCTTATCAGAGCGCGTTTACAGCGACTCCGCAGCCGTTCCGATGAAGCCTTCCCTCTCCAGGTGCAGGATAATCTCCTGCGCCGCCTCTTCGGAGGACAAGTCACCGGTATTGATGGTGACTTCGGCATCGGCCGGAACTTCATAAGGATCCGAGATGCCCGTGAATTCTTTGAGAATTCCCGCGCGCGCCTTGGCGTACAGGCCTTTGCGATCGCGTTGTTCGCAGACTTCCACGGAGGTGGCGATGTGCACCAGAATGAATCCTCCGTAGGGCTCAATCGTCTGCCGGACATGTTTGCGGGTCGCATCATAAGGCGCGATGGGAGCGCAAATGGCGATACCGCCATTCTTGGTGATTTCCGACGCAACGTAGCCGATGCGCCGGATGTTAATGTCGCGGTGCTCCTTGGAAAAGCCGAGTTCGGAAGACAGATTTTTGCGGACCAAATCGCCATCCAGCAAGGTGACGGGACGTCCACCGGTTTCGAGAAACTTCGTCAGCAATACGTTGGCAATGGTCGACTTGCCGGAACCGGAAAGTCCGGTGAAGAAGATGGTCACGCCTTGCTTGTGACGGGGCGGGAAACTGCGGCGCAATTCAGCCACGACTTCGGGATAGGTGAACCAGGCGGGAATCTCGCGGCCTTCGTTCAGGCGTTGGCGAAGTTCAGTGCCGGAGATATTCAGCACACGATCCCCCTTCTTGACTTCGTCGTCGGGAACGTATTTGTCCTGATCCTCGAGGTACACCATCATGTTGAAGGGCACCATGGTGACGCCGATGTCGGCTTCGTGTTTTTTGAACACTTCCTGGGCTTCGTAGGGCCCGTAGAAGGGTTTGCCGTCGGTGTCCTTGCCGGGACCGGCGTGATCGCGGCCCACGATGAAGTGGGTGCAGCCGTGGTTCTTGCGAATCAGCGCGTGCCAAATGGCCTCGCGCGGTCCACCCATGCGCATGGCGAGCGGCAGTAGGGAAAGTTTTACCGTTCCCTGAGGGAACTTCGGCAGCAGCAACTGGTAGCAGCGAACCCGGGTAAAGTAGTCGACATCCCCCGGCTTGGTCATGCCCACGCTGGGGTTGATGAGCAGGTTGGCTTCGACCTGCTTGGCGGCGCGGAACGCGAGTTCGACGTGGGCGCGGTGCATGGGGTTGCGAGTCTGGAAGGCGACCACACGGCGCCAGCCCGCCCGTGCGAACTCGGCGCGCACCTCGGCCGGAGTCAAACGCAGGTTGCGAAAATCATAGTGGGACGGGATCTGAGTTCCCTCTAGCTTGCCTCCGACGTACCAGGGATTCGCCTTGTTGATGGCGTAATCGGCGCCCGGATGGGCAGCGCTGGTGCTGGCGAAAACGGCCTTGGCCTCCGCCTTACGGTCTGGTTGCCAAACTTCTTCCACATGCAACACCGCCAACATCACGCCTTCCGGATCGCGCAGCGCGATTTTGCTCGTGCCGGGGATTAGCTTCCTGGCAAATTCCTCAGTCACATCCAGCGTGATAGGCATGGGCCAGAGCGTCCCGCTGGCCAGTCGCATGTTGTGGCATACGCCATCGTAGTCGGCGCGTGTCATGAAGCCCCGCAGTGGAGAAAACCCGCCGGTAAGCAGCAACTCAAGATCACAAAGCTGGCGGCCGGTCAGGTCCCATGAAGGCCACTCTTTCGAATGGGATTTCAATTCGGCAATTCTCTCGGGTTGAGCGATGAGTTGAACAAGTTCTCCGCCGTGGGGCGGAATGAGATGGCTGGTCGAAGCGGTCAAGTCCTAAGCCTCCTGGATTCTTACGTTTGTCTTGTCTACTACGTTTATTGTATTTGCTTGGATTGCTTCCCCAAACTTCATCAAGGCCGAGCAAAACCGGTTTGCAGATTCTTTAAGGGAGAGGGAAACCCCGATACGTTACCCCCCAGAATAACACTTCCAGGCGGCGGTAAGAAAGCTGGACTTGCGCGCTGCAATGACCAAAGAGTGAAAAACGCAAGGGCCTTCACCAATGGCAGTAGCCGTTTAAGTATTTGAAGCTAAACACGTTACCGGATGGCCGGCGGTGCCGTGCGGCCTTTTTGGGCGGGTTACATTGGTTCACAACTCGGAGGACTCGCCCGTCGGTCTGAAATAACGGGACATTCTGGTTTTGAATTGGATCCCCAGGGGTTCCCGCGTCAGGACAAACCAGAGAACGCCAACGCCATAGGTCGCGATGCCGGCGAACAGATTCAGAACAAGCTGCGGATAGCGGTGGGCGTAGAAAGAGCGCTGCATCAAGAGCAGGACAAAAATCATGGGCACACAAAAGACGACCGGGTAAAAGTAGGCTTCCATAAGGAATTTGCGGACGGGAATACCAAGCTGGCGGCACATGTGGCGTGGCAAAAAGAACAGCGAGGTGCATAGCAATGGGATTGCGGTGCCGATCGCATCGCCAACGATTCCCAAGGGCCGAACCAGCACGATGCTGAGAATCACGTTGGCAATGCCTTCCATGAGAACGATATACGCCAGGGTTTTATGCCGGCTCATGCCGAATAAGATCCGGTTCGAAGTCGACTGAGCTTGGTAGAACGTAGAAGGAATCAAAACAATCAGAAGGACGACGTAACTCGACACATAGCGCGGCCCTACCCAAGCTTCGATCACCGATTTGCCCATCACCACCAGAGCTACTGTCATGGGGAACATGACCAGAGCGCAAGCCCGGTTTCCGGAAACGAAGATTTTCCGGAGCTGGTTGTAGTCCCCGATCGCATGAAAGTGACTGGACATGGGGGTGAAAATTTGCGCCAGGCTGCTCACCGTTTCCCCGGCGTAATCGACCAAGCGTGCTCCAATGGTGAAATGGGTGATTGCCGCCGCCGAAAGGAAGGTTCCAATGATGACTGCGTCCGTCTTAAACCGCAAACGGGCGGCCACAATAATCATAAAAGTGACCGAGCCGTAGTTGGCGACCTGCCGGAGAGACTCCCGGTCCACGTATTTCCATCCGTACGGAATGGCCAGCAACCGTTGCGCGATCACCGCCCGAACCGCGGAGGTGATCAAGGGCAGGGACACGGTGATCAGAGCCACGCTGAGAAGTCCAAAACCGTGCTGGAGAACGTAGATGATCAGAACGGCCCGCACCAACATCGCGACGACGTTGGTCCAGTTCATCAGGTAGAACCTTTGCAGTCCCTCCAGGATGCCTCCCGAGATGCCCAAGGGGAAACCAAGAGCTAAAGCGCATCCCACCATCAGAAACAGAATCCGGGCGTCTTTGAGAAAAGCGGCTGGAATGTGGAAAAGCCGATCCACATAGAAGCTGCCCAACACAGTCGGCACTACCAAGATCAGTCCGAGACAACTGTAGGTGAAAAGGCTGGTATTTATGAGCCGCGCGAGTTGGTCTTTGTCGCCGGTCGCCTGGAACTTTGAAACGTAGCGAACCAGGGAGGAGCGGATTCCGAAGTCGAAGATCCCGTAGTAGCCGGTCAAGGAGAAGATCAGAACCCACAAGCCAAAGGCTTCGTCCCCGAGATGATGCAAGATAAATGGAGAGAGGAAAAAGCCGACAGCGATGTTCACCGCCAAGCCTCCCCAGCTCGACGCAACATTCTTCAGAGCCCGGGTCTTTAAACTCATTTCACCAAACTCATTTCACTTCGGCCCGATCTGTAGCAGGACGGCGCAAAAGACGGCTGGATCGCTCGTTGGCGCTTGCTCCAAGGGTATTCGTTTCAGGTTGGCATAAAGTGCAGCCGATGTCCAGATAACCACGCATGCTAGAATCGGGGCGCTTTCGCTCAATACTAGCCGCGCGGATCGCCCAGCCCGGATCGGTATTGCGGAGCCATTCGGATGCCCTCACCGGCCAGGTCCTTGTTCCGCGCACTACGGTGGCTGCTCGCCGCAGCAGTCGTGCTCGCTTTTTGTTTGCTGCGCTGGGGCGGCGACCTCTTGATCGCCAGCGACCCGGAGCCAGGGCACGTGGATGCGGCTATCGTGCTTCAGGGATCGATCACCGCCGAAAAAGTGCGCATCGCCGGAGCCATCAACTTGTTGCAGCGGGGTTTTGCCGACCGAGCCTTGCTTAGCGTTCCGAAGGAATCTTACTGGGGCCAGTCTATCCCACCGGTTGCCCGTTCCTATCTTGAACGGAACTACGGCAGCGCCCTGGCTGGCCGGGTCGACTTTTGCGAGACCAGCGGGGACGTGAACTCCACTGCGCAGGAGGCGCAGGCGCTAAACTCTTGCATCCGCGAGCGCCACTGGCAGTCGATCATGATCGTGACCTCGAATTATCACACGCGTCGGGCAGGGATTCTCTGGAGACGGATGACCAGCCAGGACCCGAAGACTCACATCTGGATCGAAGGCGTGACGGACCCGGAGTTTCAGCAGCCCTGGTGGCGCCACCGTCAGTCTGCCAAGGTCTGGGTTATGGAAGCTGCGAAGTTGGTTTGGGTGGCGCTCGGAGGATGATAGGATTTTTTTGACCCGCTTGGGCAGGAAAAGCTGCGCGAGTCTCGCGGCTCCCAGGTTCTTGCGGCCCAGCCCAGCAAGCAGAAAAAACCATGAAGATGGCTTCGGACCAGAACCTCACACTAAGCGTTCACGAGAGTCTGGAGAGTCTGGAGCTCTTGCGGCCAGAGTGGGATACGCTGCTGGGAGAGTACCCATACTCCACCATATTTTCCACCTATGAGTGGCTCGTGCCCTGGTGGCGAGCCTTCGGGGGCAAGGAGCGGCTAATGGTACTTGCCTTTCGCGACGCCGCTTCGGCGCTCGTGGGTCTGGCGCCGATGGCTTTGACCACCCGCGGAGCGTTTCCGGCTCCGTTGCGCTCGTTGCGGCTGATGGGCGACGGCAGCCACGACTCCGACAACCTGGACCTACCGGTGCGACCCGGCTGGGAGACGGCGTTTAGCCAGGCCCTGCTCGGCTGGATGCAGCAGAACGCAGAGCTTTGGGACGTTTGCGAGTTGAACACTCTTCCTTCCCACTCTGCGTTGGGGGGAAAGCTCTTGGACGATCTGAGACAGCGCAAGTGGAAGTGTTTCGCTTCGACGAGGCCTCAGACCGTCGTGGAGTTGGCCGAGAGCTGGGAGTCCTACCTTAGGAGAATTTCAAGCAAGGAGCGGGGCAAGATTGGGCTGCGAACCCGGCGCCTGGAAAAGAAGTACGAGGTGCGAATTCGCAGGTGTGAAGAAGACGCTGAGATCGACTGTCTCCTGCGAGCCCTCTACGAACTGCACGGCAAGCACTGGCAACTGCGAGGTCTGCCGGGAACTCTGCATTCGTCGGGCCGCCGCCAGTTTTATGAGGAACTGGCCCGGCTCCTGTTGGCGCGCCGCCGGCTGGAGTTCTGGGTGCTCGAACTGAAGGGAAAAGTGGTGGCCGCACAGTTTGGATTAAGGCACGGGACTACTGTCTTCTCGCTACAGGAAGGATTTGACCCGGACTATGCCGCCGACAGCGTGGGCTACGTTCTGCGCAGCCAAGTGCTGAAGCAACTGATCGCCGACGGAGTTCGCCGCTACGACTTCCTGGGCGGTACCGACGAATCGAAGATGCGCTGGGGCGCTGAGGTACAGAGCTATCTCAATCTCCACTTCGCGCGTCCACTCAGCCGGGGAAGTCTGCACCTTACTCTCAAGAACAAGAGTGCGCAGACCAAGGATTGGTTGCGACATCATTTGCCGGCGGGAATGTGGGGAAGCCTCAAAGGGGCAGTGGGGAAGGGGCGTTAGCGCAGTGGGTTGCGGCCGCCGGTGGTGATCGACCTGGCGGTCAGCGGGTCACTGCTTCGTTTGCGGTCACCGGTTCGTAGCCCACGGAGCGCATCACGTCTCCCCATGCCGACTCGATCTGGGCGACACACCGCTCCGGCACGGTGGATTTCCAGCCGCCCGATGCCGCGTTGCGAACGAACGGCTTATCCTGCCGAGTCTTTCTGGTCTCCTTCCATTGGCGCGATTGTTCTTTTTCGAGCTGGCGCATGCGATCCGCCGAGCTCAGGGCCACAGCACGTGCGATGCGCTCGAGGTTGGTATCGAGGCCAAGAAACGAGGCGATCTTCGTACTCTCCTTCTCGGTGTTGGCCAGCAGGTCTTCGTAGCGCAGCAGCAGGAAGCTCTTCTGGCCGCCGCGCGTGGCGGTCCAACTGACGACGTGATCTCGCCAGGAGCCAGTCTTGGGCTCGAACTCGGATGCCATGAAACGCGGGAGGAATTCCTCCAAGCTGCACTCGTCGGAAATGACTCGGCGCTTAAGCTGAAATTCGTAATAGGAGATCAAGACGTCGCGGGGATCGCGCACGATGTATATGATTTTTTTGTACCGGGGGTCAAAGCATTCGTGGCTTTTGACGATACGGGGCCGCGGGAAAGCGCGCAGACTCCGGTCTGTGACGTCGTAAATTTCGGGGATGCGCGACTCCAGTCGAGCGAAATCAACCGGATCATCCGGATTCATCAGGTTGCAGACCAGGAAGCGGGTCCAAGTATTTCCAGATCTGGGGAAGGAAACCAGGAACGTGTCGTCGGGATAGACCGTGAGACCTCTCGCCGCGGGTTGCCGCTTCGTGACCACCCGGGCATAGGCCACCAGCTGTTTCTTCAGGTTCGACATCGATTCCAGTTCCCTTAACGTTCAAGATGAGTTTTCAACCCGGACCATAGCATTTCAGCTTTCTGCAAGGCAAGTTGCGGTAGCGGAATGCGGGCGGCATTTCCCGCACACGCAATCTGCCGGATCTCTATGACCGTGCATTCCCCAACGGCTTTCTGCCCCTGACGCCCACCGCGACGTCGCCGACACTCAGCCCTTCCAGTCCGCAACTTTCAAACCAGCGGAACACCTGCTCATACGTGTGTTTGGACTGATACTGAGGGGAATACCAGTCCAGTGTATCCAGGACTCGGACTTCCGGATCGGAATGGCGGTTGACCGGAAAGACGTGATGAACCATGCCTGCCACCGGTTTGCCGACAATCGGAACCACGCGAAGTCCACGATCCAGCCAATAAAAAAAAGGCACGGCCACGCGAAAAAAACTATGTAAGGTGCGGGGGGACATGCGGTGAGTAATCTTCCGGTATTGGTCGCTGAAGCGATACCACTTGTTGTAACCGCTATACAGCCAAACCGCGAGCGTGCCGCCTGGCTTCAAATACTGCGGCAGCGCCTTAACGGCGTTCTCGCAGTCGGGAGTGTGATGGAGCACGCCCATGCTGTAAATGCAATCGAAGGTGTCGGGGGCGAAGGGGAGCGAGAATACGTCGGCCTGGAATGCGACGAACTCGCGGTCGGACAGATTCCTGGCCGCAACCTCGGCGGCTGCGCTGAGGTCGATGCCAATCACGCGGGCACCCCATCGGGTCACCACCTCGGCGAACCGGCCCATGCCGCATCCCACGTCCAGCACTAGCTTTCCCTTCAAGTCTTGCGGTTTCAGGCCTGTTTTCCGGGCAAAATCGAGCTCCGAGAGATCCCTGTCCGCGCGGTCCAATTGAGTCCGCTCAAATCGCCGCCACTGATATCCGAAGCTATCGGCGTAGTTGCCCTCATCCACAAAGCGCAGGACCCCGCGAACCTCGGGGAAGCGCCGGCCGCAGGAGGGACAACTAAGACCGTGGTCCAAACTGGCGAGCGACCCCCTGCAGATCGGGCAGCGCAGCAGCGTGAACAGATCGGGGGGGATCGAGAGGTGAGTCAATTCGGGTCTTCCAGACAACGAAGTGCTCCTTGGCGAGTTGTCAGTTGTGAACCTGATCCCACATGGTTAGGTTACCGCAAAACCGGAGCAGTTGGGATGCAACGGAAAAATCGAGAGTCATCAGGCTTACCGTGTAATGGCGCTTTGCTAAGTTACTCTGGTGCGGTTCTCGCAGCCGGTGATATTATGGCGTCGAATGCGTCAATCTGCCGTGGAGATTCCCATCGAAGCGGCCGGGTCTCGGTCCGCCATCCGTTTGCACCATCGCCCCATGAGCGCGTGGGCGTGCGCCTTCTGGGTGCTGCATGAGTAAGCTGGCACTCCGTGTTCTGCAAAGCTGCGGAGTGTTCTCCGTGACACGAGCGATGTCAGCGGGAATGGCCCGGATCCTCATGTATCACAACTTCTCCGGCGCAAATGGAACCGATCCCGATGCGCTGAATGTGGAAGGGATACGCCGCCAGTTCACCCACCTGCGGCGGCACTTTCGGGTGGTGCCTTTGTTGCATCTGGTTGAGCAACTGGCCTCCGGGCGCAAGCTGGACCGGCACATGGTGGCGTTGACGATTGATGATGGCCGGCGCAGCTGTTATGAGTTCTTTTTTCCGTTGCTGAAGGAATTTGGACTGCCGGCAACCTTCTTTGTGGTGAGTTCGTTCGTGCGGGGGGAAGACTGGATTTGGACGGACAAGGTGATCTGGCTGAGTGAGCAGTCCAAGCCCCCGGAAGAGCTTGTGCCCGGCAAGCTAGAGGGCGTCTTTCGGGCTCTGAATCGGGTGCGACCGGAAGAGCGCAACGCGTGGATCGAAGCCAGGGCCAAGCGCATGGGCATAACCGTTCCAAGCACGGTTCCAGCGAAATACACGCCCTGTTCCTGGAGCGAACTTCGGGAAATGGCGGATTCCGGTTTGATGGAGATAGGCTCGCATACGGTGACCCATCCGATTCTGTCGAGTGTCACGGATGAGGAATCCTGGGATGAGCTGACCCGGTCTCGGGCTCAAATCGAAGAAGGAGTCGGACGAACGGTGAATTGCTTCTGTTATCCCAACGGCATGCCCGGCGATTACCGGCCGAGTCAGGTCCGGCAGGTGGAGCAGGCGGGATACGCTTGCTCTGTGAGTGCGCAGTTCGGCATGGTCAACCCCGCCAGCGACCGATACCAGCTGCCGCGCATCGGCGTGGCGCGCAAATCCACGATCCCTGAGTTCTCCAAGTACCTGGATGGATTTGCCCATTACCAGCAAAAGCTGGAAGCAGGGCGACGCAAAGGGTGACTAGTCACCACTGTTCTTTGAGCCCCCTCAAAGCCATGAGTCTTCGCCGGTGACGTCCGTTGCGGCTGGTTTTTAGCGGAAAACGGGCGTTTTTCTTGTATCATGCACTGCATGCTGAGTGAGATGCAGTATCGCCTCCTCCGCTTGGTTGCTCCGCGGCTGCCTTCCACGATGGGCGGCGGAGCTTACGCGGGAAAAAGCAAGCTGCGGATTCTGTTGCCCGGGATCGAAACTGAGATCAAAGAACTTTCCTTCGTGCGGTTCGGAGACGCGGAACCTTAGGACTCTCTGACGGGTAGGATGATCGGACCATGACTCTGAGTTACTCCAGAATTCTGGGCAGGAAAGCGTCGCGGGCGGCGCAGAATCTTATTTGTCCTCACTTGGGCTGGAATCAGGAGCGCTACGGAAACGTGCTTCATCAACACCTGCAACCTGGCGGGAATACTCGCTGGCTGGAGGCTGGCTGCGGCCACCGTATTCTTCCCAATGGTCTGGAGTCGATTGAGAAGTTGGCTGTCAAGCAAGCCAGATTCGTGGTCGGAATGGACATGGATTGGAGCAGTTTGCGCACCCACCGCAGCATAGGGCGGCGAGTAAAGGCCTCGATGAGCGGGGTGCCGTTTGCCGACGAAAGCTTCGACCTTGTGGGTTGCAACATGGTGGCGGAGCATCTTGAGGATCCCGGCCAATGCTTGGCAGAATTGACTCGGGTCCTGGCCCCGAACGGCGTTTTGCTCATCCACACGCCGAATATCAGGAATTACATGGTGTTCTTGAACCATGCCGTCTCGCGACTTCTTCCGCGGCACTGGATGGCGTCGTTCGTGCATTCCGCCGAACAACGCGCCCAAGAAGATGTTTTTCCCGCGCTCTATCGGATGAATTCCGCCGAGAAGCTCCGGCAGGCAGCTCGCGATCTGGGCTTGCAAATCGAATCGGAGGAATTCCTCACGGGACCACGGCCGTTCTTCGCTTTTTTTCTGCCCCTCGCATTGATCCAGTTGATTATCTTGCGGCTGTTGGCGCTGCCTCGACTGAGCAAATTTCAGACCACCATCCTGGTAGTGATGCGCAAACCGGTCCATCCGGCCGTGATCGCTGCGCGAGCAGTTGCATAGGCCGCATCAGCCTGAGGGTGAATGTATCGCCGGGTAATGGTAATGGAGCTATGCCCCGCGAATTCCGCTGTAGCTGTGAAACGAAAGAAACCATGAGCCTGCTCGAATGTCTGAAATGCAGTGAGAAGCTTGATTGTGGCCCGGAACAATGTGTCTGCCGCGGGTGCGGGACCACGTGGCCAGTGCGCGACGGAATTCCGCGTTTCTTTCAGGTGCCCGATCACTACTGGGGCGAAGTGGACCGCAATCAGGCTTTGGAACTCATTGAGGCGGCGCGGCAAGGGTCATGGGTGGAAGCGGTGCGTGCCCGCTTTCCCGAGAAAGACAACATGATATTTGGTTTGCTCGATCTTCAACGCGCGTCCTGGGCACCTATGCTGGGGCTTGACGAGCAATCTACCGTTCTGGACATCGGTTCCGGCTACGGTTGCATTACCCATTCCCTTTCTCGTTTTGCAGGAGAGGTCTATTCGGTTGAAGCTGTAACCGAGCGGATCGAGTTTACAAGGGAAAGATTGCGGCAGGAGCGGATCCTCAATGTGCATCTCGTTCAAGCATCGGCTACCGAGCTGCCACTCGCGGAGAACAGCTTTGACCTGGTGGTGGTGAATGGTGTCCTCGAATGGGTTGGAGAATGGGACCTTGCGGTCGATCCTCGCACTGTCCAGATCAATTTTCTAAAGAAGATTTGCCGCCTGCTCAAGAATGACGGCGTTTTGCTGATTGGTATCGAAAACCGGATCGGGCTGGGCTTATTCCTGGGGAATAACGACCACTCGGGGATTCCGTACACTAGCCTCGTCCCCCGCGCGGTGGCGAGCTTTATGTTAAGGCACACTTCCAAACGCCACCACCGCACCCAATTGAACCCGCGAAAGCAGTATCGCACCTACACGTATTCGGAGCGCGGATACCGCAAGCTGCTGGCGGAGGCTGGATTCGCGGCGGTGTCTTCCTACTGGGCTGACCCGGGCTACAACCAGCCCTACCATCTCGTCCCGCTAGCGGCCGCAGGCTGGGTACGACAACACTTCGTGGAATTACTCGACCACCCCAGCCCTGCGCCTCGGCGGAGCTGGCGTCGCAGGTTGAAGAGAATCGCAATGCCCTTCGCTGACTCGTTCGTGGCGGATTTCGTGCTGCTGGCTTCGAAGCAGCCCGGCCGCAGAACCAAACTGCAAACATGGGTCGAAGAGCGCCTAGCGGAATCCAGCGGAAAACGTCGAGATCTCGCGGCGAACCCCCGATCAGTGACCTGGGCACTCCATACAGGACCGTTCAAAGAAACGTCCATCGTCCGGCTCGGGGACGCGAGAACGGGTTCCGGCCTCGCCTATCTCAAGGTGTTCACTGGGAACCAAGAAGCCGGGGCGTGCTTTGAAAGAGAGGTTACGAACCGCGCGAAGGTACAAGAAAGCCTGAATGCTTCGGCTACTCCATTGGTGCGGGTCCCTCGCTTCTGCGGTACGTTGCGAATCCGCAATACGGCTTATTATCTAGAGTCAGCGTCGCAAGGAACCAAAATAAGCGACATCGTTCGCGAGTGGGGTTATTTTGACAACGCAGGAAGAGTCGAGCGGGATTTCTCTCAGATCTGCGACCGCATCATCGAGCTTACCTCGGTCCTGCAGAATATGTCGGGTGTGCCGACGATCAGTCCAACCTGGCGTGAGATTCCCCAAGAACTTCGGAGTCGTCCTGACCTGACTCGCGGGCTTGCTGAGAGACGATATTTTCAAGAGGCGTTTCCCGAGTCTCCTGCGACCTGGATTCAGCATGGAGATCTTTCGGTTGAGAATACTCATATCGACCGGACCACCGGAGGGTTCGAAGTATTCGACTGGAGCGACCTGGCCGGCGGTCTGCCGCCACTCTACGACTTCTTTCAATTTTTCTATTCGACCGGGTATCTTGCGCCCGCGGAGGAAACCGTGAGGTTTGCATCCGAAGAAGACCGGTGGACTGCCAGCTTCAAGGCTGTATTCCTTTCGGAGTCAGCGTTTGGGCGAGTGACTCGACGTCTTATCCTGCAAGCCTGTGAACGACTGAATGTCTCGCCACAAAAGGCCCCGTCGCTTTTATTGGAGTTCCTGATCATCCGATGCAACTATTATCAGGCGCGATCCGCCGTGCAACATCGCGTGCACTTGCGCTTGCTCGAAGCAGGTATCGCGGCATTTGAGCGGCTGCAATCGGACTGGGGCAACCCAAATGGATAAGGTCTTCTTGCCACTGCTCGCGCCGCCTTCAGCCAGGGCGACCACCGTTTTCGTCAATTAAATGGTTCGCAGACCGCCATCTACCTCAGTTCGACGACAAATACATCTCCGCGACAGTCGCTAGCGATGGTGCAGGTTGTCGCTCCCGATTCCGAGCCCAGCCCACCCATCCAGTCGGAAGAAAAGATGAAGAACTTTCCATCTTGCGAAACACTGCCAATCGCGTACTCCGTGCTGAACCTCTGGGAGCGGGCAGTAATGAAACTGTGAGCGAATCGCCAGGTCTTTCCGCTGCCGTCCGCCGCGACCGCAATGATTTCGTTATACCAGGGGGCGGGGAAGGGGCTAATCGTGCTCCAGGTGGAGGAGAGGAACGGCAGGGTATCAGCCGGATCGACATTATTCCACGACTGGTGCTGGTCAAACGGAGAAGTGATGCTTGGAGGAAAACTGTTGGTGAGGTTGCTCACGGAAGTGGGGTCGCCAAATGAGCGGATTACCTGGTTGGACATCGGCGAGTTGTTGTTGTTCACCCAATGCGTATAGCCTTCGGTAAAATGGCCGCTGCAGTGTTTGCCGTCCCCGCATGAGATTACGTTCGTGGTTCCGATCTGCCAGAAGTAAGGTCCGTTCGAGCAACTGGACGACGTACAGGTCTGGAGAGAGACGATCAGCCAGTTTCCATCCTTCGACAGCTTCACGTTGTGGACTGTCCAGCGATCCGCTCTGTTGATCGTGCCTTTGGCTCCCCAATCGCCACCCACCTGGCCGGTCTGTGTATTCAGCACGCTGCAACCGCTCCCGACCTTGTAGGCGACTGCATAGATGCCGGTTCCCTGGTCTCCGCTGTTGGAATAACCCATGCCAAAGACAGTATCGTCGCCGCTTACACCACCCTTGGTTTTCCACGTCTCCGTGAATCCCGCCGGAAGACAATTGGCACTGCTCGTGAAATCATAGACTGGTTGCGGGGATGGCGGATTGCTGCGGTCGGTAAAGTCGTACTTGCTGATGGTGGTTCCATCGTAGGTATAAAGAACGTCCGGGTTCACACGACTCCAGTTGCCGCTATCCGACAGCCTGAACCCATTCGTCGTAGGAAAGCTTGAAACATACATTCGAGCCGCCTGCAGCGTGGCCGGATTGAAGGTAAAGGGAAAAGCTTGTGTCCCGGTATCCTGCACAATCAGAAGAGTCGAATCGATGTTCCAGAGATTGTCGTCGGCGCTTCCGCTTGAAGCTGTCACGTAGGTACGGTTCTTAAAGGTTGGGTCGGAATTAGTATTCGCATCCGTAATTCGCACGATGCGGTTGCCAAAATCGGGGTCGGTGACAATCGCGTTGGCGCCCGAAAGGTTGCCCACACTGGGCGGAACTGAGGGTACCTGAACGATGGTAGTGTCGGTTCGGGAGCAGTCGTAAGCAGGAGGCCCGCAAGTCCCCCCGGAAACCGACACCAGAAGAGAGAGGCCCTCCTGTGCGCTGTGCGAGGCCGCATCCGTCGCACGCACGCTGAAGGTAAAGGTTCCGGCTTGGGTGGCTGACCCAGATAGCGTTCCAGTACTTGCACCGAGCTGCAGGCCCGCCGGCAGGGAGCCCGAGACGATGCTCCACCCATAGGGAGGTTGTCCGCCACTCGCGGTCAGCGAGGCTGAATAGGGTGTGGTCTCCACGGCCGGCGGCACACTGGAAGTAGTAATTGCGAATACGGTGCTGGCGATCGAGACGGCAGTGCTGCCGCGCGCGGTGGATTCGGCCACGCTAGTAGCAGTCACTGTGATCAACGCTGCGCCGGTGTTGGCTGGGGCCGTGAATAAGCCATTGCTAGAGATGCTCCCTGCGCTGGCCGACCAGGTAACCGCCGTGTTGCTTGTATTACTCACCACTGCGGCGAACTGCACCTTCCCGCCTGCTGCAACCGATGGATCTGCGGGAGAAATCTGAACGGTGACACACTTGACACAGGGAGTAACCGTCACCGTGTAGGAACGCACGCCCGAGGCGCCGATGGGATCGCCCGTAACCGCGATCGTGAATGCAAAGTTACCCGGCTGGGTCGGAATTCCGGAAATGCTTCCGGTCTGCGGGTTGAGAACCAGTCCCGGCGGCAACTCGCCCTGACTAACCACGAAGCGGTAGGGTGCGAGCCCTCCGCTGACGGACAGTACCTCAAGATAGCTGCTACCGACACTGGCATTGGGCAGTGCGGTTTGAATAGAAATGCGTTCCGCCGATTGCGCCGATGCTTGCGAGGAAGGCGGAGCGCCCTGCGCCATTGTATTGCAGCCCGTCCACAAGAAAGAACAAGCAGCCACCAGGACCAGAGGCAGGGCGAGCTTGAGGCTTCGCTTCGGATTACCTTCCTCGAAAATAAAGGCCGGGTTCACGTGCCACATGGGTATCCCTCGGAAACAGATTTGGCGGGGACCAAGGGTTCAAGTCCGTAAAAGGACTCTAATGAGAGGATGAACACGGCGACAGATATCTGAAGGCCGTGCCCTTTTAGAAACACGAAGGTACAAGTCAGCCTGGGCAAAAGGCCAGGGCCCGAGGCTGTCAAGCGAGACTAGGCCGAAGTTTCCTGGCGCTGTGAACCGGAGTCTCGGAGTGAAGCGATGGGGTTCAGTCTGCCGCCGGGCCAGACCAATTCTTCAGGTGCCACTCGCGGCCGCGGACACACAAAGCCGCAACATACCCGGGGCCAGCCGGTATTTCCCGCAGGGACCAGAGCGCGGCTTCAGAATCGTCAGGCCGGGTTGAAAGCAGCGCATTCCTATCCTGCGCTGCGATGGAAACATCGAATTGATGCAGAGGAAGCGATAAGCCTTCGCCGGTCGCTTTAATGTAGGCCTCTTTGCGGGTCCAGCAGCGGAAGAAAGCCTCAAATCGCTTCTCGTCCGGCGCCGCGGCAAGTTGTCTCTGCTCGTGCGCCGAAAAGAATCGGCGGGCGATGGCCTCGAGGTCGAAATCGCGGCGAACTCGTTCCACATCGACACCGATCTCTCGCCGGCGTGTAAAGGCAAACAACGCGATTCCGCCGGAATGAGAAACATTGAAGGTAACATCGCTGTCCGCACGCGCCGTCTCCAGAGAAGGCTTTTCCTTCTTCGAGTAGCAGAAGCTCAAGCTGGCCGGATCCGTTGCCAGGTAGCTTGCCAGGATTGTCCTCAACAGGGCTCGCGATGCCACAAAGCGCTGCCGATCGCCCGGAAAATGAAAGCGGGAAGCACGCGTCGATTCGTCGGAGGAAAGCACTTTTTGCCAACGGGATTCGTCAGGTCGCATCGCTTCCAGATCGACTCGCCAAAGGTGCACTTCGTCCGCGGGCAACTCGATGGACGCCTCGATGTGGAAGTCCGAGTCGGTGATGTTCATGCTATGGCTCATGCGTCTCGCTCGCCCGGCCTTGCAGCAGCCCCCGATTGCCACTTCGTCCATAATATCGGGCGCGCGAAATCAGCTAAAGCGGGATCCGCAATCCAGGTCACCACGCTGTGCATGCATCCTCCTTTCCGGCGGTCGCAGCCCCGACGCTCGGCACAGACGTAACCTGTTCAGATTACCCTTTGGGCAGCCCCTTGCCCGAAAACGTGCTCTAATTAGAAGAGCTACCTGGGCGGTATGGCCGATCGGGAGATTTCCCATGATGAAGTATAGGGTCGTCTGTTTGTTCATAACCGTCGCAGCCTTGGTCGCCTTGGGGACAGCCCAGAACACGCAAACTCGCTCATCTTCCGCAAAGTCGGGTCCGGATCCGCTTCAGACCGCCACCAAGCCACTGACTCCGAAATCCGCAATTACGCCCCACCGCAAGTCCTCGGTCGCGTTGCCGGCGACCAACGGTCGAAACACGACCGCGGAACTTACTCGCATGGAGCGGCAGAACGTCAAAGCCGGAGATTCGAAGAGCGTCAGTGTCTCATCGGCGCAACGCGTTTCTCCAGTAAAGTCCGCTGACACCTCTGCCGGGAATGGCTCGGGAATTGACTTTAAGTATAAAAAGCCGGCGGGCGGTCTGCGGGCTTCGACGCCAGACGCTCAGTCTGCGAACTCGGGCAGGCCGGTTACGAAGAAAAATTAGGCGATGGTGTTCGACGCCTTGTCCGCGGGCGGTAGTTTGCCCGATGTCGTGCCCGCCGCCGGCGCGGTTGTCTCGACCGGCGACGACGCTTTCTGGCGTGCAACCGCGGGTTCGGTGATGCAATACTTCACCAGGCACCAGAGTGCGCGCACTCCATCCTTCCATTGGATTTTCTTGCCTTCCTCATAAGTTCGGCCCCAGTAGCTGATGCCAACTTCGTAGATGCGCAACTTCCGCTTGGCGATCTTCACCGTTATTTCGGGCTCGAATCCGAAACGCTTTTCCTTCAGAGGAATCGATTGAATGACTTCGCGCCGGAAGGCTTTGTAACAAGTCTCCATGTCGCTGAGGTTGATGTTGGTAAGGGCGTTGGAAAGCAGAGTAAGAATCCAGTTGCCCACGGAATGCCAGAAGTAAAGCACGCGATGCGGGCGGCTGGAAAGAAAGCGCGAGCCGTATACGACGTCGGCGCGCCCTTCGATCAGAGGCTCCAGCAGCACCGTGTACTCGGCCGGATCGTACTCGAGATCGGCGTCCTGGATGATGACGAAGTCCCCCGTAGCTTCCCCGATGCCGCGGTGCAGGGCCGCGCCTTTCCCCATGTTCTTGGGCTGAAACAGGATTCGAATCTGGGGACGCTCTGCCTGCAATTGCGCAAGGATCTCGTGGGAGCCGTCGCTGGATCCGTCGTCGACGCAAATCAATTCAATCTCCAACGGAACCGCAAGCACTCTTTCCACCACTTGCCGCAGCGTGGCGCGCTCGTTGTATACCGGCATGACGACGGAAAGTCTCATTTGAACCTCAGTGTAGTGGAAAAGTGTAGTGCAAATCCAAGCGCGAAGTCCTGCTTTCGTGAGTCAGGCGTAACTATCCGGTGGCGTCCTCCGGCGTCCTTCTCGCCGCATTGCGGCCGGTTCGGAAGAAGAGGGAAAGGAAGAAGAGGGAAAGAAAGAAGAGGCATGAGCATTAAGCAAGACCATTACGCTGGAGATGTTCGCGGAGAATCGCCACAATGCGTGGCGCCGCTTTGCCATCCCAGAGTGGAGGACGCTGGGGAGGACGCTGAGAGGATCGCGCGGGTTCCCCGAGGATGGATCGAGCGGCCGCGAGAACGCGATCCGGATCCACTCCGACTACTTGATTCGAGCCGTGATCAACCGTCGCAGGCCGTTCTGTGTTCTCACGCAGCGTAAGGCAGGGCACGCCGAGGACAGTAGTTTCCTCCTGTACTCCGCCGGAGTCTGTGAGGACGATGCGTGCCCCGTCGTTGAGCGAAAGAAAATCGAGATACCCGAGCGGATCGAGAGGCACGACTCCAACGCGGTTTGCACCTTCTGCGTGGGCCAGATATCGCACCAAACCAAAACTCTCGATATTTTTTCGAGTTCGAGGATGAATGGGGAAGAAGACTGGAAGCTCGACAGCCAGAGCGCTCACTGCGCTGAGAATACCTTGCAGCGTCTTGGGATCGTCCACATTGGATGGCCGGTGCAGAGTGAGGACTCCGTAGGGTCGGCAGCCAGACCCATTCAGACGCACTCCCAGCCGGTCGAGAATCGGCGATTTCGCGGCCAGCTCGCGGTGCCGGAGCAGGCAGTCGATCATGACGTTGCCGACCAGGAAGATTTTCTCATCCGGCACGCCTTCGTGCTTTAGATTCTCGACCCCACTTTGCTCGGTCACAAACAGCAGGCTGGAGACCGCGTCCGTGAGTTTCCGGTTGATCTCCTCCGGCATCGTCATGTCGAAGCTGCGCAATCCGGCTTCGATGTGGGCGACGGAGATTCCCAGTTTGACGGCAGTAAGCGCGGTGGCGAGCGTAGAATTCACGTCGCCCACAAGCAGAACCATTTGTGGCTTGTAGTCGAGCAGGACCGGTTCGATGCGCTTCATGATTTCAGCGGTCTGCCTCGCGTGACTGCCGGAACCGGCCTGAAGGTTCACGTCCGGTTTGGGCAGACCCAGATCCGCGAAAAACTTTCCGGACAGGAGTTCGTCGTAGTGCTGCCCGGAGTGCACCAGGCAGTGTTCGACAGCGGGGAGTTTCTTCAGTTCATCTTTGTTCAGTTCATCGATGATGGGCGCGATTTTCATGAAGTTGGGGCGCGCCCCAACCACGCTCAGAAGCCTGATCATGGGGAGACTCCTGCCGCGATCACCCAGGCGTTGGAGGATATTCTCCAAAACACAGGACCGCTGCGAGTTCCGAGAATGGGATCTTGAGGGCGTGACGAGGAAGGTTTCATCGCTCAGCCAACAGTGTAAAGCACCTTCAGGTGTTCAGTCCCGAGGACCCTGAGACTCTAGAACTTGAGGAAATTGGCTGCCCAGATGCACTCATCTGGAATACTCCTGTTTCGATCAGGTAGATCATGTAAATTGTTCAGGGCTCTTGCATAGGCCCGGCAATTTCCACCTAGGGCGTTCACCTGAGCCCCAGCCTTCCGGGTCCGCCTACCGCTCCGGCCGGAGAGAAATTCTTCCCCTTTTGGGGTTGGGTTCTCGCAAGTGATCGACCGGAGGTGCGGGGGTTCAATTCCTTCTTTTGTCCCGGTCTCCGGATCAAGTCACGCTGACTTTACGCACCTTTCGCTTGCCCAGGGTCATTCCAGATGCACATGCCACAGTCTGCCTGTACTGAGGTTCGGGGGGCGGATATGCATTCTGGAAGGCCGCCGCAATCCTCGCAAGTGCCTGTGGAAATGGCTGTTCTTTAGTCACAGCCAGACTCGTCTCAAAATGGCATTGTGGATGCTATGTAATGTGGAAATATCCCAACTGTACACAGGTTTTATGGCGGGGGCGAATCCAAACCAGGGGGTAGTGATGATGGAGCAGTCCGTTCGGCTAGGACCGCGCGAGCAGCAAATCGTCGAATTGCTTTTGCAAGGCTGTGACAATGCCGAGATTGCCAGCCAGCTAAAGATGGCGCGTAGAACCGTAAAGGCTCATTTCAACCGGCTGTTCCTCCGTTTCGGAATCACCGGCGGAATCAAGCGAGTGAAACTCGCGACCCTGTTATATCGGAGGCAATTATGTTTGCAAACGAACGTTATGGACCCCGTACTCCCAGTCAGCGTGAAAACCGCGTCATCGAGCTTGTAGCCCAGGGCTTGAAAAACCGCGATGTAGCCCATGCCATCGGCACGACGGAACATGTGGTGAAGAATTATCTTCGCGTGATTTACGATAAGCTCGGACTCTGGAACCGGGTGGAACTTGCCCTGTGGTATGAATCGCGCAGGCACGAGCCAGAACTCCCGGCGTGAATCGCGCGGGGGGCAGGCCTTCGCGTCGAGTTGGGCGGGGAGGGCTTTGAGGGCTGCAGCCCGATTTCCTGCGCCACCCTTCACTCACAACCGAACGCGCGCAAGTTACGGAGCCGCTCCGCGGCAGCCGTCCCGCCCTTTCGGGCGGCCGCATCGAGCAGCAAGCGCGCCTGGTCGCAACTCTTAGGTACGCCCTCGCCCCGCAGGTACAAATCAGACAGAGTCATCATTGCCGTGAGGTTGCCCTTTCCCACGGCCTTCCACAACCAATGGGCAGCTTCTTCACTGTCGCGAGTCACGCCCGGGTTGCCGTTCAAGCGCTTCTCTGCCATGGCCAACTCTTCCGCGCCCGTTTGCGCAGTCGCGAGGGCGGGCGAATTTGCAGGCACGGGGCTGATCGGAAGCGCAGGTCGTGCGCCGGCACCTTGACCTTTTCGGGGATTCGCATCTAGTTGCCTTTTTCCATGAATCGGAGAAGCAGGCGGATTGCCTTCCGGCAAGGCAGCCGTCATCGTGCTCGGCTGCTCCGCGGAGGTTACTGGCTTAGGTCGCGTCGGCGGAATGGCGCTTGAGGTTGCGGACCGCGGCGGCGCGGTGCTCGAACGAGTCTCCCTTCCCCGCCACGCCAGGTAACCCAGTACCGCGAGAAAGATCGCCACCACGATACCGACGTAGGGCCGGTAACGATGGGGAACAGGTTCGGATTCCACACCGAGACTCGGAAGATCTTTTTCCGGCAGCGGCCAGGTCGGATCCAGGGCGTCATGACTTCCGCTGGCGGCCGTGGGATTAACCGCGGGCTCAATCGCGTATTCGCCAAAGTCAAAACTGCGAGAAGGTGCGGGTTCACTCCAACTTGTTCCAGCAATCGGCACCGCTTCCGCGACTTGCGGTACGTGTACTGCCGGCGAGATTTGCAACTGGGCGCCGCACATCCCGCAAAATCTTTGCGCTGCTGAATTCTGGTGCGCGCACACACTGCAAGTGAGGGCAGGCTCCGCTGCGGCTGGCGACGAATCCGGCGGTTCCGCCGCCTCAATTTCTATTTCCCGACTCTCGTCGTGAACGACTTGAACAGAGGCAGGCGGCAGAGGAGAAATATTTTCCAGTTCTCGAAGCAGTTCCGCAATAGCTTGTCCACGCTTCTCGGGCGGATTAGTAAAATACACCTCCGCCCATCGCCCCATGTGAGCCGCTAGTAGCGGATTCAGAAGTGGATTCAACTCGGGATCCGGCAATATATTTGCGTCGAACTCGTCCGTGGGGTGCGGCACTGGCATGCTCCGGAGAAGCGGCGATACTTATGATTGCACTACCGGGAAAGAAGGTTGTCAAATCGGGGCGGGACTTGACTATGCTCGGGACCGCGAAGTCAGTCACAGGCCTTGCGGTTGGCGGGTTCGAACTGGTCTAACTGCGCGTCGCGCTGGCTGGTGAGCTTGCCTTTCGGTGTCTTGCCATAAAGATCAGAACCTGGGCAGTAGTACAGAGCGGTGTGCAGGTCGACCCAGACCTGGGTATCGGGATTGCCTTTGTATTCCGGAGTCTCCGGAGCTTCGGCCAGCCCGAGACCGATGAGTAGTTTGTCGAACACGGAGAGATCTGCGTCCGGTGCGGGCTGTTTACCCCGATTCAGGCTCCCGGAAACTGCCGTTCCACGACCTGTGGCGCCCACCGAGTGGTTGGACCAGATCCCCCAGCGAATCACCACCACTACCAGAATGACCGCCACCGCGAGATAGAAATCACCGCGACGGGAATGCCAGAAGCGGGCCAATGCGCCGGGCGTCCGCGTCCCGGACAGCGATTCCAGAAAATCCCGGGCCTGGGCTGCGGAACTCCAGGCAATATCCTCCCGCTGCGGCCTTACGAGCGCGGTTAAGGGAACTTCGACATTGTCTTCGCCGGGCTTCGATGCGGACGACAGGGACGCCGCCATCGCATCCTCGTTCGCGGTCGCGGTGAAGGATCGCGCGGACAGAGGGTCGTTGCCTTCCAGCGCCGGCAGAGAGAACGGTTCCGACAGGTCATCGCCGGCATGGTCGTCCTCAAGGTGCGCCTCGTTCTTATGCTTGTGCGCCGCAACCGGGCGCGTCGTCTGCTTGGAAGGCGAGGCTCCGTTGGAAGGTGCGGCCGCCAAAGTCTCCTGGCCCGTCTGCTGCAGGTGCCACGCCGATGCCAGCTTGCTCTGTAGGCCGGATGCTTCGCCGGCTTCACTGGCACGCTGAGCGCCGCACTTTCCGCAAAACTGCTCCTCCGCCACCAGCTTGCTTCCGCACTTCCAGCACGGGGACTTCGCGGTAGTGGCCGTGCTCGCGCCCATATTCGTGGCGGCGGTCGCGGCGGATTGATCCTCTGCCCAAGCTGCCAGATTCGGTTGGAGCCTTTCGATTGCCGCCAGCATCGTGGATCGTTCCGCGGCCATGGACTTCTTTAAAGTCAACTCGGCATCTCGGCCAATCGCTTCAGTCACCAGACCGGCCATCAATTGGCAAGTGTGGATATCCTGGTCGGCGAAGCCGTGAATCCTGTCGAAATAGAGTTCCAGCGCTCCTACAATGTCGTCGTCGTGATAGATCGGTACCGCGACCAGCGATTGGATTCCCCGCTGGCGGCACACTTCTGGGTCGAAAAGAAATTCGGAATCCACGTCCTCGCTGCGAATCACCTGCCCGGTGCGCACGCTGGCAGCGCAAATTGCCTTATCCAGAGGGACTTCGCTTCCCAAAGGCAAAGAGGGAGCGCCTGCTCCGGCACGATAACGCACCATCTTTCCCTCTAAAATTCCAATGGCCGCGCCGCTCGCGCTCGTGATTCGTGCAACTCTCTCGGCGACCACTGCCATCGCCTTATCCAATTCGAGATGGCGCATCTGAATCTGGTGCTGCGCTTCGACGATCTCCGCCAGCGTGAGCGTGTAGTCGCTGTCCGAGCGTGAAGTCTCGTCCGATTCCGGTTTATTTCTTTCTCGCAGAGTTCGATTAGAGTGCTCTTGCTCGCGGAGTTGCTCGCTCTGGGACTCCAGGCGTTCTTCCAGTTCCCGCATTGTGCGGTTGTGCTCCTGGAGCACATGAGCCGCTTCCAGCAGCTTTTCAAAAGTCTGCTCGTCGAGAACCGGTTTGTTCTTTTGGTCGGTCACGATCTTTCCTGCCCGCCCTTGTGTCCGGCCGGTGTGGGCCGGGATAGCTCCCGGAGACCGAACCCCATTTTAGTGCAATTCCTCCACCAAACAACTGACGTTATGAAGTCGACCCTCGCTGCGACCGATGGACAGGAGGTCGAGCAGTGCTGGAACGGGTAGCAGATGATAAAGGCACAACCGCATGGAATTCAAGCGGTTACAGGGGACCGAACGCGCGGAGATCTCGCCAGCGCTCTGAATTTGCGGGAGCCGGGCGAAGGTTACTCTCGTAAGCTGCAAGTGTATGCACACTTGCTCCGGCAAACTCCCTCTGTTCTCCCAGCGGGCCCATATCGATTCGGTGCGATTTCATGGAGTGTACCTTTCGCGGGCGAGATAAAAATGCACGGCCGGCGTGATGATCAGCGACAGCACCATCGAGATTGAGACTCCGCCGATCACTGCGATAGCCAGCGGTTGGAGCATCTGCGATACAGCGCCGAGGGCAAAAGCGAGCGGCAGCATGCCCGCGACGGTCGCCAGTGCCGTCATCACGATAGGCCGCAGACGCCGGTCCTCGTTTCGAGCCAAACGGGAGAACAATCCGGCGCGGTCAATCGGATTTGTCGGACTTGGGGGGCAGCAGGAATTGAATGCCGAAATAGCCGACGAAATAGGACTGATTGCTGCGCGTGGGTTCGAGACTGCGTCCGGCCATGAAGAGAAGGATCACCGGTCGATGGATTTTGTAGCGAGCGCCAAAGTCTATAGTGGGCTGGTTCTCGGAAGGATGGAAGGTGCCTTGGGAATAGAGTTCCATGTCCATTTCGAGTTTTGGAGTGAAATCGTGGCCAACGACGAGGCCGGTGAGCCAGCCGTTCGGTCCTTTGCGGGCAAACTGATAACCGACTTCGTAGTTCACATCGACGAGGCCAAATTTCTTGGAGAATTGGAAGGGCAGAAGGAAGGCATCGCTGGCGGGGGTGATCCCACGGCGGACGGCATCGTTGGGGTTGTTGAGGAAGACTTGGGGAAAAACCGAGATGGAGAGGCCAGACTCACCGGCGTCGTAGAAACGCCACTTGACGCCGAGATTGGATTGACCCAGGCCAAATTTAGCCGCGGAAGAGGGATTTTGCACGCGTAACCAGGCATTTTCGTAAGTGAGCTGGATGCGATCACCGACGCCGAAATTGATGTCCACGTCGGGGGTGTGGGAAACGGACTGATTGCGGTAGAAAAATGGCATGTAGCCGAGATTGATTTCCCAATTGAGATGGCCGGGAGTGCCCGGATCATTGGTGTAGTAGGGCGGGCCGCCTTGGGCAAATGCGGAGGTAGCGGCAAAGATGAGCACGATGATTAGGCTCCGCAACACCGCTACGGGGCCAAGGGTGGAGAGCAGAAAGGGCACAAAGGATCAAGGGGGAACTCCACTCGCCTCAAGCTTCGAGATGGCGTGGAAGTAATTCTTATACCACAGGGAATCGGGATAAGGAAGGAAGGGACAGCAAAAATTAAAGATATTGGTACAGAACCCAGGGCGGTGCCCAGGAAGACGGTTGCAATAATGGTGAGGTATTAGTGGGAGTGAAATGCCCGCGTGAAAGCCGGGCGACTGCGTTGCGAAAAGAGCGAAGATGAAGAGAGAGAAGGCCACGATTGAGCAGGCGGAACTGATTCTGAAACTATAGAGTCATTGAGACAGTCGGACCGAAAGGCCTGAGTTTTCTTACCACGGGAATGAATCCTCGCAGTTTTCATCACCTCGGGAGCCAATCCATCGGGTTGGGAACCTGCTCAAAATTCTGAAGGGAAAAGGCTTGTCTTGACCGATTCGGGCGCTAGGATCGCAAGCCTCGTCTTGCGGCATTTACCTCACGGGGAACCCGGCACGGGCGATGTCTAGGTTGCGGCGCAGTATCTGTTCTTCCGTCCTCGGCCCAGTTTGGGACGGACCTCGGTCCAATTTGGGACGAACTAGCCTAGCACGGAGTTTCTGAACTTCTTCTGAAAGCCTTGGTCCTTGTCCCCAAGTGCAAGCACACGCTGATCTTAGGACGGCCGGGGCTGGCAGCGAAGGTTTGGCGAAGGATGTGCTTAACAAACAATGCGGATCGCAATCGGAAGAGTGAAAAAGGCGCGATACCGGAGGAATTGCCTAATGATGGACCTCGACAGAATGAAAGTTACGCCCCGGGATCAGCAAGTGCTGGACTTGCTGGTCCAAGGTTGCAGCAACAAGGAAATCGCGGGGCAGTTAAGCATTAGCCCGCGCACCGTAAAGCAGCACTTGAGAACGCTTTTTCTACGCGCCGGAATTCGGGAGGGGCGCAAGCGCGTGCGCCTGGCTACGGCCGCATTCGAGAAGGCGGAGGTGAAATCATGATGCCGCGCGACCGCTTAACCCCAAAGGAAATTCAGGTGGCTACTCTCGTCTGGGAGGGAATGACCAATCGTGAGATTGGCAAGCTCATGAGCACCACGGAGCAGGTCATCAAGAATCACCTGCGCAGCACCTTCGACAAAGTGGGAGTCTGGAGCCGGCTCGAGTTGGCCATGTACGTCGCCAGTCACGGTGGCAAGAATTGGCTGGAAGAGCCGGAACGGCCGGTTTTCGCACCGGCTCGTGCCGCCGCGAGTTAACGGTGAAAGAAATGTCGGGCTTGCCTGCAAGATCTTGCGTAGTGCTCATCGCGAGCAGACCGCTGCGGCAAAAGGTTTGCACTCCGATGCTCCGGCCCCGTTCGAAAGGTCGAGTACGGCATTGAAAAGAAAGAACTTGTTTTTCTTACAGTCGGTCTGCAAATTGCAGCGGCAGACCCGACCCAACAGAGCGGGCTCACGCAGCCTCGAGCCAGCTCCGCAATCCCTGGGCGGGGCGGGAATGGACTACAAAGAGATCTTCTGGATGGCTTGCGACTCTACCGAGCGATTGCGGGCGGAATATGGCCCGTTTCACACTCGTGCGGAGGCGGAAGCCGAAGCCCGCAAGCTGGGGTTCAGTTACCTGCTGCGTTACGAACACCTGCTCGATGAAAACCAGGAGATTCAGGAGGTCCGGTGCATTTTCCTCGAGTTACCTGGCGCGGTTGCGGTGGAGGCTTCTTCCATCAGCCTGCACACCCGTTGCGCCACCTGTGGCGAGTCCGCTGCCCACGACAAGGCGTGGCAGGCTGAAGTGTGGGCGGACATCCACGAGTTTGAACGCTCCCGCCATCGCGTGCGGCTTTTCGAGCACGCACGCGGCAAGGGCCTGAAGGAAATCGGTGGCTGGCGCGGATAATCCACAGCGGGGGGTTGGAACCCTCTTCACCCAGCCGTTGACAGTTCACTGGCGGCAGCGCGATCGACGAACCAGATTACCTGTCCGTCACTGGGTTGCACCAGTTTGGATGGGTATTTCTCACCTGAGGAGTTGCCTTCCAGAGCTTCATGCAGAACCTCCGCCTTGTCAATTCCACTCACCAGGAACGCGATACAACGGGCTGCATTCAGCACCGGCAGCGTGAAAGTAATCCGGCTGGTTTTCAGTTTCTCCACCCAATTGGCCACCACCAGTCGCGATTTCTCCTGCAACGCCGCAGTTTCCGGGAACAAGGATGCGGTATGTCCGTCCGGTCCCAGGCCCAGCAGGATTAGATCGAAGCGGGGAAATTCGCCCGGCGCCAAAACGAAAAATTTCCTCAGAGTCTGCTCGTAGGCTGCCGCCGCGGCGGAGGCATCCGGATTCTCGGCGAGGATGGGGAAGATGTTGGCCGGAGGAATGGGAATCTTCGACAGCAGGGTTTCTTTCGCCATGCGGTAGTTGCTGTCGGGATCGTCCGGAGGAACATGGCGCTCATCGCCCCAGAAAAAAAACATTCGGTCCCAAGGCAGGCTGGCGCTGGCGTTGGCCGCGATCAGGGTGTACAAGTTCTTGGGAGTCGACCCGCCGGAGAGCGCAATCGCAAAGCGCCCACGCTGCGCGATTGCGTCGGCAGCGCCACGCAGGACTTCCTCCGCGGCCGCCTGAAAAAGATCCTGCGGAGTGGTCAGTCTACGCAGGTCGGCGGGCGCACTCACGACACTCCCGCCCGGCCGTTGCTGGACTTTGTGGCCGCACACCGGGCCGCCCCCAGCAGGCCTGCTTTGTCGTTGGTAATGACCTTTACGGGAATGCTCTCCAGAAGCGCGCGCAATCGGCCCTTCTCCAGAAAAGCACGCATAAACAGCGGGCCCGTGAGCTTGGGAAGAATCTTCGGCGAGATTCCGCCGCCGAGAAAAATTCCGCCGGTGGCCATCGCTTTGAGAGCCAGATTGCCCGCTTCCGCGCCGTACACGGAGATCCAGAGATCCAACGCTCGTTCCGCCAACCGATTTGTGCCGTTCAGAGCAGCATGGGAAATGGCTGCGGCGGCGTCTCCCTGGGCAAGTTGCCCGGCAAATCCGGCGGGTTCGTCCGCGCGGTCCGTTCCGCGCAGAAATTCATACACGCTAACCAGACCGGGTCCGGAGACGACGCGCTCGCAGCTGACGTGTCCGTAGCGGCTGGCCAGGAACCGCAACAGCTCGACCTGCAGATCTCCTTGGGGTGCGAAATCCGCATGTCCGCCCTCGCAAGCGAAAATCTCGTGTTGGCTGCCGTTCCAGCACAATCCGGCTTCTCCCAAGCCGGTTCCCGGCGCGATGACCGCCTGATTGCCAACCGACGGCTCCGCCCGGTTGAGAGGAATCAGATCCTGCGGGCTGAGGGCCGCAATGCCCCACGCGCTCGCTTCCAGATCGTTGATCAACAAAGTGGCGGGCAGTTGAATCTGTTTCGCCAGGCGCGACTGTTCGACGACCCAGGGCAGGTTGGAGGTCTCGACCCGCCCATGGTGGACCGGCCCCGCAATTCCGAAGCAGGCAACCTCGGG
Organism: Acidobacteriaceae bacterium; assembly: GCA_003131585.1. GTDB lineage: Bacteria > Acidobacteriota > Terriglobia > Terriglobales > Acidobacteriaceae > Sulfotelmatobacter. The sequence goes on from PKVW01000027.1 coordinate 66,052, forward strand.
CCGGGTATCGGAGTCTTGCAGGAACTTGGAGACAATCTCACCCAGTTCGCCGTATTCGCGGCTGGGGAACACGCGCTCGGTAATCAGCTGGAGATTGCCATTCTGGGGCTGAAAATAGGCTAGTCGAGCGTTGGTTCCCCCAATATCGCCAGCCAGGATCATTTCTCGAAGTTCCTCCAGCGCCGGCCGTCGCGCTCGAGCAGATCGTTGGCCTCCTTCGGTCCCCACGTGCCCGAAGGGTAGTTGGGGAAGTTGCGCGGCGGCAGCGCCTTCCACAGATCGAGGACCGGATTGACTACGCTCCAGCCCGCCTCCACCATGTCGGCGCGCTGGAATAATGTTTGATCGCCGATCATGCAATCATGCAACAGCCGCTCGTAGCCGGTGCTGGACTGCTTTCCAAAGTATTTCTGATATTCGAAGTTCATGTCCACCGTTCCCAGGCGCATCACCGGGCCGGGCACCTTCGCCGCGAATTGCAGCGAGATGCCTTCTTCCGGCTGGATGTGCAGCACCAACTGGTTCGGCATCAGGTGTTCCACGGACGTATCCCGGAACAGCACAAACGGGGCCTGGCGGAACTGGATCACGATGTGGGTGTGGCGTGCCGGCATGCGTTTTCCCGTACGCAGGTAGAAAGGAACGTCGGCCCAGCGCCAGTTGTCGATGAGCAACTTCATGGCGACGAAGGTCTCGGTGCGCGAGTCCGGCGCAACATCGCTTTCGCTCCGGTACGCTGGAACGCGTTCTCCCCCCAAGGTTCCTTCGCCGTACTGGCCGCGCACGGTCCGGCTCAGCACTTCTTCATCGCTCATCGGCTGAATGGCATGCAGGATCTTGGCCTGCTCATCGCGCACCGCATCGGGGTCAAACGAGATCGGAGGTTCCATGGTGGTGAGGCTGATGAGCTGCATGATGTGGTTCGGCACCATATCGCGCAGCGAACCCGCATGATCGAAGTAGCTGCCACGTTGTTCCACGCCTACGGTCTCAGCCACGGAAATCTGGACGTGATCGATGTAGCGGCGGTTCCAGATAGGTTCAAAGATTCCGTTGGCGAAACGGAATGCCATGATGTTCTGCACGGTCTCTTTACCCAGGTAGTGATCGATGCGGTAGATCTGCTTTTCCTCAGCAACCTTCCGCAGTTGCTGGTTGAGGGCTTTGGCCGATGCCAGGTCGTGTCCGAAAGGTTTCTCGATCACCACCCGGCGCCAGTGGTCGGCGCCCTGCTCCATCAGTCCAGCGCTGGCCAGCTTCTCCACTAGTGGGCCAAAGTAGCTGGGGGCGGTCGCCAGATAGTAAAAATAGTTTTGCTGGGCGGAGTGGTCGCGGTCGATCTTACCCAGATACTCTTTCAGTTTGGCGCAGAGGTCTGGAGCATTGAAATCTCCAGCGAAGTAATAAAAGCGGCGAATGAAATTGTCCCATAGCGTAGGGTCGATATCTTCGGCGCCAGACTCTTTGATCTCGTCAGTAACTTTCTTCCGGAAATCATCGTTGGACATCTGAGACCGGGCCACGCCCAACACGGCGAATTCTTTGGAGAGCAGATCGGCTCGCGCCAGGTTGTAAAGCGCGGGAATCAACTTGCGTCCGGTCAGATCGCCGGCGGCGCCGAAGATCACCATCACACACGGATCCCCTTGTTTACCGATGCGCGGTGTGGTCGTTGTGGGTTGCTCCGTCAATTGCGCCATGGATCGGGTGTCCTCGGGATTCCGCTGGAAGAACTTGTGGTTACGCGCCTTTCTTGGCGGCGCCGCCCTCGATGTGTCCGCCGAATTTCTGCCGCATGGCGGAAAGCATTTTCTCCGCGAATGTGTGTTCCTGCCGCGAGCGGAAGCGCACGTACAACGCCGCGGTCAGCACATCCGCCGGCACCGCTTCTTCCAGAGCTGCCTGGATCGTCCAGCGCCCTTCGCCGGAATCCGCCACATACCCCTCGTATTCCGAGAGCGTCGGATTCTCGGTCAAAGCCATGGCGGTAAGATCCAGCAGCCACGAACTGATTACGCTGCCCCGCCGCCATACCTCGGCGACATCCGGCAAATTCAGATCGTAGCGGATATTTTCCGGCAAATCTTTGCTGGTGGCGTTCTTGAAGATGTCGAAGCCCTCCGCATACGCCTGCATAATGCCGTATTCGATACCGTTGTGCACCATTTTCACGAAATGCCCTGCACCCGAAGGACCGCAGTGAATATAGCCTTCCTCCGCCGTGCCGCCGAGTTTTTCCCGGCCGGGAGTGCGCGGGATATCGCCCCTGCCCGGGGCCAGGGTCTTGAAAATGGGATTGAGCCGCTGCACCGCTTCGTCGGGTCCGCCAATCATCATGCAGTAACCCCGCTCGAGACCCCAGACGCCGCCGCTGGTTCCCACGTCCACATAGTGGATGCCTTTACTCTTGACCTGACCGGCCCGGCGCACGTCGTCTTTGAAATAGGAATTGCCGCCGTCGATGATGATGTCGCCGGCCTGCATGTGCTGCGCGAGCTTCTGCACAGTCTGTTCGGTGGGACCGCCCGATGGCACCATGACCCACGCCGCACGCGGGGGCGTCAGTTTGCCGACCAGATCTTCCAGCGACGACGAACCGCCGGCCCCTTCGCCCGCAAGCCGCTTCACCGCGTCCGCGCTCAGATCCGAGACTACGAGTTGATGTCCGCCACGCATCAGGCGGCGCGTCATGTTCGCGCCCATGCGGCCCAGACCCACCATTCCCAATTGCATGTGTTGCTCCTTAAACCGTATCCGTAGCGCCGGCGTCCCGCCGGCTGGCGCTGCGAAAACTATCCCAGTGCTTCTCGAATGGCTGCCTCTAGCGTCGCCAGACCTGCGCCAACATCTCGTCCTAGATGCGCGCGGAGCGCACGTCGCCCGCGCTCGGCAAGTATCTGGAAATCGCCGCGCGCCTGCGCCGCTTTGACCACGCCGAAGGTGTACTTCTGTCCCGGCACCGGCAGGTCCAGGGCATCGTCGCAAGTGATCTGCAGAAACACTCCGGAATTCGGGCCGCCTTTGTACGCCTGTCCCGTCGAATGCAGAAAACGAGGTCCAAAGCCCAGGCAGGTTGCCACATGTTTATGGTCCCGCACCGCGTGCCGTATGGCCCGCAGGTTTTTCTCGTGCTCGGCGTTCCGCTGGATGAATCCCAGCACGGCAAAGTAATCGCCGGTCTTGATGCGGCCCAGGTGAGCCTTCAAATATCCGGCTAGAGACTTGTCTGCGCCCGCGGTTCGCGCCAGATCCGCGGCGTTCTTCTCGTCGGTGAACAGCTTGATGCCGTCGTCTTCCAGTACAGGTTTTTCCGCCGGCAGGGAACCGGTCTTTTCGTACGCAGACGTCAGGTTCCGGGTGGCAATCTTGCTGGCTTCGACGTCGGGCTGGTTGAACGCGTTAATCCCGATGATGGAACCGGCAACGGCGGTGGCAATCTCCCAGCGGAAAAATTCCGCGCCCAGGTCATAGATGTCGGCCATCGAGATCCGCAGCACCGGATGTCCGGCCTTTTCGAGCGCCGCCAGCTTCGAGTCCCGGCCCGCATCGGCCGCAGCTTCAGTGTGGATGTAGACAAATACGCGATCATGGCCGTAAACCTCAGGCGCCGCCAGTTCTTCGCGGTCCACTGGGATCATGCCTTTTCCAACTTTCCCCGTGGACTCGGCCAGCAATTGCTCGAGCCATGCGCCCAGGTCGGCGATCTCTGGAGAAGTGAGGATCGTGACTTTATCGCGGCCGCTCCGTGCCGCGGCGCCCAAAATGATTCCCAGCACTGCGCCGGGATTTTCCTCGACGGGCGCGGCTGGGCCGCAGGCGCGCACCATTTCTTGTGTGCGGTCGAGAAACTTCTTCGTGTCCACTCCAATCACGGCGGCGGGCACCATGCCGAAGTTCGACAGCGCCGAATAGCGGCCGCCGATCGATGGCCGGCCAAAAAAGATATGCCGGAAACGGTCTGTTTCCGCTACCTGCTGCATCTTCGACCCGGGATCGGTGATGGCCATGAAGTGGCTGCCGGCCTGATCCGCGCCCACAACCTGCTTCGTACGTTCAAAGAAATATTGCTTGAAGATGTTGGGTTCGAGGGTGCTGCCCGACTTGCTGGAAACAATGAAGAGCGTCCGGGCAATATCGATCTTGTTTTCAAACGCCTTCACCTGCGCCGGATCGGTGGAGTCGAGAACGTGCAGATTAGGATAGCCGGCCATCGTGCCGAACGTCATGCGCAGAACTTCCGGGCAGAGACTCGATCCTCCCATGCCCAGCAGAAGAACGTCCTTGAACCCCGCGCTCCAGACCTCCTTGGCGATGTTCCGCAACTCGATGGGGTGCGCAATCTGCTCTTCGGTGATGTCCAACCACCCTAGCCAACTAGCCTCATCGCTGCCGGTCCAGAGCGTTGCGTCGTGCTGCCAAAGACGCGGTACCTTGCTGCCTGACTTCCAATCGCCGATAGTGGTCTTCACCCCCGCGGCCAGGGTTTCCGGCAGCGAAGATTTCAGGCGGCTCAAGCGGTTTTTCCTTGTTGCTGCGTGCTTTTCTCCACAGCAGCCAGCAGCTTGTGGAAGGCGTCGGCAAACAGCTTCACGCCGTCAGTCGTCAGCTTTGACGTCACTTCTTTGATCGAGATGCCGGCTTTCGCCAAATCGTCCATCACTTTCTGTGAGTTTGCCACATCCTCGGTAAGGCTGTTCCTCAATCGCCCGTGATCGCGAAATGCATCGATCGTGGCCGGCGGCATCGTATTTACCGTGTCGGGCCCGATCAATTCCTCGATGTACATCACGTCACGATAGGCGGGATTCTTCGTGCTGGTGCTCGCCCACAGCACGCGCTGGGTCTGCCCTCCCTTGGCCGCCAGGGCTTCCCATCGCGGCGCGCCGAAGATTCGCTGATAGCGCTGATAGGCCAGCTTCCCATTGGCGATGGCGACTTTGCCCAGAAGACTCTTCAGCAGCGCTTGCTGCTGGGCATCGGCGGCGGTCTTCAGCTTATCTTCGATCATGGAATCCACCAGCGTGTCGATGCGGCTGATGAAGAAGCTGGCCACTCCTGCAATCTTGTTCAAATTGCCGCCGCGTTTTGCCAGATCCTCGAGTCCGGCGATGTGGGCCTCCGCAACCTTCTCGTACACTTCCTGCGCGAACAACAAGGTCACGTTGATGTTGATGCCTTCGCCAATGAGCTGGCGAATTGCCGGAAGTCCCTCCGCCGTGCCCGGAACCTTGATCATCACGTTCTCGCGATTCACGGCCTTCCACAGGCGCCGCGCTTCCTCGATCGTCTCCTGTGTTTTTAGCGCGAGCAGGGGAGAAACTTCCAGGCTGACATATCCATCCCTGCACTTCGAACTTTCATACACCAAACGCAGCACATCGGCGGCGCCTTGAATATCGCGGATGGCAAGCTGTTCGTACCGGCCAATCGTGTCTAGTTCACGCGAAGCCGGCGACTTCAGCATATCGTCATAGAGCGAGCTTTCCCCGATGGCCTTCTCGAAGATGGAGGGATTCGAGGTCATCCCTCGCAGACCGTCGACTTCAATCATCTTTTTGAGGCTGCCGCTCGTGATTAGATCGCGCCGAATGTAGTCGAGCCACATGGACTGTCCATAGTTGAGCAATGCCTTGAGCGGATTCGTAGCTTTTGAGGTTTCTAGAACTCCAGTGGGCTGCATAATGATCTCTTCCTGGGGAACTGATGGCGGACGTCGTTCCTTGATCCAACAATGTCCGATCCAACAATGTCCGGTCCAACAATGTCCGGTCAAATCTGGTGGCCCACTTGCGAGTGGAACAGGTGAATCGCCGCTACTTCTCCGCTATCGCCTTGCGCGCTTCCGCAACCACCACATCTGCGGTGAAGCCAAAAAACTTCAACAAGTCTTTCAACGGCGCCGAGGCTCCGAACCGGTGCATGCCAACCTTTCGCCCCTTTAGTCCAACATACCGCTCCCAGCCAAAAGTGGCCGCCATCTCCACCGAAACCCGCGCCGTCACCGAAGAGGGAAGAACGCTTTCTTTGTAGGCCGCGTCCTGCTCGTCAAAAAGCTTCCACGAAGGCATGCTCACTACTCGTGCCTGAACGCCTTCCGCCTTGAGCTTTTCGTAGGCCTCGATGCACAGCGAAACCTCACTGCCTGTGCCCATAAGAATCACGTCAGGTTTGCCGGCCGGCGCATCGGCCAGAACATACGCTCCTCTTGCCGTCCCGGAGGCGGCACTGTACTTCGTGCGGTCAAAGGTGGGAACCGCTTGCCGGGTCAGTACGAGTGCCACCGGCCGGTGTTGCAACTGCGCGATGATCTTCCACGCTTCGACCACCTCGTTCGCATCGGCGGGACGAAGCACAACCAGATTTGGCATGGCGCGCAACGACGCCAGTTGCTCGATGGGCTGGTGGGTCGGCCCGTCTTCTCCCAGGCCTATCGAATCGTGCGTGAAAATGAAAATGGAGGGAATCTCCATCAGCGCCGCGAGCCGGATGCTGGGGCGCATGTAGTCGCTGAAATTAAAGAAGGTCGCGCCGAACGCCCGGATTCCAGAAACCGCGAGCCCGTTCACGCTCGCGGCCATCGCGTGTTCGCGAACGCCGAAATGCAGATTGCGTCCCGCATAGCTGCCCGCCTGAAAGTCGCCTGCTCCTTCAAACTTCAGCGTCGTCTTGTTCGAGGTCGCTAAATCCGCCGAGCCGCCGATCAGCCACGGAATGTTCTGCGCGAGCGCATTGAGTACCTTGCCGGAACTCTCTCGTGTCGCTACTCCCTTGGGGTCCGCCGGAAAGGTGGGCAGGTTCTTATCCCAGCCGCTTGGAAGTTCTCGGCGTTGCATAAGATGCAATCTCTCGGCCAGGTCCGGATACTTTTGCGAATACTCGGCGAACATCTTCGCCCATTTTGCGCGCGCATCGCGCCCGCGCCTTCCAATTCCCTCCTGAAAGTGTTCCCGCACGCCCTCCGGCACCAGAAACTTGGCATCCTCCGGCCAGCCATAAAACTTCTTCGTCAGCCGCACTTCTTCTTCGCCGAGCGGCTCTCCGTGGGCCGCACTGGTGTCCTGTTTGTGGGGCGATCCATAGCCAATGTGGCTGTCCACGATGATCAGCGTGGGGCGATCCGTCGTCTTCCGGAAGGTTTCAAAAGCCCGCGCCAGCATCTCCAGATCGTTCGCATCGGCGACGCGCGTTACATTCCAGCCGTAGCCGACGAAGCGCGTGGCGACGTCTTCGCTGAACGACCAATCGGCGGGACCATCCAGCGTGATATGGTTATGGTCATACATCCAGCACAGATTCGACAGCTTCAGATGGCCCGCCAGCGACGCGGCTTCGCCACTGATGCCTTCCATCAGGTCGCCGTCCGAACACATTGCGTAGATGTTGTAATCGAAGATCTCAAAGCCGGGCCGGTTGAAATTTGCGGCCAGCCACCGGCTGCCGATGGCCATGCCCACGCTGTTTCCCACGCCCTGGCCGAGCGGCCCCGTCGTGGTCTCCACCCCAGTCGTGATGTGCGATTCGGGATGTCCCGGAGTCCGGCTTCCGAGTTGCCGGAAGCGCTTGATCTCCTCCATCGGAACTGACAGCCCCTTCAGAACTTCCCCGTTCTTGCTAACTTCGCGCACGCCCGTAAGATGAAGCATGGCGTAGAGCAGCATGGAAGCGTGGCCATTCGACAGTACGAACCGGTCGCGGTTCAGCCACTTCGGATCTTCCGGGTCGTATCGCAGAAACTCCTGCCACAGGCAGTAAGTCACGGGCGCCAAGCCCATGGGCGCGCCGGGATGTCCGCTGTTGGCCTGTTCTACCGCGTCAATCGCCAAGGTACGGATCGTGTTAATGCACAGCGTGTCCAACTGCTTGCCGGTCACCAACGCCTGTTCAATGGCTACCATGCGATGCGCGCTCCTCCCAGGGGGACAACCCAACCTTTACCGGCATTGCTCCACTGGCCCTTCTTAATTAGAGTTCCCAGGACAGAAAAGGGTTTCAGCTACGCACCGAGTGTATCAATTTCTTGCGGATCAATGTCGCCGGATCGGTGAAAACTCGAGAGAATTACAGGAAAGGAGAGAACTGAAAACAGGGATACCAGCTATTTTAGCAGTTGCAAGTAACGGTTTTCGCTTTGCGCAGCCCTTGTGGTCTCTTGGACGTACTTAAGAAGCTGGCGGAGGTTCTCTTTTTCGGCGGGATCCATTGCGGCGAAGCGAATGCGCACTCCCGCGCCAACGCTGCGAGTCACCACTCCGTTCAGCGCGAGGCCCTTTACCCAGATCTTGCCACTCGCGACCCAAAGTCCGATTTCGACTTTGGCGCCGCCGCTAATGTGGTCCGCGGTTTCTATCTGACAGCCGCCCAAGCTGGTGTTGGAGAGACTGCCCCAGATGGGAGCCTCCGCGTCATTGACGCGCAGCTCCACGGCCACAAAAGATTTAATTCTGGGATGCTGCCGTCGATCTTGTCCCCAGTTGGGGCTGAAGACATCGGGCTCAAACGGAGGAGCGGCTGAGGCCGGGGCAGGCAGCGGCCCCGCTGGAGCCTCCGTCGCTGGGGTTGAGCCGGCGGCGGTGCTGCTGGAGGCTTCTTGTTTGATCTCTCGCATGGCCGCCAGCAGAGCTTCTTCTCGGCCCTCCGGCGGCGCATCCCGATAAGTCTGCAGCAGTTTCCCAAGGTTCCGTGCCAGATCCGGATCGGCCAGCAGCCCCGTCCAGTCCGTCCCTGCCGCTGCGTTAGGCTTGGAGTTACTCATTGAAGTGATACTTCCGCTTGTGCTCGCGAACCAGTCCCCGGTTTCAGCTTGAACCACAGGTCACCCCTCCACAAGATGACGGAAGTCACCCCAGCATGCTCGCGTCAGAACCGTCCGCCATGCCGCAGCTCGCGGAGGTTTTCAACCAAAAGCCTTTCAGTCAATTGATTCCAGGCCTTTGAGGTGTTTCTTCAGCGATTCTTGTTGTTCGCCCGTGAGGGACAGGAATTCAAAGCCGTAATGGTACCCGCGGCGGTAGCGGACCACCGCTCGCACTTCCCACGGAACGGATGATCCGGCTGATCCGGGAAGCGAAAAGCTCAAGCCGGCTACCTCACCGCCATCCAGCTCCGCTGGCAGGAGTACGCCGATTCCGGCTTCGGACAAATCTCTGCCGTGTCCCGCCAGCTTCTGGTAGTGATTTCCCAGAAGATAGCTCACGGTGACTCGGAAATCGGCGCGGTATCTAGGATGTCGTCTGCGGCGACGGTCGATCTGGTTTCTGGCGGACTTTGGGGTCGAGGCGGACATAAGACGAGTGCGTGCTTTGAGTGCGTGCTTCGAGTAAATGTTGCGTAGCGCTTACGATTGTGTTTTTAGTGGGGTTCGAAGGTGAGTTGAATAACCTCGGTAGTTTCTTCGGTTGCAGCTTCAAACTTCCACTTGCGGACGGCATCGGTGGCCGATCCGATCAGCACCGGATTCCCTCCGAGCGCCTTGGCAGACTTAACGTTTCCATTTGCCCGAATCACTACTTCCAGCTTGACCACACCAATGACGTGCATGCGTTTCGCGAGTTCCGGATAAACCGGAGCAATTCTGTCCAGTACCTTTCGGTCCGCGTGACCTTGCGTCTGAGCCGTGCCGGCCGGCATGAACAGACCGGCAGACAGTGCCAGCGCAACGATCAAACTACGGCCTCGATGCATGGGGGACGGAACCTCTCTTCACTTTATCGGCAGGCGCTGCGCGGTGGAAAGTGTCTAAAGTAACGGGAGAGCCAATCAAACTTCATTATTGATCGCAATATGTTGATCGCAATACGTTGATCGCAATACAAAATCCCGGCCATTTTTCGTCATTTGCCGGGCATCTTGGCGAAACGCTAAACAGCGTGGGCTCGCGGTAGTGTCCAACTTCAAACTGGCCAGCCACCGGGTTTTTGCATCGCCAGGTATCTCAAGCGAATCAATAGGGAGACAATAATGAGAAAGGCCGTCCCGAAGACTCTTTTTTATAATGGGACTTTTTCAGAACCGGAAATGCCCCGCTTTTTATCTCATCCAAGTCGCAGGCTTCTTGCGCTCGCGCTGATACTGTTGTGCGCCGTCACCGGCCTTGTGGCTCAGAATTCCGCGCCCGCGCCTTCCATCTCTCTACCCGGGTCGCAGAGTCCTTTCACCGGCAGCGAGCCTGAGGGAAAAGCTACTCCGGAAGTCTTGCAACTGGGATTCCCGGAGGCCATTGAACGCGGGCTGCGCAATAACCTCGGTCTGCTGCTCTCCGGCGATCAAACCGTCATGGCGCGGGGTGAGAGATGGAAAGAACTCAGCAGCCTCCTGCCCACCCTCTCGGCCCGCGTGCAGGAAGACGTACAGACCCAGAGCCTCACTGCGCTTGGCCTCAAGAACAACGTTTTCCCCTTCCCGATTCCCCGGGTGATAGGTCCGTTCAACTACTTCGACGCGCGCGCCTCGGTCAGTCAGTCCCTGTTCAACTTCAAGGACCTCGAGCGGGAACGCGCCGCTTCCGAGCGCCTGAAATCCGCGCAGTACAGCTATAAAGACGCCAGGCAACTGGTAGTGCTTGCTGTCGGCAACGCCTACTTAATGGCCATTGCCACCGCCGCTCGCATCGAAACCACCGATGCCCAGATCAAGAACGCTTCGGCCCTGTACAACAAAGCGGTCGACCAGCAAAAGGCCGGGCTGAGTCCAGCCATCGATACCCTGCGCTCTCAAGTGGAGTTACAGACGCGCCGGCAGCAGCTCATCGCCGCGCGCAACGACTTCGCCAGGCAGAAGCTGTCGTTGGCCCGGATAATCGGACTGCCAGCGGGTCAGGAGTTTTTCTTGACCGAGAAAGCTCCTTACCAGGCGTTGACCCCTTTGCCCCTCGAGGCTTACCTGGAGCGCGCCTATGCCTCGCGGTCGGACTACCGGGCGGCGCAAGCCCAGGTTCGTTCGGCGGAACTTTCGCGTCGGGCCGCTGCCGCCGGGCACTATCCATCCCTGGATGTCGACGCAAACTACGGCGACATCGGAGTCACTCCGGCCCATTCCAACGGAACCTGGCAGGTAAATGGGGGTCTGAACATCCCCATCTTTGCGGGAGGGAAAGTTCACAGTGATGTTCTCGAAGCCGACGCCCAGTTGAAGCAGGCGCGCTCTCAACTCGGTGATCTGCGTGGCCGCATCGATTATGAAGTCCGCGCCTCATTGCTGGACTTGACCTCTGCCGCCGAGCAGGTCGAGGTTGCCCGCAGCTCCGTCGAGTTGGCGGAAGAGACCCTGAATCAGTCGAAGGACCGCTTTTCGGCCGGAGTGGCCGACAACCTGGAAGTGATTCAGGCGCAGGAGTCTGTTGCCAGCGCTCACGAGAGTTATATTCAGAGCCTTTATGCGGACAGTCTGGCCAAAGTGGAACTGGCATACGCCATCGGAGATGCGGAACAGGGAGTCAAACGATATTTGAAAGGCGAACACTAACTCAAATCCATGGAACCGCCGACGCAAAGCCCGCCCGCCGCTCCGCCGGATCAATCCGAAAGCCGCACCAAGCCATTGCCTTCTACGGAACGAGACTTCCATACTCGTCCTTCGCGTACCGCCAGTCCCGGCTTTCGCGTCGCCGTCGTCGTCGCCCTGATCGTCCTGCTGGTGGCGGGATTCTTCGTCTACCGCTACGTCTCCAGTTACGAATCCACCGATGATGCCGAGGTGGACGGCCACATCAATTCCATCAGCGCCCGCATTTCAGGCCACGTGGTGAAGCTGAACGTCGAGGACAACCAGAATGTGCAGGCGAATACGGTACTGGTGGAGATCGATCCCGCCGACTACCAGGTCGCCTACGACCGCGCCAAAGCGGATTTCGACGAGGCGCAGGCAGCGGCCGCCGGAGCCGGCGTCAATGTCCCCATCGCTTCGGTCAACACCAGCAGCCAGGTGTCCGCGACGGAAGCCGATGTGGTCGGCGCCCGCGCCGGAATCTCCGCTGCCCGGCAGCAGGTCGAAGCGGCCGAAGCCCAGCGCGACCAGGCCGAGGCGAATAGTGTCAAGGCGCAGAACGATCTGGTCCGCTACAAGCAGCTCGTGGACAAGCAGGAGATCTCGCAGCAGCAATACGACCAGGCCGTGGCTGCCGCCAAAGCCAATGCGGCTGCGGTCGAGGCTGCCCACGCCAACGCCGATGCTGTCCAGTCGCAGGTGACCCAAGCCCAGGCAAAACTGATGCAGGCGGAAGCCAACCGGCGCAACGCTCAAACCGCTCCTCAACAAGTCCAGGTCATTCGTTCCAAGGCTGCCTCGGCCCTGGCACAAGCACAGCAAAAGGAAGCCGACCTCGACCAGGCGCAGCTGAATCTGCAGTACACCAAAATCGTCGCACCGGTTTCGGGGATCGTCAGCGATCGCACCGTCGAAGTCGGACAGAACGTCGCCCCGGGCCAGGAACTGCTGAAGATCGTTCCTCTCAACGATGTCTGGATCACCGCGAACTTCAAGGAAACCCAGCTTCGCCAGATGAAAGTGGGCCAACCGGTCACCCTGGAAGTCGATGCCAACGGAAGGAAGTACAACGGCAAGATTGATAGCATCGCCGGCGCCAGTGGCGCCCGTTTCAGCCTGCTGCCTCCCGAGAATGCCACCGGTAACTATGTGAAAGTCGTGCAGCGGATTCCGGTTAAGATCGTGCTCGATCCCGGAGAAAACAAGGATCAGTCCCTGCGGCCCGGCATGTCGGTCGCCCCCAAAGTATGGATTAAGCGATGAGCGTTGCCGCTCCGTTCGATAACGCCGATGCCTGGCGTCCGGCAATCAATCCCTGGATCATCGCCATAACGGTTACGTTGGCGACTTTCATGGAAGTGCTCGACACTTCCATCGCCAACGTCGCCCTGCCGCACATCGCCGGCAGCCTCTCCGCTGGGCAGGATGAGAGCACCTGGGTCCTGACCTCCTACCTTGTCTCCAACGCCATCGTGCTTCCCCTAAGCGGCTGGCTCTCTTCCATTATGGGCCGCAAGAACTTTTACATGAGCTGCGTGGCTCTGTTCACCGTCAGTTCTTTCTTGTGTGGACTGGCGCCGAACTTGGCGACACTCATCATCTGCCGTGTGCTGCAAGGCGCTGGCGGAGGTGGACTGCAGCCGAGCGAACAGGCCATACTCGCCGATACCTTTCCTCCCGCCAAGCGCGGCATGGCCTTCGCCGTGTACGGCGTCGCCGTAGTTACCGCGCCCGCGATCGGGCCTACCCTCGGCGGATGGATCACCGACAACTTCACCTGGCGCTGGATTTTTTTCATCAATATCCCGGTCGGCATCATTTCCATCCTGCTTACCTCGCGGCTCATTCAAGATCCGCCCTATCTCAAACGCCGCAAGCTTAGCGAAACCACCATCGACTACGTCGGCCTCGGCTTCGTGGCGCTGGGCCTGGGCGCTCTCCAGATTGTCCTCGACAAGGGGCAGCGCGACGACTGGTTTGAATCTCACTTCATTCTGGTGCTCTCGCTGATCGCCGCGGCCTCCTTGATCTTCGTGGTTATATGGGAGTGGAGGCACAAGGATCCCATCATCGATCTGCATTTGTTCCGCGATCGCACCTTCGCCGTCTCCAACTTGTTGATGTTCATGCTGGGCTTTGCTCTGTTGGGCAGTACGTTGCTCTTGCCTCTGTTCATGCAGACTTTGCTCGGATACACCGCGGAGCAATCGGGCCTTGCGCTCATGCCCGGCGGATTCGCCATCATGTTTTTGCTGCCCCTGGTGGGATTCTTGCTCTCCCGCTACAGCCCGCGCTGGCTGCTGGTGTTCGGTTTGGTCGTGCTTTCCGGCTCGCTGTTCTACATGACTGGGTTCGATCTTCAAATCGATTTCCGCACTGCGGCCACGGCTCGCGTGTTTCAAGCCGTGGGAATGGCTTTTCTTTTCGTTCCCATCAATACCGCCGCGTACGCCTTTCTGCCGCGGGACAAAAACAATGCCGCATCAGGCTTGATGAATCTGGCGCGCAATATTGGCGGGAGTGTCGGAATTTCCCTGGTCACCACCATGCTGGACCGGCGCACGCAGGTTCACTTGCACGATCTGTCCCGCAATCTCAGCGCTTCCAACCCCGCGCTCCAGTCGATGCTGCAAGGCGCTGCCCAAGCCCTGCGAGCGCACGGCGTGAGTGCCGCGGGCGCGACCCTGCGGGCGTATGCTCTGATCGAAGGCACAGTCCAGCGGCAAGCCGCGATGCTGGCCTATATTGACGACTTCCGGCTTCTCGCTCTGGCCATCCTGGCGATGGTTCCGCTGGTGTTCCTGATGAAAAAGGGCAAGCCCGGCGCCATCGCGGTACACTAATTCGCGATACACTAAATGGCAGCCATGTTTCGGCTCGTCACCATTGAGCGAGAGTACGGCTGCGGCGGCGGTTCCATCGCCGCTGAACTGGCCAACCGTCTGGATTGGAAGCTCTGGGACCACTTGCTTACCGAGGAAATTGCGCGCCTCGCCCATGTCGATCCCTCCGCTGTCATGCGCTGCGACGAGCGCATGGACAGCCGCTTCTATCGCGTGGCGAAAGTTTTCTGGCGCGGCAGTTACGAGCGTAGTTCCCCGCTCGGCAATCAGGCCTTTGACACCGATCGCATGGTGTCGATGATGGAGCAAATCACCGCAAGAATTGCTCAGGAAGGAAATTCCATAGTAGTCGGCCGCGGCGCGCCGTACTTCCTGCGCGAACAGCCTGACGCCTTTCACGTCTTCCTTTATGCCCCGCGCGTCGAGAAGGTGCGCCGCCTGCTCGAAGACGGATCGACAAAATCGGAGGCGGAGAATCTTGTCGATACCATCGATCGGGAGCGCATCGCCTTCGTCAAGCACTACTTTGACGCCGACTGGCCCACCCGCTCCCTCTATCACGTAATGATCAACACGGCGGTGGGGAATGAATCGGTCATCGAGACAATTCTCCACACCATGCATCTGATCGAGGGCCGTCCAAAAGCAACGGACTACGAACATCCCAAAGTTCCCAGTTCGATCTAGAAACCCATTCCATAACCGGTTCGTGGATTTCGGCCTGAAAATAAAGTTCGGGACGTCGTTGCGGTGCGGGTTAGATCGCTCGCTCGCAGACTGGGAGTCTCGATACCCCCCTCCCCCCTCCCCATCATTGGAATCATTGAGTTAGCGGGAAATTCCCCGCAAAATCGGGAGCCTAAAGGACTTAGATACTAAAATCGGCAAAACAAAGGACTTAGAGGCGCGATGGATCGGCTACTGCCAACCGTCACGGCCTCGAC
>PKVW01000072.1:0-51021 GCA_003131585.1 Acidobacteriaceae bacterium
AAAGGCAAATTAGGACACTACCGACAATTCACCGCCGAGCGCCGCATTCCATCAACCGGAAACACAGTTCGCTTAAGTAGCTAGCTTCCCAAGGACGGGAGCAACGAACTTTTTACACGGCCCAATTCGTGGGCCAAACCGCTGGAGCGCGTCTGTGATAATCGCCAACCCTCGCACGGTCACAAACTTAGGCTCGCGCGCGAGAATGGTATGGGCTGGCACGCTACTTGCATTCAGGAAGAGGCCCGGCCTCGGAGTTCGCGCTCCGAAAACAGGCACCCCGGCAGGCGAAAGCTGGTATCAAGTGTCCATGAGAGCTACGAGAGCCCGCTTCTGGATTGAGATGTTTGCGATAGTCGGCGCCATCGCCTGCGCTCTAGCGCTCCTGATGGCGACCGTGGGAGCCGCTGCCGCTGCGGCCGCCGCCCAAGAAACTGAATCAGGTCAGCCAGCGCAATCGTCCGCCGCCCAGCCGCAGACCTACGAGGGCATGATCACCGATACTCACTGTGGCGCGAAGCATTCCGCCGACAAGGGCAGGACAGCCGGGGATTGTACGCGGGTTTGCGTCCACGGTGGTGAGCGGTTCTCCCTGGTTGACGGCGACAAAGTGTATGTTCTCGAGGGCTCGCCGGCAGCGCTGAAGCGGGCAGCGGGACAACGGGTCAGGATCGCCGGCACGCTGAATGGGACCACAATCTCGGTGGCATCGGTAGCGGCAGCCGCACCTTAAGGCTGGGTGGGCTTGGTCTCCACCAGCGTGTTCGGGACCACTGCGGCAGGGCCCGCCGCACTGGGGATTGGCGGCAATGCAGGCGGGACGGGCGCGCTCGTGCGGGCAAAGGCACGTTCATCCCACTTGCCGAAGATCATCTTCCCAGCCGTAGTTTGCAGCACGGAAGTGACCGAGACGTCGATCGTCTTGCCGATCATTTTCCGTGCGTTGTCCACGACGACCATGGTGCCGTCGTCCAGATAGGCGACGCCCTGGTTGTATTCCTTGCCTTCTTTCAGGATAAATACTTTCATGATCTCGCCCGGCAGCACGATGGGCTTGAGCGAGTTTGCCAGTTCGTTGATGTTCAGCACCTCGACGCCCTGCAACTGCGCCACTTTGTTCAGGTTGAAGTCGTTGGTGATGATCTTGCCCTGGTAGACCTTGGCCAGTTCGATCAGCTTCAGATCGACCTCGCGAACCGCGGGAAAATCATCTTCCACAATCTGGATCGACAGCGTAGCCATTTTCTGCAGGCGCTGGAGAACGTCGAGCCCGCGCCGGCCGCGGTTGCGCTTCAGCGAGTCGGCCGAATCGGCCACGAGTTGCAGTTCGCGCAACACGAACTGCGGGGTGACGATGATTCCATCGAGGAACCCGGTTTCGGCGATGTCCGCGATGCGGCCATCGATGATGACGCTGGTGTCGAGGATCTTGTAACTTTTCTTGCCTTGCTTCTCACCGCCGAAGACTCCGCCCAAAGCGGAGAGGTTCAGCAGGTCGCCCTTGCTCGCGCCCACGATCAGGCCCACGTAAGC
The DNA here is from genome assembly GCA_003131585.1 of Acidobacteriaceae bacterium. Classification (GTDB taxonomy): domain Bacteria; phylum Acidobacteriota; class Terriglobia; order Terriglobales; family Acidobacteriaceae; genus Sulfotelmatobacter. The sequence continues at coordinate 1,534 of PKVW01000072.1, forward strand.
CATCAGCAACATCACCAGGATTTGCAGGAAATTGCGCGTCGGCCCCTCAGGCACGCTGTTGCGGATCACGATGGCGAACAGGTAGGCGCCGCAGATACCGAGGATGCTTCCGATGGCCGCGCCGATCAGCCGCTTCAGGCTTACCCCGCGCATTTTCCATTCGAACAAAACAATCCCCGCCCCAACCAGTGCGCCTATACCGGCGTCCACATCTTGGGAGCGGCCGAAAGGCTCGATGAAGTAGCAGGTAACCGAAACAATGATGACAAAAAGTAAACGTACAAGAGCTAAATCCACAGTATGACCTCCCCCGGACGCAGCCACGCTGAACATCTGACGCGATGCACCGGTGCCTTTTCCTCGCCGCCCCGGGCGGAAATCGGCAAATCAGCATGCAGGGCGCGCAAGAATTAGGGGAATGAATCTGCGCCCTGTCCCGGCCCCTGGAGGCGTGGCCGGAAGGACCTCAGTAAACCTACGCCAAGAGTATATACCTGACGGCAAATGGCCGGCGAAGAAACTACGGCTTGTGCCTGTGAGTCTGCGGCCCGAGCTCGTCCGCCCTGCTAGACTTGCCTGCATGAAAGCCTTAATGATCACCAGCCCGTCCGGCCTCGACGCACTCACCATCCAAGACACCGCCGAACCTACCCTGAAGCCGGGACAAACGCTGGTTCGCGTCGCCGCCGGGGGCCTGAATTTCGCCGACGTCATGACCACCCATGACGGCTATCCCGGAACGCCCGCCCCACCGCTGATCGCCGGACGCGAATTCGCCGGCACGGAACAGAGCGGCAAAGAAAGCAGCGGACGCCGCGTCATGGGCTACATCCAGTGGGGAGCGTTTGCCGAGAAAGTCGCCGCCTATCCCAACCTGCTCTGGACCGTCCCCGATCACTGGACCGACGAGCAAGCCGCAGCCTTCCCCGTCAACTACTTCACCGCCTATCTCGCCTACTGGCAGGCGGGTATGACTTCCCAGCCCATGTGGGGACAGCCGCCCCTTCGGCAGGCTCAGGGCAGGCTCTCGGCTGTCGGGCGGCGCGAAGCTCCGCACCGGGTCCTCATCCACGCCGTTGCCGGAGGCGTGGGCACGGCGGCGGTGCAGATCGGCCACATTCTCGGCGTTGAAATGTTCGGAACCTCGTCGTCGGAGGAAAAGCTCGCTCGTGTGAAAGAACTCGGCCTGCAGCACGGCATCAACTACAAGCAGCACGACTACGAAGAAGCCGTGAAAGATCTCACTCACGGTGAAGGCGTGGACGCGGCCTTCGAAATGCTAGGCGGAGAGCACACCGCCAAAAGCCTGCGCTGCCTGCGCGATTTCGGACGCGTCATCCAATACGGCAGCGCCACGGGCAAGCCGCCGCAACTCGACGTGCGGGCGCTGTATGCGAAATCCGCCAGCATCCAGGGCCTGTGGCTGACCTACATCTCCCAAAAACGCGAAATCATCGAGCCCGCCTGGAACCAGCTCTCCGAATGGATCGCCCAACGCAAACTGACCCCGGTGGTCGGTCAAGTCTTCCCGCTCGAGCGCGCCGTGGAAGCTTACAAGCTGCTGCAAGAAGGCAAGAACTACGGCAAGGTTGTGCTGAAGATCTCTGGATGAACGCCAGTGTCACAAGAGGAACCATCCGAGTCCGATTCGGGCGATAAACTCCGTCGTGGATGGAAGCCTCTGGTAGGCTTTGAAAGGAATTCACGTCTCGCGCCGGACAACAAAAGCTCGGCACTACCAGCATAAATCTGCGGCCCATGACCAGACTTCTGCGGTTCTTCCGCCCCTCGCACCAGCACACGGCTTTCTCGGCCACATTGCTGCTGATGTCGGCGGTCATGGCGTCGCGCGTGATTGGCTACATTCGCGAGGCCTACATCGCCTACGCGTTCGGCGCCGGACCGCAGACCGACGCCTACGTCGCCGCCTTCACGCTGCCCGACTGGCTCAACTACATCGTGGCCGGGGGCGCGGCGTCCATTACATTCATCTCCATCTATACCCGATTTCTCGCGGAGAAACGCGAAGCCGACGCGCAGAAAACCTTCTCCGTCGTCATCACAGTCATGACCGCGGTGATGATCGCCGGCACCATCGTTACCGAGATTTTCACGCCGCAGTTTGTGCGCTGGATGTTTCATGGTTTCTCGCCCGCGCAAGTGGACCTGACCGTCCATCTGACCCGCATTCTGCTGCCGGCACAGATCTTTTTCTACGTCGGAGGAGTCGTCTCCGCTGTTCTGCTCTCGCGCCGCCTGTTTCTTTTCCCGGCCTTCGGACCGCTGCTTTACAACGTGTTCATCATTCTCGGCGGGGTCATGGGCGGACGCCACTTCGGGATTGCATCGCTGGCTTATGGCGCTCTGGTGGGAAGCGTAGCGGGTCCGTTTCTGGCCAGCGTGATCGGCGCGGCGCGCATTGGCACGGGATACAAGCCTTCGTTCAACATCATGAATCCCGCGTTCCGCGAGTGGGTGCGGCTTTCGGTCCCGCTGATGCTTGGGGTCTCGCTGGTCACAGCCGACGACTGGATCCTGCGCCACTACGCCTCCAGCGGCATCGGCGACATTGCGCGGCTGAACTATGCGAAGCGACTGTTTGCCGTGCCGATTGCGGTGCTGGGGCAGGCCACGGGACAAGCCTCGCTGCCGTTTTTCGCCCGCTTGTTCAACGAGAAACGCCTGCAGGAATTCGCCGCGACGGTAAACGATTCGGTCTACCGCGTCTCCGCCGCGTCGTTTCTCGCCACCGGATGGATGATGGCCGCCGCCTTCCCGCTGATCGATCTGGTCTATCGCCGCGGGCGTTTTCTTTTTTCCGATACGCAGACTACGGCGGTTTACTTCTTCTGGTTCTCGCTCTCTCTGGCGCTGTGGTCCGCCCAGGGACTCTACGCCCGCGCCTTTTACGCTTCCGGCGACACGCTGACTCCGATGGCCGCAGTCACCGTGATCACGGGCGCTTCGCTGCCGGTATATTCGCTGCTCTTCCACAAATATGGCGTGGTGGGCCTGGCTTTCGCCTCCGATATCGGCATTGGAGCGAATCTGCTGGCGCTAGCTTTGCTGCTGCACTACCGCAAACTGGTTTCGCTGAGAACGTTGCGCTGGGATGAGTTAGGAAAGTCCGCGCTGACCGCGGTCGCCGCCGGTGGCGTCAGCTTTGGAGTCGCAAGAAGTGTCACTCCCTTCGTTTCTGGTCACGGCAGCCGCGTCGCCGATCTGCTGCAACTAGGATTGATTTCCGTCACTTGGGCAGCAGCGACCGCCGTGGGGCTGTGGCTTCTTAGATCGCAACTGCCCAACGACCTGCGCCGACGCAAAGCGGCGTCGTATCCCGCGGTCGCCGAGGGCGGAAGCAAAGAAATTCTGGGAGCGGGAACGCAGCCGTGAAAGGCTTATTGCGGGAAGCCGACCTTGCGTACCAGTTCGGCGTACCGTGGATCGGAGTGCAGAGAGTCGAGCGCGGTGTCGGTCCGGAGCGCGAGCAGGTTCTCGTCGTGTTCCTGGTATGCAGTACTGAGCCACTCGAAGGCGTGGTCTTTGTCGCCCAAATCGGCATACAACGCCGCGATGCTGTAAGGAGAAGCGTATTCAGCCTTGGAGTTGCGCTGCGCCACTGAGACCGCGATGCCCTTGTGCAGGGCAGCTGGCCATCCGCCGGAGCGAAAGCCCGCGTCCATAGCGGCGGCGAATTCAATGGCATTCTTATCGCCTTCTAATTGGGAGCCGGTCTTCCATTCTTGGATGGCCTCGGGATATTTATGCGCGCCCCAATACGCTAATGCCAGCTCTGAGTGTCCTCTGCCAAAGGTTGGATTATCGGCAATGACTTTCTTGAAGATCTCGATGGCCTTGTCAAATTGGTGGGCGTAGGTGTAGGCCTGAGCCTGTTGGGCACTTATGATGGGGGAGAGCGGATCGAGTTGGTGGGCGCGGTTGCCTTCCTCGATCGCCTCCTGGGCTCTGCCACCGATCCAGCACAGGCTTTCGGAGAACCACTGGTGGGCAGTGGCGTCGCTGGGATCGAGCTCCAGGGCCTTTCGGAACTCAGCTTCGCCGCCGGAAAAATCCCAAGTGTATTGCATTTCGTTGGCACCCAAGACCGCGTGCGGACGGGCGAGTGTGGGATCGAGTTCCAGGGCCTTTTTGGCCGCAGCATCCGACTTCGGGACGAGGTCATTGGGGTCGCCCCCATAACTGGTCAGTGTGCCATAGGCGTCCGCTAGCCCTGAATAGGCCGACGCATAGCCGGGATCTTTATCGATGGCTTGATTGAAGTAGGAAATGGCAGTCTTAATGTCGGCATTGGTGCGCTTGTTCCAGTAGTACCTCCCTTTCACGTAAAGCTGATAGGCCTCCGGGTTCTGCGTGCCCTGCCTGGCGACCTGCTGCTTTTCGGCGCCAGTCAGCTTCGTGCGTAGCTTGCCCGCGATATCGCCCGCGATTTGCTGCTGCAAAGAAATAATGTCCGCACTTTTGCGCTCATATTGCCCGCCCCAGATCTCCGTGTTGTCCTGCACGTTGGTGAGGTCGGCGCTGACCTGGATCGTGTCCCCGTGTTGCACCACTCTGCCTGTGAGCAGGGCATCGACGGTTAACTCCTTGCCGACTTTTTCGACGTCCACCTCCTTGCCCTTGTAGCGGAAAACCGAGTTGCGGGATTTCACTTTCAACTCTGGCACGTGCGCCAGGCTGGCGATTAAGGATTCAGTGAGGCCGTCGCTGAGGAGATCGGTATCCGCATTGCCGCCCACGTTGGCGAACGGAATCACGGCAATGGATCCGATCTGCGAAGTGGCAGTTTTTCCGCGCAAATACCAAATGCCAGCCGCCGTCATCGCGACCAATAAGACAACCACTGCCGCAACCCGATACTTGCGGCTTGAAGCCGGGGTTACGGTCGGCAATACCGCCGCGGATGAGCTAGATCCCGCGCCGCGCGTGAGGCCCGAACCCAGATCGGCAGCCGAAGCCGGCCCTGAGACCGCCAATACCGGCGGGACTGCCGAAGCGGAAGGCGCGACTGTGGCTGGAGCCGAGCCCGAAGGTGGCGTCATCACCGCTGTGCCCGAACTCACCGCCGAACTTCTCCCCGAATCAAGCTCGCGCTTCAAGCGCCTCAGGTCGGCGCGCATCTCCGAAGCCACCTGATAACGCAGGTCGCGGTCTTTCTCCAGAGCTTTATTGACGATCCGCTCCAGTTCCGCGGGCAAATTAGGATTCAGCCGCACAGGCGCTACGGGCTCACGGTTCAAGATGGCGTCGAAGATAACGGCCGAAGTGTTGCCGGTAAACGGCTGCCGTCCCGTGGCCGCCTCATACAACACTGCGCCAAAAGAAAACAGGTCGGTACGCACATCGAGATCTTCTCCGCGAGCCTGTTCCGGCGACATGTAAGCCACCGTGCCCACGGTGCTGCCAGGGCTGGTAAGATTCGCCGGATCAATCGCGGCCGTCGCCAGCGTCACTCCCGCCGGCGCGTAGTGCGGCAGGGATGGCCCTGCTACTTTGGCCAGGCCGAAATCGAGTACCTTGGCTTGTCCGCGTTTAGTAATAAACAGGTTCGCCGGCTTCAAGTCGCGATGAACAATTCCCGCCGCGTGCGCCACATCCAGCGCGTCGGCAATCTGCGCGCCGAAGTCGACCAACTGCTCCAGAGAAATCGGCTTTCCCTCGATGCGGTACTTCAGCGTGCTGCCTTCGAGGTACTCCATCACGATGTAATGACGCGCCTGATTGTCGATAGAACGATCTTCGCCGATGTCGTAAATGGTGCAGATGTTGGGATGGTTGAGCGCCGACGCCGCCTGCGCTTCGCGGCGAAAGCGCTCCAGAGCCTGAGGATCGTTGGCCACTTCGTCGGGCAGGAACTTCAGAGCGACAAAACGGTGAAGGCGGGTATCTTCGGCCTTGTAAACCACGCCCATGCCGCCGCCGCCGAGCTTCTCAACGATGCGGTAGTGAGAGATGGTTTGGCCGATCATGCCTAGTCGATGATTCTTTGCCGATATGCGGGCGACAGTCCGGCTTCCGGGTCGCTTCATCTTACGAACGCGGCGTCCGCGAGTCAACGAATGATGGCTTTGGCAGGATATCCTAACAATAAAGCGGCGGACATTCGCATTCGCTGCGAACTCCGCCGCTGATCTTAATTACGAAACCCCGCGCGAGGCGCCCCCACCGCAAACTACGCGCGTGCGCCAATCGCTGCTGGCTCGGGCGCTGGAACGGCCTTGTCTTCGCCGTTGGGCTTCTGCTGGCCGGGCTGCGTGGGCTGGCCGCCTTTGCGGATGTCGATGCCGCCCTTGAAATAGGCGCCGTCTTCGATCGAGATGCGTGCCGCCACCACGTCGCCGGTGAGCGATCCGTCGCTGCGGATATCGACGCGGTCGCTGGCGGTGAGGTTGCCGCGGACTTTGCCGAGCACGACGATCTCGCGGGCGTTAATGTTGGCCGCGACAACTCCGTTGCGGCCGATGGTGACGCGGTTGCCCGCCAGGTTGATGGAGCCTTCCACCCGGCCGTCAATGTAGAGTGACTCCGACCCCGTCACCTCGCCCTTGATCACCAGCGATTTGCCGATGGTCGCCTGGTCCGCAGTGGTAGTGGTGGGGGTTGTCGCCGGACGCGGCGCGGCGGCAGGCTCATTCGCCATCATTGCAGGAGCGCTCGAGGTGGGCATGGTTGGACGCTCCGGCTCTGCAGGCCGCCCGGGAGTCGTAGGCTGATTCGTCGGCTTCCACATGGATAAAAAGTCCTTTCCGTGTTGGGATTAGAGATCACGTGCCGCACTTGCGTGACCAAATCGAATTGTACTCCGCAGTCTCAAAATGAGCGCTGTGGAAAAGCCTTTATTTTCAATGGAGTTTCCTACCATGGTACGTCCTTATGTGTCTTGCGGCGGGCGGTGACTGGGATCACCGAACCGTGCATTTCGGCCCTCCCACCGTGTAAGGATTCCCGAAAAAAACTCTTCCGGGCAACAGTTCCACAGGTCCTCGGAGTATGCTCTTGGCTCGAAGATTTGTCGAAGATGCAATTCCGACCTCGTAGGAGCAAACCATGTCAGAACCAGCCGTGATCGCTCCTCCAGCCTTCACCATCGCCCGGCCCCAGGCGAACGAGTACGCGCCGTATTATGACCGCTATATTTCTCTGATTCCGGGCGAGGACATTCTCAACACGCTCGACCAACAGCGCCGCCAAATGATGCTGTTGCTTTCCGGCCGTGACGACGAGGACGGCGACTTCCGCTACGCGCCCGAGAAATGGAGCGCCAAGGAAGTCCTCGGCCACATCTGCGACACCGAGCGCATCTTCGCCTACCGCGCCCTGCGAATCTCGCGCGCCGACATCGCACCCCTCGAAGGCTTCGAGCAGGATGACTACGTGCGCAATGGCCCGTTCGCCCATCGTCCGCTGGCCGATCTGGTCGAGGACTTCATCGCCGTGCGCCGCGCTACACTGTCGCTGCTGCGCAATCTCGACGAAGCGGCGTGGGTACGGCGCGGCATCGCCAACAAGAATGAAGTCAGCGTGCGAGCGCTGGCATACATCATCGCGGGACATGAGTTGCATCACCGCAGGATTCTGGAGGAGAAGTATTTCGCGGCGAGTCGCTGAGACTCGAATCCCATGCCCCAGCGCGCGCTGATTCGCTGCGCTCAACGCCTGGCCGCCGCCTGGTGGCGCAGACACGTGGTAGAAGCGAAATGTTCGTCAGCGGAAGCACACCCACACTCCCTCGGTTATCCTGAGATCTGATCGCTGACAGCTTCCCCATGCTTTCCGACTCCGCCATCCTGAAACACATTGCCCGCCAGCCCAAGCGGTCTGCGGGATTCAAGCAATTGGTTCGCGAGCTTGGCCTGCATGGAGACGCCCGCGGAGAACTCGACGCGCTGCTTCAGAAGCTGCTCGCCGCAGGGCAATTGATCCAGATCAATTCCGACCGCTACGCCCTGCCGCAAGCCGCTGCCGACAAGAATCTGGTCGTCGGGCGCCTCACCATGCACCGCGACGGCTTCGGCTTCGTCATCCCCGATGCCAGTTCGCTGAGTCCGTCTCTCAAATCGCTTCTCGTGGGAGATATTTTCATCGCGCCCCACGCCATCGGCAACGCCATGCATGGCGACCGCGTGCTGGTCGACATCGTCGCCACTCGTGCCGATGGCCGCGCCGAAGGGCGCATCGTGCGCCCGGTGCTGCGCGCACATCCGACGGTGGTCGGGATTTTTCACTACGGCAGCCGCCATAGTTCCGTGAAGCCGATCGACAGCAAGATCACGATGGACATCGTGATCCCCGCAGGTTTGGAGCATCCGGATGCTGGCGTAGCGCCGCCGTCCTCGGCGGCTGTCCCTTCGGCAAGCTCAGGGCAAGCACCGGGGGGTCGCCGCCCTGACAGCCACGGCCAAGATGCCCTCAAGACAGCCGGTGAGACGCCGGCGCTACAAAGAAAGACCCTCGACCGCGTGCTCGGCGACGAAGCCGCTCGCCGCTCGGAATGGGATGATCTCGAAGGCGTAGTGGTTGACGTTGAAATCACCGACTGGCCCACGCCCACGCAAAATCCGCGAGGCCGCGTCATTGAAATCCTCGGCCGGCAGGACGACTTTGGCGTCGACGTCGAAATCACCATCAGCAAATTTCACCTCCCGCATCACTTTCCCGCGGCAACGCTCGAAGAGGCTAAGAACGCCCCCGTCGTCATTCCGGATAACGAACTTCACCGGCGCCGCGATTTCCGCGAGCTGCCCATCGTCACCATCGACGGCGAAACTGCGCGCGACTTCGACGACGCCGTCACGGTGCGCAACCTCGCTGACGGCAATTTCGAGTTGCAGGTCCATATCGCCGATGTGGCCCAATACGTTACGCCGGACTCCGCGCTCGACCAGGAAGCGCGGCTGCGCGGAACCAGCGTCTATTTCCCCGACCGTGCCGTGCCCATGCTGCCGCTCGAACTATCGACGGACATCTGCAGCCTGCGCCCGCACCGTGACCGGCTGGTCCTGTCGTGCGTGATGCAAATCGATTCTCGCGGTGAAATCGTTGGCTGCGAGCTGAGCGAAGGCGTGATCCGTTCGGCCGAGCGCATGACCTACACCGCCGTCAATGCCGTGATCGAAGGCGATGCCGCCGCCCGTGAGCGCTATGCAGCGCTTGTTCCGACATTCGAACTGATGCGCGACCTGGCGATGATCTTGACTCGCAAACGCCAGCGCCGCGGATCCATTGACTTTGACCTGCCCGAGCCGGTCATCGAGTTCGACGAATTCGGTGTAATGAAAAGCATCACGCGCTCGGAACGCAATGTCGCCCATCGCCTGATCGAAGAGTTCATGCTCTCGGCCAACGAGTGTGTCGCGCAGTATCTGGAATCGAAACGCATCGCGTCTTTATATCGGATCCACGAAAAGCCGGATGCCAAGCGCGTTTACGACTTTGAAGTGATCGCCGCGACGTTCGGTTATTCCCTCGGCGTGGGCCCCCTGCCCATTCATCGCGTGCAGTTCAAGACCGACCGCCGCGCCGCGCGCGGCACCGGCAAGCACGTGCGCATGATCGAAGTTCCCAAGGAAGTCCACATCACGCCGCGCATGTATCAGAAGCTGGCCGCCAAGATCGCGGGGAAACCAGAAGAGCGCATTCTGAGCTACCTGATGCTGCGCTCGCTCAAGCAGGCGCGCTACTCGGAAGAGAATCTTGGCCACTTCGCGCTGGCGGCCACCAGTTACACGCACTTTACCTCGCCGATCCGCCGCTACCCTGATCTGATCGTGCACCGTATCTTGAAAGAGGTACTGCGCGACTCGGCGGAGATTCACGAAGGCCGGATCCCGGTTGGAGTTTCTCCCGTAGCTTCCGCCACTACCACGGAGCAGCGCTCCAACGCTGCGTCAAGCACGAGTGATGGCGAAGCGGCGCCTTCTCCCTGGTCCAAGCGCCGTGACCATGGCGCGCATCGCGAAGCGCTCCAGCCGCTCGGCGGCCCCATCTCAATCGAGGAACTGCACGATATCGCCGAAGAGTCCAGCCAATCCGAGCGCCGCGCCGACGAGGCCGAGCGCGCGCTCATGGAGTGGAAGAAGGCAAAGTTCATGCAGGACCGCGTGGGCGAAGACTTCGACGGGCTTATCACCAGCGTCACCAAGTTCGGCTTCTTCGTCGAACTCAGCGATTTGTTCGTCGAAGGCTTGGTGCCGCTGAACACACTTACCGATGACTTGTACACTTACCACGAGAACACGCGCCAGATCATCGGCCAGCGCTCGCGCAAGACGTACAGCCTGGGACAAAAGATTCGCGTGCTCGTCGACCGCATCGATCCCGTGGAGAAGAAAATACAGTTTGCCATTGTGGAGGAAGCTCCGCTCCGGCCCGCGTCCAGAGCTTCTTCCGGCAAGTCGAAACGAAAACGCAGGGGATAGCTTTCCGCTTTCAAGTGAGTCCAGTCAGGCGAAACTGCGCGGCTGGTGGTAAAATTCTCTGGTTACCCCATCCGCTGCGGATGCGAAGCAGCGGGATCCTTCCTCGTCGGGACGTGGCTCAGCCTGGTAGAGCACTCGCTTGGGGTGCGAGGGGTCGGCAGTTCAAATCTGCCCGTCCCGACCATTTCTCGTTCGCCGAACCACGCAGTTCACAGTGATATAATCGTGCGCGCTATGGCAGACAACGGCGTTGCCCCGACCCGGCGGAAGGCTGTGCTTCGCCGGATCCTCTCCGGAATTGCAGGTGTGTTGGTTCTCGCATATGCCGCGGCCTGCGTGCTCCTGTACTTCCAGCAAGATCACATGGTCTTTCCCGGCCCTCCGCAGCACTACAAGGCGACCTCTCCGGCTGATGCTGGTTTAGCCTTCGAAGATATGCACATTCCTGTAAATGCCTCCGATCAGATCCATGCCTGGTGGATTCCCGCAGCGTCCCCATCGTCCAAAGTTCTGCTCTACTTCCATGGCAATGGATACTGCATCGAGCAAACCGCCGGCGCCATCGAAGAGGTTGGCGCGCTCCACAGCCTCGGCGCCAATGTGCTCATGGCCGATTACATCGGATACGGTGCCAGCAGCCCGGGACAGGCTAATGAGCAGCGCGTTTATGAGGGCGCCCGCGCAGCACTCGACTACCTTACGGGCCAGCGCAAGATACCGATTCACGACATTGTCATGGTCGGCCGTTCCATAGGCACCGGCCCCGCGACAGAGCTGGCGAAAGAAAATCCCAACGCTGCGGCCTTGATCCTGGTCAGCGCATTCACCAGCGTCACCGACCTCGCCAACACAATCTGGTATGTGCGCCTGATGCCTCTCTCGCTAATGGAACACAACCCGATGAATAACCTTGCAAAAATCGGCGCTGTCCACATTCCGGCCTTCCTCACGGTCGGCAGTGAAGATACGCTCACTCCGCCAGCCATGGCGCAGGCACTCCTGGCCAAGGCAAACGATCCGAAGCGGCTTTTCATCGTCCTAGGCGCAGACCACAATGCCATGTTTAAGATCGGCGTGAAGGAGATGACCGAGCAGATGCGTAGCTTTTTGCAGACAATCCACTGACCGGTCCCGAACCAAGAAAAGCACTTTGACCGGACGTGCTGTTCCCTGACAATCGTAGAAAGTTTGCTCGCGCTCCGTCGCGCTCTCTTCGTCGCAGTTCTTTCCAAGCCGCGCGGTTGCAAGTAGTTCGCACACGGGGGTTCTTATGTCCGGGCAAGTCATTCTATATTTCGACGATCAAGCCGACGCGCTGCGTTTCGCGTTGGCGGCAGGGTCAGTGATGGCGGGGGAAGGCGCTCCCGTTACTGACAATCTGATTCAGGAAACGACGCGGGTCAGCCGCATCCGCCTGGATGCTCCGAATGCGGGGAAGATCAAGAAGCCCACTCCGGAGCGCGTGGCATGAAGACGAAGGCCTAGGCGTTGCGGAGGGATCGGCACAGGTTTCTTCGCCAGACGTGGTCGGGCGCAAGACCACTATTCCCATTCTTTCCAATTATTGATTCGAGGCGAGGGCAAGCTGTCGCTAACGGACCTCGCTGTTAGCGCCGGAACTATCCCGTGCGACGCGTGGAGAGCAAGTTCAGAATCTCGCGCAGACCCTGGCGGATGCGCCGCATTTCGGCGGACGATTGCGCGGGAAATGGAATCGCGGCCTGCCCTTTGTCGGTTTTCGCCTCGGAACGCAGTTGCTGGCGCGCGCCCACGATGGTGAAACCCTGGTCGTACAGTAGCTGTTTGATGTGCAGGACGCTTTCCACATCGCGTCTGCGGTACATGCGCTGCCCGGTGCTGCTTTTCACCGGCTTGAGTTGCGCGAACTCGCTTTCCCAAAAGCGCAGCACGTAGGCGGGCAGGCGGCACAGGGTGGCCACTTCGCCGATGCGGAAGTAGAGCTTGTCCGGGATGAAGATTTCATCCGTCTTGTTCTTGTCCGTGCTCTTCTTCCGGGCACTCATGTTCTTCGCACTCATGTTCGCACCCACGGTTCGAAGCCTGTGGTTTCACAATTGTGACACACCCACGCCGGATCGACATGGAGAATTTTGTGGGCCAGCAATTGGCAGTTAGCAGCTGGCAAATTCGGCTGCTGCGACGGCCAACTGCCAATTGCCAATTGCTCCAAAAAGGAAGCGCCTCTCAAGAGGCTTCTCCTGAGAGGCTGGTTAATTTCTTGGCCCGTGCGAAGTATCGTTTCGCAGACAGTTAATGTTTCTTCTTTTTTGCCTTCTTCTTCGTTGCCATGAAGGTTTCCTCCGTGAGCGATTTTCCCTTGCAAAGGTTGTTACGGGACCCGATTGCAAAATGCCACCCAACTTGTGGCACGGGCAGCGTCCTTACCACAAGATATTGCGGCAGTATGAACGCAGTGTCAACACAATTTTGCGGTAAACGAAAGAATTTTCGCTGAAGGCAGGTCGTCAGTCATGGGTCGTTGATGGTTGGCCGCACGCAAAATCGGAAGAAAACGCTCTCGGCAAGTCTTGGGATTGCGACCAAGTCCCGCCACCTTTGCCACGAGGCCAGCGGCCAGCGACTAACGACTAACGGGCTAACGACTGGTTCCCCGTTCCGGCTTGCGGTACACTGCGCCTCATGCGGCGCGACCCCGTCGAACTGGAAGTCTTCAAGAACTTTTACCACTCGATTGCGGAGGAGATGGGCGCGGCGCTGCGGCGTACGGCATTTTCCCCCAACATCAAGGAGCGGCTCGACTATTCGTGCGCTGTGTTCGACAGCACGGGAGAAGTCATCGCCATGGGCGATCACATGCCCGTACACCTGGGATCGATGCCCATGTCGGTGCGGGCCGCGATTGCGGCGTGCGAGATGGTGCCGGGAGATGTGGTCATGCTGAACGATCCCTTTCGCGGAGGGACCCATCTGCCCGACATCACCCTGGTGGCGCCTGTGCACATGTCGCGCGGACCTGCCCGGAACGGTAGTCCAAGAGGCCCCGGCTCGCGAAAGGCCGGGAATCGTCCCGAGTTTTATGTCGCGTCGCGGGCCCACCACGCAGACGTGGGCGGAGCTTACCCGGGATCGATGGGGCTATGCCGCGAGATCTATCAGGAGGGATTCCGCATCCCTCCGGTGAGAATCGTGCGTGCGGGCGTCATGGATCGCGATGTGCTGGCGCTGCTGCTGCACAATGTGCGCACCCCCGAGGAACGCGAAGGCGATTTGGAGGCGCAGATTGCGGCTTGCCACACCGGGGCCGAGCGACTGCGGGAGGTGTGTGCGCGATACGGGATTGACCGTGCCAGGCGCGCGGCGCGGGCACTGCTGGAGTATTCCGCGGAACTGATGCGTGCATTCCTGCTGCGGGTGCCGCCGGGCGCCTATTACGCGCAGGATTTTCTCGACAACGACGGCATCAGCGACCGGCCGGTGAAGATCGCGGTGACGCTGAACTTTGCCCGGAATTTGCGGGGCCGAATCTCTGATCCGGCCAGAGCGGGTCCCTTCGACTCCGCTCAGGGCAGGCTCCGACCCGTCGCCACACAGCCAATGGTGACGGTGGATTTCACCGGGAGCGATCCGCAGGTGGAGGGCAGCGTAAACGCCGTCGAGGCGATTATGTACTCCGCGTGCTTCTACGTTTTCCGTTGTCTGCTGGCGGACGATGTTCCGGCAACAGCGGGGCTGATGCGGCCCATCCAAATAATCGCGCCGGAAGGGACGGTTGTAAATGCACGGCCACCGGCGGCAGTTGCTGGCGGGAACGTAGAAACTTCGCAGCGCATCGTCGATGTTCTGCTGCGCGCGCTGGCCCAGGCCATTCCGGACCGCGTTCCCGCGGCCGCTTCCGGAACCATGAACAATCTCACGATCGGTGGAATCGATCCGCGTACCCGTAAGCCCTTCGCTTACTACGAGACCATTGCCGGGGGCATGGGCGCGCGTCCCACCAAACCCGGCGTCTCTGGCGTGCATACTCACATGACGAATTCGCTGAACACCCCTGCGGAGGCGTTGGAGTATGCCTATCCTTTGCGGGTTCGACGCTATTCCCTTCGGGCAGGCAGCGGCGGAGGCGGAAAGCATCGCGGTGGCGACGGGATTATCCGCGAGATTGAAGTGCTGGCCGATTGCGAGGTTACGCTGCTGGCGGAACGGCACGCCCGTGGGCCGTGGGGTCTGGCCGGCGGCGAGGCCGGAGCGCCCGGAAAAGCCAGCGTGAGCCGCAATTTCGGTTCGGTCGAAGAGATGCCGGGAAAGTTCAGCACGCGGCTGCTGCGCGGCGAGCGCATCAGAATTGAGTCGCCGGGTGGCGGCGGCTGGGGGCGAGTCGCCGGGAAGCAACTTTGACTTAATGACGGCAGGCGGAGTACACCTTGATCCGGGAAGCGCATTTCAGCGCAACATAGAATGAGGATCGATCCATGCACATCATCAAATCGGTTGGAGTGCTCTCGGTTGCCAAGATCATGGGCATGATCTATGGATGTATGGGGCTGATTTTCGCGCCATTTTTCCTGCTGGTCGGGCTGCTGGGATCTGCAATAGGCCAGCGGAACAGTCCCTTGGCGGGGATCTTCGGCGTTGGCTTTGCCGTCCTCATGCCCGTGCTCTATGGGGCGATGGGTTTTATCATGGGCGCGATTGGTGCATTGCTCTACAATTTGTTCGCCAGATGGGTAGGCGGCTTTGAGCTGGAGATCGACTTGCGCGCCGCGGCGCCCGTCGCTCCTTACCCCATCATTCAGCCGGCGAACCCCGGTATCTAATCGCGAGAATCGAGACCGGGAGGAAGGATCGATGATAGATGGCTGTTGATCTCGCCGCTCACTATCTGGACGAAGCTCACCGCCAGATGCGTGGACACAAGCGCCTGGCCGAAGGCGCGATGGCCCAACTCAAAGACCATGAGCTGTTTCTCGCGCTCGACCCCGAATCGAACTCCATCGCCGTGATCGTGCAGCACATGGCGGGGAACATGCGCTCACGCTTCACCGACTTCCTCACCACAGATGGCGAGAAACCGGATCGTCATCGCGATCAGGAATTCGAGCTTAACCCTGCGACCACGCGCGCCCATCTGACCATCTGGTGGGAGGAAGGCTGGGCGCGGGTGTTTGCGGCAATCGAGGCGCTTAAGCCGGAAGACCTCATGCGCAAAGTGACCGTCCGCGGCGAGCCTCACACCGTGCTGCAGGGCATCAACCGGCAGATCGCTCACTATGCCTACCACACCGGGCAGATTGTGTTCCTGGCCAAACACATCCGCTCCAGCAAGTGGAAGACCCTGAGCATCGCCCGCGGCAAGTCGGAAGATTACAAGACGGCTCCGCCGAAGCCTTACAAACCCATGAGTTAGAAGCTGTCGGCTCTCGCGGTGCTAAAATCATACGTTTTGTGGCTGAGTCTGAATTCATAAGGTAGCCGTCATGCCATCTACCATGTTCGCTGTCGTCAAGCCGGAGGCCGCGCCGGGAGCGGAGGTTCGCGAGGTAAAGATTCCCGCCTTCGGGCGGAACGACGTGCTGGTCAAGGTGAAGGTCGCATCCATTTGCGGCACCGACCTGCACATCTACAACTGGGACCGCTGGGCGCAGAACCGCATTCATCCTCCACTGATCCCGGGACATGAGTTCTGCGGCGAAGTGGCCGCGTTCGGCGATGAAGTAACCAGTGTGAAGGAGGGCGACTTCGTTTCCGCCGAGATGCACGTGGCTTGCGGCAAGTGCCTGCAGTGCCGCACCGGCGAAGCCCACATCTGCCAGAACGTGAAGATCATCGGCGTGGACGCCGACGGCGCCTTCGCCGAGTACGTGGTCATCCCGGAGTCAAATATCTGGAAGCTCGATCCAGCCATTCCGCAGGAGTATGCCTCGATTCTCGATCCACTGGGCAATGCAGTTCATACGGTGCTGGCAGGGGAGATCGCCGCGAAAACCGTGGCCATCACGGGATGCGGGCCGATTGGGCTGTTTGCCATTGCGGTGGCTAGGGCCGTGGGCGCGACCAGTGTGTTTGCCATCGAAGTGAACGAGCACCGGCGCCAAATCGCGCGCCAGATGAAGGCCGATTATGTGCTCGATCCATCGAAAGAAGATGCCAGCGCGATTGTGATGGAGAAGACCGGCGGCCTGGGCGTGGACGTGGTGCTCGAGATGGCGGGGCATCCGGACTCAATTCGGACAGCTTTCGATATCGTGCGCCGCGGCGGAAGGATTTCGCTGCTCGGCCTGACCTCAAAGCCCATCTCGCTGAACTTTTCCGAAGATATTATCTTCAAAGGCATCACGGTGCAGGGCATCAACGGACGCCGCATGTACCAAACCTGGTATCAGATGACGGCTCTGCTCAAGGCCGGCAAGCTCGACCTGCATCCCGTGATCACCGACCGCATCCCCATGAAGGATTTCGCCAAGGCGATGGAGCGGCTGAAGACGGGCGAAGCCAGTAAGATATTGGTGTATCCGAACGGCGTGCGCTGAAAAGGCTCGCGTGGCGCGGGCGCCCTCGCCCGCGACTCTTGAAGCCAAGACGCACCCGCAGGAACAAAACTCGCCGATGGAAGTGACCTATGGCCCTTGACGCATTCGTACGCTGCACTTGCATTCGCGACGGCAAGGCCAAGCCGCATCCGTTTCCCGACCGCCTCACCTTCGACGAGTCCGGCGATCCCATGCTGACGGGCGATCCTACCGAGGACGAGTGGGAAGCTCACGACCACTGGCTGGCGCAATCGTGCGAGCACGAGGGGTTTATCCTGTCGTTTTTCTTGGGCAACATCACGAAGGTGGGAAATCTGCGAAGCTTTCTGCGCGCCTTGCAGGGAAGTCTCGGACCGCGATTTCCCATTTTGCTGGAAAAAGTTCTCTACGACGGCACGCATACCGGCGACTGGCTCTCCAGCAAAGCGTCGGCCGCACTATTGAAGGAAGTCGACACTGTGCTGCATTCTAGCGACATCCTGGCCGAATCGGAGAAGGAATTCTTTACCAACATGAAGCTTCTCTGCGAAGCCAGCATTCAGACCGGCAACCCGATTATGTTTTGAGTTTGGGAAACCCAAAAGACCTGTGGATAGTGAGCTAATTAGCGCACTTTCCACGTGTCCGACTCGCGGGTCTAGGTAGAGTTTGTGGTAAGCTGCGTCGGGCCAGGACTATGGCGAGTGAACGAAGCGACCTCCACGCCGAAATTGTGCGCTCGATGCTAGACCACGAATCCGATGTGATCAACCATCGAATCACTTGGATGGGAACCTTTCAAGGACTCCTATTTGCGGGCCTTGCCTTCTTCTGGGATAAGGCGGGCACGCGGTGGCTCCTGCTAGTGTTCTGCGCGTTGGGGGTAGCTATATCCTCCATCATGGCCGTCGCCCTGTTCAAGGCGTCTCTTGCAACCCGGGCTCTTCTTAAATGGTGGTCAGAAAAGGGTCCGAAAGACTACGACGGGCCTCCCATCATCGGACAGACCTTCGACAGTCGGGCTCGACTCTTCATTCTTTTTCCGGCTTGGAACTTCATACCTTTCTGCTTCATAGTTGCTTGGTTTTCGGTCTTGTACATAAAGTTCTGCGCTTGACGAAGCGTAGCTTCGATGTGCCTATCCGGCAAGGGAGTTCCCAAAGAATCATGACCACCGCAACCCGCACCAATCCGCTCTCTTATCTCACCGGCCAGCTCAACGAACTCAAGGCCAAGGGCACGCACTTCAAGCTGCGCGTGCTTGAGGATGAGCAGGCGGCCGTCTGCACCTTCGACGGCAAGAAAGTCATCAACCTGGCGTCGAACAATTATCTGGGGCTGACCACGCATCCCAAGCTGCGCGAGGCGGCGCTCGAGGCCACGCGCAAATATGGCGTTGGATCGGGCGCGGTCCGCACCATTGCCGGGACGATGAAGATCCACATGGATCTCGAAGAAAAAATAGCGCGCTTCAAGAACGTGGAGGCGTGCGTGGTCTTCCAGTCAGGCTTCGCGGCGAACGCGGGCACGGTTTCGGCGGTGCTCGGCAAAGATGATTTCATCGTCTCCGACGCGCTAAACCACGCCTCCATCATCGATGGCGCGCGTTTGTCGCGGGCGAAGATTCTGGTCTTCCGCCACAAAGATGTCGCCCACGCGGAAGAACAACTGGCCAGCATTAAGGACGAGCCGGGCAAGAAGCTCCTGATCACCGACGGCGTCTTCTCGATGGATGGCGACATCGGCCCGCTGCCCGGACTGTGCGACGCGGCGGAGAAATACGGCGCAATCATGATGGTCGACGACGCGCACGCTTCCGGCGTGCTCGGCCGCAACGGCCGCGGCACCGTCGATCATTTCAAAGTGCACGGGCGCGTGGACATCCAGGTGGGGACTTTATCGAAAGCCATTGGCGCGCTCGGCGGATACGTCTGCGGCTCGCGCGATTTGATTGATTTCCTCTACCACCGGGCGCGCCCGTTCTTGTTCTCAACGTCACATCCACCGTCGGTGGCGGCGACGTGCATCGCGGCCTTCGACGTTCTGGAAAACGAACCGGAGCGCATGGAAAAACTCTGGGAGAACACGCGCTTCTGGAAAAAAGAACTTGGGGCTCTCGGTTTCGACATCGGCGGTCGCGCCACTCCGGCCAGCGAGACGCCGATCACGCCCATCATCATCGGCGACGGCAAGCTCACCATGGACTTCTCCCGCGAACTGTTCAAAGAAGGCGTCCTCGGCACCGGCATCGCTTTCCCCACCGTGCCGGAAGGCAAAGCCCGCATCCGCACCATCATGACCGCAACGCACACGAAAGAAGAGTTAGAACAGGCGCTGGAGGTGCTGGGGCGAGTTGGGAAGAGGATGGGGATTCTAGGTTAGCCCTATTCTTCGACGCGACACTCTTCAACGGAGCGGCGACATTGTCGGATTGAAGTAAATTCTGTGGTCGATTATTCTCGTCGTCCCACGGAAGAGACATCGAGTCGGCGACCACCACGAACTAGATATCTGCTGCTGCTAATTCTCGCAGTACGACCTGTTTGTTGGTTTGCGGAAATCTAGCCTTAGCCTCAATTCCCAGCCTTCCGGCATAGCAGAGCAACTTGTCCACGCTCTTGTTGGCAATTTTCCCGTTGAGCAGTTCGCTCACGCGCGGTTGAGGTTCTGCCAAGATCACCTGCAATTCCTTTGGCGAATATTTTCGCGCGTGCTTCAGAATGGCCTGGTACAGATCCGCCTTGAATTTCAAAGCCATGGCCTGCTCGCGTGAAAATCCCAAGTCATCGAGCACGTTGCCCTTCGTCATGTGATTTGGCTCACCGCGTCCGGCCGCCATGCCTTCTCTCCCGCTTCATTATACAAATAAATGTATGGCGCACGTCATCTGCCCGGGCCAAGGGGATTCCTGGACTTCCAGCTCTGGATTCCAGCCGCTAACGATTTCACTTGCTTCGCACTGGCCGATGCGTCATACTATCTCATTCAGCATCGGTTCTTTGACAACTGAATATCACGCAGCTAACTCCTTCTGCCACAAGATTTTACGCCTAGGACCTTCCGACTCAAGATTTTGCGGCCCGACCAGGCAATCCGGCTTGCTGATTCGAAACGACTTACCGGCCCGGCGTATCCCGTAAGTCCTTTGCCTGGAATATTTTACAGCTAAGTCCTTTAGAAACAGGATTTTATCCGGATTAGCAAAATGCAACTCGCTGATTCTAAGGATTTTACAGCGTTTGATCTGCGTTTTTTTTTTGATCTGGATCCTGCTGTTTCGGGCACGCGACACTTGAGTGAGGAGCTCTCAGTCCGCGCGGTAGACAACCCTGCCGCCGACAATCGTCGCGATCACCTTCCCGGTAAACTGCCATCCGTCGAACGGCGTGTTGTGCGACAGTGACCGACACTTGGCGGCTTCGAATGTCCAGCGCTTCTTGGGGTCGAAGATGGTCACGTCGGCGAAGTTGCCGCGGGCGAGCGATCCGCGGCTGCGAAGGTCGAAGACGCGCGCGGGGCCGGCGGTGAAGAGTTCGACGATCCGGGTCAGAGGAATCTTGTGCTCGCGGTGCAGCTTTGTGATCGCCAGCGCTAGCGCGGTCTCGAGTCCGGTGATGCCGAAGGCGGCGCGCTCGAACTCGACCTGCTTTTCGTGCGTGGCATGAGGAGCGTGGTCGGTAGCGATGGCGTCCACGGTGCCGTCGGCAAGCGCAACCAGAATGGCTTCACGATCCGAGGCCGAGCGTAGCGGCGGGTTCATCTTGAAGTTGGTGTTGTATTCGCCCACATCTTCGTCGAGCAGGGTGAAGTGGTGCGGCGTTACTTCGCAGGTCACCCGGCAGGTGACGCGGGCACTATGAATGCCGCGCTTGCCGCGGCGCACGGCCTTGAGCGCGTCGGAAGTGGAAAGATGCGCCACATGGAGGCGCGATTCGCGAATCTGCTGCGCGAGATTCACGTCGCGGTCCACAATGTTAGCCTCGGCGGCGGCCGACATGCCCCGCAGGCCGAGACGAAAGCTGGTGGGGCCTTCGTGCATGGAGCAGTGCTCCGTGAGGCGCGTATCTTCGGCGTGCTGCACCACCGGCAGGTTCAGTTCGGCGCCGAGCCGCAAGGCCGCGCGCATGATTTCCTCGTCGAGAATGGGCTTGCCGTCGTCGCTGACGGCCACTGCGCCGGCCCGCTGCAGCACGGCAAAGTCGGTGAGCGCCGCGCCGCGCGAGCTGCGAGTGGCGGCGGCGATGGGGAAGACATTGACCACGGCCCCGCGCTCGGGATGCCGCAACCAGGCGACCCACTCGGCCGTGTCGACCACTGGCGCCGTGTTGGGCATGGCGCAGACCGAGGTGAAGCCTCCGGCAGCGGCGGCGGCAGTGCCCGTGGCGATCGTTTCTTTGTAGCTCTGTCCAGGCTCGCGCAGGTGAACATGCAGGTCGATGAATCCGGGGGCAACGATCAGACCGCGCGCGTCGAACTTTTCGTCGGCGCCGCCGCGCAGCTTGTTCGGCGGTGCGACCTCGGCAACGCGGCCGTCGCGCAGAAGAACATCCATGGGTGCGTTGATCTTCGCCGCCGGGTCGATCAGGTGGCCGCCTTTAATGAGAAGCGATCCCGGTTTGGATTTGGCGCTGGTCATGCCGTCAACAGTCACACTCTCTTTCCCGCCGGCTTCCCTTTCATTTCGCTTTTCCTAACGCCCGCGCCAAAATCGCCATACGCGTGGGCACACCATTGTGAACCTCGTCTATGATCATCGATTGCGGACCGTCAGCGACTTCAGCGGTCAGCTCATGGCCGCGGATAATGGGTCCGGGATGCATGACGATCGCGTCGCGCCTCGCCAACTTCAGTCGCGCCGCCGTCATCTGGTAACGCGCGATATAGTCCTGCAGGCGAATCTTCTGGCCGGCGAGGCGTTCCTTTTGCAGGCGCAAAAGCATGACCACATCCGCCCCGCGTAACGCCTCTTCAAGATGGCGAGTGACGCGCAGACCAGGCGTGAGGGTGGCGGCGACGTCGGGCACGAACTCGGGCGGACCGCAGAGCGTGATCTTCACCCCAAACCTGGTCAACAAATGGCAGTTGGAACGGGTCACGCGGCTGTGGTAGACATCGCCGATGATCGCCACCCGCAAACCCTTGAACGATTTCTTATGTTTCAGGATGGTGAAGGCATCGAGCAAGGCTTGGGAAGGGTGCTCGTGCATACCGTCGCCGGCATTGATGACGGGGATATCGAGGTGCTTGGCCAGCAGGTGAGGCGCCCCGGCGGAGGGATGGCGAATCACGATCGCGTCCGCGCCCACCGCCCGCAGAGTGTAGCCGGTGTCGAGCAAAGATTCGCCTTTCTCGATGCTCGATCCCGAGGATTGCACCAGGGTGGTGATGGCGCCCAGCGACTTGGCGGCGATCTCGAAGGAAGATCGCGTCCGGGTAGAAGCTTCGTAAAACAGCAGCACGACGCGCTTGTTGCGCAACAGCGGACGGGCCTTGAGCGGATTCATGCGGTGGGCCAGTTTCAGCAGGCCCAGGATTTCCTTATCCTCCAGGTGCTCGATGCCGAGCAGTGAACCGCGCGCCGGTTTGTTCATCGCGTAAGAATGCAAACGGTGCATCATACGCGGCCAGCGCGGCCCGCGGCAAGGCCGGTTCCCAGCTACTGGTCAGCAGAAGAATGCGGGACTACTTGCGGAACTGGCCAGCGGAACCGGGAACGCTTTTGTTCTCTTAAAGTTCTTAGCCGCCTAATTTTAGAGATCGCAAGCCGTCAGGCTGTAACGGCGATGGCTTACGGCCGCTTCCGGCGCCCGAGGAAAGCACCAGTCAAAGCCCCGGCGACACTGCCCCCGGCAATCGAAACTAGGAACAAGACCACCATGCCGAGGATCAACATTGCGGCCAATCCTTCCGGCGTTCTTAGCCGGTCGAAGGCGGCTTGCACTTGCGGGTCAGTTGTGCGAGAAGCGGCCTGCTGGAGAGCTTCGAGCATCTTTTGGCGAACTTGCCCCCCGGTGTGAAACAGCGCGACGGCCAAGGTCTCGAAGACGGCTGAGATCCCGAAGAAGAAAAGGCCGCACACGGCACCGAGTTGCGCTCCGGAGCGCGCAGTGAGGCTCCAGGCAGGGTTCATGCGATGGTGGAGGATGACGGCCAGAAATCCGGCGCCCAACACGGCCAACAACGGCACCATCAGGCCAAGAGCCATGACCAGAGCTGAGATCAGGGCGGCGACCGCGCAAGCCCGAAGGGCTCGCGGCCACTCGATCCCGATGGAAAGCACGGGAGCACTTAGAGGCCCCGGAACACTGGGTGGATCCAACGAGAAAACGGGCAGGTCGTTGGACGAGACATTTCCCGCAACGGACGGCGCCGCAGGCTCCAGCATGGCCACGCGAATCTGCGGCGCGCCGCACTGCGCGCAGAAGGGCTTGCCGTCCTCGATGCTGTGCCCACACTTGTGGCAGGGATGGTCCATCGGAGCTTAGAGCAGGGCTAGATTGAAGGTATCGCACGATGAGTGGCAGGCGCAAGGAACCAGCCTGGCGTTGTCCATTTGTCAACGGAAGACGCCGATGGAAGACGTCGATTGAAGACCCTTTGCTTCAGATATCGCCTTGCCTGCCGCGAGTGTGAACATAAACCAGAGCGAAAGTTGAGCCGCTGCGCCCATCGTGTGGTTCGATGGCGACGACGTGCTGGTTGTCCTCCGTGCCAACTTTCAGCTCGGTGACAGGACCCGTATTGTCTCCTTCACATTTGAGCTGTTTGGAATGTTCGTCGTCGTTGACGTCGGCATGGGTATCGCCGCCGTGCTCTCGAGTGTGGCACTCGATCACCTTGCCATACTTCTTCAGGCGTTCGCGGTAGTAGTCGATGACTTTGCCGGGTGCGTCCTCGGAATCGTATTTCGCGACCACCAGCTTCATACCGAACGCTTCGGTGAGGACGCCCACATTGAGCGCAGTGCTGTTTTCCTCGTCGTGCCGGAGGCGCGCCCCGGGATAGAGCGGCAATCCCGCTTTTCGAGCGTCCGCATCGTTGCCCATGTGCAGGTCACCGACGGAGCTTTGGATATCCAGGTTTTTGTCCTGACCGCTGTCTGGCTTTTGGACGGCAAAGCTCGGAACCGCCATTGCGATGCCGAATGCTACCGCGAGGGTCGAACGAAAGACGATCGAACGAAAGACGATCGGTCGAAAGATGATCGGTCGAAACATGGAGTCCTCCTTGGAGATCTCGGAAACAAGATGCATAGAAACGGCAAGCTACGTCTCTGCAAAACGCGCGTCTTAGATATCGGCATCCTTGCCGTGCGTGCGTATATAAACCAGCGAGAAGCTCGATCCCTGGCCTTCAGACTCGATGGCGACGATGTGCTGATCGTCTTTCTTTCCCACCTTTAGCTCAATGTTGTTGCCGTGGTCGCCTGCGCAAGTCAGCTCGTTCGAATCGCTCTTGGATCCGTGCGACCCCATCTTCATGTCCAAGTGCAGACTGGAAGTGTGGCATTCGAGCACGTTGCCATACTTCTTCAACTGGTCTTTGTAGAACGCGAGGATCTTGGCGGGGGCGTCGTCGGAATCGTATTCGAGGGCCACCACCTTCACGCCGTATCCGAAGCCGGAGATATTGACGTTGGCGCTCTTGTTGTCGCCGCTGGAATCTTTGGATTTCAGGTGCGCGCTCGGGTAGACAGCCAGGCCGGTATCCGCGGCGTCGGCATCGTTGGAGACGTGAATGCCGCCGGCGAAGGTCTTGATATCCACCTGCTTGTCCTGGCCGTTGGCTTCTTTCTTCACATTCACGCTGCACGCGGGCAGCAGCAGGAGCGCAGCGAAGCCGGCTCCAGCCGCGGCAACTACAATGACAAATGCGGAAAATTTATTGTTGCGCATGTTTAGTTTCCTCCCTGGCAACTTGCACTGGACGCTCGATGCCGGCGCCCCGCAGGGCTACATTGGGAATGCTTACAGGAAGATGCCCGCGAATGGCGATTTCCCCGAACAGCGCTTTGACGGCGCCTATCTCCGACACCGACGCGTTGGAAAACGTACACATGTAGTTCTCAATCTTGGGGAAGTCCGCCGCCAGGTATGGGTTTCCCATGGCGACGACCGCAGTCTTTTCCGCCGCGCGATCCAGCACTTGCAGCAGCAGCGCGCCGGTGGCATCCGCCATCGCCATCGTATTCCCGACCTTTTCCGCGGTCGGGGTCGCATAAACAGCGGCCACTACAATCCTGGCTTCGTTCACTGCCTTCAGCACTTCGTCGCTCATCCCGGAGGCGATGCGCGGGTCCACGTAAATGACGTGTGCGTCCGGGATGCGGGCGCGAAATTCGCGCGCGAAAGCGCGCCCGGAATCCGTCCGCACATCGTCGGAGAAGAGCACCGCGACCACCTGATTGTGCGTCTCTTCTATTGTGGTATACGGAAGCGCGGCCTTCGCGGTTCCATTCTTGAGCGATGATTTGAGGGGCAGAACCTTGCCATTGTCGCGCACCAGCGTAACCGCGGCATCGGCCACCTGCTGGCCGAAAGCGAGGTTTGCCGGCTTGCCCACCAGGTCCGCGAGGGCGTTCACATCCACCAGGCGGGCGTCCTGCAGGCCGAGAGACGCCTTTGCCTTCAAGATCTTGAGCACAGAGCGGTCAAGGCGTTCGCGGGAGATCTCCCCCGACTGAACCGCCTGGAGCATGGCGTTGTACGAGGCGGGGAAATCGGCGGGGATGAGCAGCAGGTCGTTGCCGGCCTTGAAAGCCTCGACCGAGGCCCGGCCAATGTTGTTGGCGAAAAGGCGGGTCAGACCGGCCATGTCGAGCGCATCGGTGACGATGATTCCCTTGAAGCCAAGCTGTTTTTCCAGCAGGTCAGAGACGATCACCGGCGAAATCGTGGCCACGTGGTTGGGATCGGGATCGAGCGCGGGCACAGTTACGTGCGCCACCATGACCGAATCGACCCCGGCCGCGATGGCCTGGCGAAAAGGCGGCAGTTCAATGGAGTCGAGGTGAGCGCGGTCTACGTTGACGCTGGCCATGCCGAGATGCGAATTGGTGGCCGTGTCTCCGTGGCCGGGAAAGTGTTTGACCGTGGTCAGCATCCCGCCCTCATGCGCGCCTTTGATATAAGCCGCAACCAGATCTCCGACCTGCTTAGGATCTTCTCCGAAGGAACGTATGTTAATGATGGGATTGGCCGGGTTCGAGTTCACGTCGGCGTCGGGGAAAAAATTCCAGTGAATGCCGATGGCGCCGGACTCTTCGGCGGTGATGCGGCCGAACTTCTCAGCGTCTTCTGCCTTGCCGTCTCCGCCGAAAGCCATGGCATGCGGAAAGACTGTGGTTCCCATCAGGCGCATTGAGACGCCCCGTTCAAAATCGGCCGCGAACAGCAGCGGAAGCTTCGAATCGCCTTGCAGGCGGTTGAGAAGTTCGGCGGCTTCGTAGGGTTCGCTGCGCAGAAGATACGGGCCGTCCACATGTACCGTCATGGCGAATGAGCCCACGTGATACTTCTGCATAGCCTCGCGCAGTTGCAGGTATTCCGGATTTTCCACGTTGAGAAAACTGGCGCGGCACCGGATCATGAACACCTGGCCGATCTTCTCTTCGAGAGTCAGCTTGTGCAGCGTCTTCTCGGCCCATCTTTCGCCGTCGCGGGTCAAATGAATGGGACCGGGACGCTGATATTTGTCCTTATCCTTGTCCTTGGCAGACGCCGCCGCCGCCAGCACGAGAGTCAACAGTAAGAGGGCAAGAGTGCGATGCATGCACAAAACGATAGCAGAAACGGCGGGGTGCGGGCGTCCTGCTCGTCCATCTGGATTCATCCGCGAAAACCTGCGGCCAGTGAAGTTTCGGTCTTGGCCACGGCTTCGTGCTGAATCTGCGCATCGTCGCCAAAGCCGCGCAGCCAGTGAACCTCCGGCTCACGGCGAAACCAGGTCATCTGGCGCTTGGCGTAGTTGCGATGAGCCTGCTGCGCAGCTTGTAGTGCCTGCTCGCGAGTAAGTTCTCCGCGAAGAACCTGCACTGCCTGCTGGTAGCCGAGTGAAGACAGCGGGCCGGCCGCGTCGCCGTATTTCTCAAGCAGACGCTGCGTCTCTTCGACCAAGCCAGCTTCGAACATCTGTTGCGCGCGGCGGTTGATCCGATCATAGAGGGCCTGACGATCGGGATCGAGACCGAGGCGCAGGATGCGGAAGCCGCGCAGGGGATCGCGCCCGCGTTGCTGCCAGAGTTCCGTCATCTTCTGGCGCGAAGCTACGCAGACTTCGATGGCGCGGACGAGCTTGGGCGTGTCGTTGGCATGAATCTTCTCGGCGGCTGCGCGATCCAGGCGGCGCAGAATGCGATGAAGGTAACTGGAGCCGCGGCTGTCGGACCGTTCGCGCAATCGCTCGCGCAGTTCTTCGGAGCGCTGCGGGCCGGGGAAGAGCCCTTCGAGCAGGGCGCGCAGGTAGAGTCCGGTCCCGCCCACGAGAATGGGCGAATGCCCGCGGGCCTTGATCTCCTCAAGCACTTGCCGCGACTGGCGGGCATATGCGCCGGCAGTGATGTGGCTGGTGGGCGCGACGCAATCGAGCAAGTGATGCGGCGCGCGGGCGCGTTCGGAAGATGTGGGTTTGGCGGTGCCGATGTCAAACTCGCGGTACATGGCGACGGAATCGCAGTTCACGATCTCGCCGCCGAAACGTTCGGCGAGTGCCAGAGAAAGCGCAGTCTTTCCGCTGGCCGTGGGGCCAAGCACAACTACCAGCAGCGGTTCAGGCTGCACGGAAGCCACCGTCAGCGCACGCTCCAGCGGATGACGTGCCAATAGCGAATCAAAATGAGGACGAGCAGCAGGAAGGCGATCAGCAGCAGGCCGGAGGTTTCCGTGGCATAAATTGCGTGCCGCCGATGCTTGGGGGCGGAGTCGTTCTGGCGTGGAGCGTTAACCACGGCCATATTGTACGCCGCGCGCAAACTCGCGCGCGCGACGTGAAATCATTTTTACGCATCGGGCGCGGCGGCTTGGTGCTACACGACGCGTCGTCGGTCGTCGTCCATCGTCTCATGCCCGCCACACCTCCGCCAGTGGACTGTCGACTTTTGACCTAACCCCTTGAGTGAAGCTCTTGGGGGTTCCCGCCAGCGCGATCTTCCATGGAACCAAACTCACGAATCGCGCGTAATCACGTCTAAGAGGCTGGGCGGGAGTGTGCCTGCCCGGCGGAGGATTCTTATGAAACGCATGGGTCTTGAACGCTGGATGTTCCTAGTTCTGATGCTGGGCGTTGCTTGCTCCTGGGTGGCGCTGCCGGCGCGGGCTGACGACTGGTCAAAAACTTATACCCTCACCGGCAAGCCCGATCTGCGGGTGGACACATCCGACGCCAACATTCACGTCTCCACCTGGGACCGGAACACCATCGAAGCCAAGGTGACGACCGTGCGCTACAAGATTGGCGGCGATGGCATTCGGATCGAAGAGCACCAGGCGGGCGACGTGGTTGAGATTGACGTGCGCTACCCGCGGCATGGTGTAACGGTCAACTTTGGCAACTACAGCAATCATCGCGTCGACTTTACCATCCATATGCCGCGCGAGGGCCGTGTGGACCTGCGTACCGGCGACGGTAAGATCGAGCTTGGCAACTTCAAAGGAGAGATGCAACTGCGCAGCGGCGATGGCTCGCAGGGAATCGAAGCGGTCGACGGCAAACTGCGGGCAATGACCGGAGATGGCCACATCCGCACCAATGGCCGCTTTGACGAGCTCGACCTGAAGACAGGCGATGGGCGCCTTGAGGCCAGGGCGACTGCGGGTTCGGCGCTGGCCACGAGTTGGCGGCTCGAAAGCGGTGACGGCACAGTGACGCTGGAAGTGCCGGAAAACCTGGCCGCCGACGTGGACCTGCACACCGGCGATGGCCACATCGATCTGGACATGCCGGTCACGACCTCAGGCAAGATTCGCGAAGGCGAAGTTCGCGGCAAACTGAACGGCGGCGGAAATCTGCTGATGATTCATACGGGAGATGGATCGATCCGGCTGCGGAAGAGCTAGCGGAAACGAAGCGAGCCAAACGCGCGATTGTTGAGTCGCAAAGAACGCGGCCCTTCGGCGCGTCTCGCGTGCTCAGGGCAGGCTACTTCGCGCCGCGCGCCCAGACCCCTTCCGCTTCGCCCAGAGCAGGCTCTCGTTGCGCAAAGAACCTTTGCTCAGGATGACGAAACTGCGCGGCATTTCGAGCCAGGACTGCCAGGCCTTATACTCTTGGGTCCGGCGATTTCGATTCGGTGATCATGCTGCTTGAGCAGTGTCGTCGGCAGGCAGCCAGAAAGAGGGGCTCTCATGGCAATCCCGCGTACTTGTGTCATTGCGCTTGTGGCCGCATCGCTACTTTCCTTGGCTAGCTCTTTGGCCAACGCACAACAGCCCGCAGCCGCCGCATCGAAGCCAGAACCGGCGCTGGATGTCACGTCGATGGATCGGAGCGTGGATCCTTGCGTGGACTTCTTCAAGTATTCGTGCGGCGGGTGGATGAAGAGCAACCCGATTCCTCCCGACCAGTCTTCGTGGGACACGTACTCGAAGATGCAGGACGAAAACCTGGGCCGGCTGCGTGGAATTTTGGAGGCCGCCTCGGCGCCTGACCCCAAGCGCAATGCGGCCACGCAGAAGATTGGCGACTACTATTCTTCCTGCACCGACGAGAAGGCGATCGAGGCCAAGGGGGCGGAGCCGCTCAAGCCGGAGTTGGAGCGAATTGCGAAGATCGGGTCCAAGGCGGAAATCGCCGATGTGGCCGCAGCCCTTGTTCATGACAATGTCCTATTTCGTTTCGACTCTACCCAGGACTTCAGAGATGCGAGTCAAGTGATCGCGGAAGCGGACCAGGGCGGACTCGGCCTGCCCGACCGCGATTACTATGTGAAAGACGACGCCAAGTCGGTCGATCTGCGCAAGGCTTATGTGGCGCACGTGCAGAAGATGTTCGGGTTGCTGGGCGACCAGCCGGAGGTGGCGGCCGCGGAAGCGCAGACGGTGATGCGTATCGAAACCGCGCTGGCGAAGGGCTCGATGACGCGGGTAGAGCGTCGTGAACCGAAGAATCTGGATCACAAGATGACCGGTGGGGAGCTGGAGAAGATCAGTCCTGATTTTCAGTGGCAGGGTTACTTCGCGAAGGTAGGGCTGCCTTCGCTGGTGTCGCTGAATGTGGCGTCCCCCGGCTTCTTTAAGGCCATGAACGAGGAGCTCGAAAAGGAAAGCTTGGCGGACTGGAAAACTTATCTGCGCTGGCACCTCGTGCATGCGGATGCGCCGTTCCTCGCGGCGGCATTTCTGAACGAGAACTTCGCTTTTTACGGAAAGACTTTGCGAGGCCAGCAGGAATTGCAGCCGAGTTGGAAGCGCTGCACGGAGTATGTAGACGGCGATCTGGGAGAAGCGCTGGGCCAGGTGTACGTGGAGAAGTATTTCGGTGCAGACGCTAAACAGCAGGCGTTGAAAATGGTGAAGGAAATCGATGCGGCGATGCAACAGGATATCGAGTCGTTGCCGTGGATGTCCGCAGCCACCAAGCAGCAGGCGCTGGTCAAACTGCATGGGATGGCTAACAAGATCGGGTATCCCGAAAAGTGGCGTGACTACGGCAAGCTGGGGATCGTGCGCGGGGACGAACTGGGCAATGTGGCGCGAGCACGGAAATTTGAATTCGACCGGCAACTGGCCAAAATCGGCAAGCCGGTGGACCGGGGCGAGTGGGGCATGACTCCGCCCACGGTGAACGCATACTACAACCCGCAGATGAACGACATTAACTTTCCGGCGGGAGTGCTGCAGCCGCCGGCGTTCGATCCCGCCTCCGACGCCGCTCCAAACTACGGCGACACGGGCGGCACTATCGGACACGAACTCACGCACGGCTTCGACGACGAAGGCCGCCAGTTCGACGCTCAGGGCAACCTGCGCGACTGGTGGACCGCGGACGATGGCAAAGAGTTTGTGAAGCGGGCCAGTTGCATTTCAGACCAGTATTCGACTTATACGATCATCGACGACATCAAGATCAACGGCAAGCTGACGCTGGGCGAGGATGTCGCCGACCTGGGCGGGCTGATCATGGCTTATATGGCGTGGAAGGAAGACGTTAAGGGACAGAACCTGCAACCGCTCGATGGTCTCACTCCCGGCCAGAGATTTTTCGTGGGCTACGGGCAAAGTTGGTGTGGCGAATCCCGCGACGAGACGAAGAGGCTACGCGCCACGGTGGACCCGCATTCTCCGGAGAAATACCGCACGAATGGCGTGGTCTCGAACATGCCGGAATTCCAGGAAGCGTTCCACTGCAAGGCAGGATCGCCGATGGTGAATCAGAACCGTTGCCGCGTGTGGTAGCAGAAAACTTTTCGGTATTCGTCGAGGTTGGCTTTCGCAAGAAGGAAAGGAACTATTCCAGATCCTCTTTGCTGGGGTTGTAGAAGAAGGTGAAGCGCAGCGCCAGATATTGTCCGCCAAAATCGCTGGGCAAGGCAGGAAACGGGTTCGACGCGGTAATGCCGGCCCAAGCCGCGCGATCGAGGGGAACGTCCCCGGAACCGGCCGCCAGCTTCATGCCCGCGACCTTTCCATCTTTGGTAATAGCGAACTCGATGGTTAGCTTTCCTTTTTTCATCTGTGCGGATTCCGGAATTGCGTTGTACCAATTCTCACGCACGTCATGGAGCACACGCTGGAGGTATGGGCCGAAATCGACGCCCATGGTATCGCTAAGGATCTCGAGGTTGCCCACCTGGCGGCCGTGTGCGCCCGTCCCCAGGCCAAAGTCGCCGCCATTACCCTGCTGGCCGCCACCTCCCCGTTTGGTAGCCGCCGCCCGAGTCGCCTCCTGAATCGCCGAACCCGCCGACATGGAACCGGCATACTTCCTAAAGTCATTATTGGCGTTTGGCTTGGCTGGCGTTTGCAACGGCGCGATCTGCGGATTGGGCGCCTGCTGCGGTTGGGGCGCAGTCTGGTTTTGCGAAAAACCGCCAGACGATTGCGCGGGTGGCGCTATCTGGGGCGCACTCGACCCCGGCGCTCCGGGCGGCGGTGTAGCCAAAATCTTTCGCAATTCCTTGACATCCAGCTCAGGATGCCGCGACATCGCGATGCGGTCTTTGTCGGAAGCAATGTTCGTGTTCGGCTTGTGTTGCAGCTTCTGCAAGTCGGGCGGAAGCTCCAGGAACGTTACATCATTGGCGTTCAACTTTCTCACCGCGACCACCGGGTGAGGAAGGTATTTCCCAAAGTAGAGCAACAAGATGATAACGGAGTGGACAATTACGGAGATATAGATGGCTTCGCGGCGGCGGGAGCGCGCCAGATCGTCCTGCAACTGGATAAGCAGATGCGGCACGCGGGCAGCATCGTCATCCAGATCGCGGTAGGCCGTTTCCCACCCCTGAGCATCGTAGAGGCCGAGCTGTTCCGGCTGAGGCTTCTCGGGAGGAGCCACTGGATCCTGGAATGGAATTTGCGTGAGCGGCATGAACTAGGCTTGTCTGAACTAAGCTTGTCTGAACCAGGCTTGTCCGAATTAGGCTTGTCCGTTAGACACAGATTCCCGCCGCTACGTTGCATCCGGCCTTTTACGGATGACGCAAGCAACGGGCGCGGCCAAGCTAGGTTCATTTTCGCATCTTTCAGGAGATTCTGCTCACTCACAAATGGCGCAGGACCTGCGTGTGTAAATATTTGTAAAACGCGCCAATGCCCGCACGGGGGTGAGTTTCAGCGATTCGAATTGGAATTGCTCAGGACTTTCCCTTAGCAATGCCGGCCAGCCCCACTTTCTTTCCATGCTCGCGAATCGCGGCCACAATGTCGAGGGCGAGGGCGAGCGCGCGGCGGCCATCTTCGAGCGGCACCACCGGTGCGGAGCGATCCCGCACAGCATGAAGAAACGACCTCAATTCCGCGTGCAAGGGTTCTTCTGAAGTCACCGGTGGTTTGGCCACCTTAATCTGCGGGTTGATGGTGGGAGCGCCCGCGCCGGGCATCGATCCATCGGCCCCGACCGTGAAGACGAGCACTTCCTGGCGTCCGTAGTCAACGGAGACATACTGGTGAGGCTGGAAGAAGCGCAGCTTGCGCACGCGTTCGGTCGAAACCCGGCTAGCCGTAAAGTTGGCCACGCATCCGGATTCGAATTCCAGCCGCACGTTGGCGATATCGACTTTGCCGGAAAGGATGGGCAGGCCGACGGCGCGAACCTCTTTCACCGGAGAATTGGCAAACGAGAGCACGATGTCCAGGTCGTGGATCATCAGGTCAAGCACAACGTCCACGTCGAGCGAGCGCGGGGTGAAGACGCTGAGGCGGTGTACTTCGAAGAACATGGGCTGGGTAAGCAGCGGGATGGTGGCCCGCACCGCGGGGTTGAAGCGCTCGAGGTGTCCAGCTTGGGCAATACGTTTATGCGCAGCCGCCAGCTGTATCAACTCATCCGCTTCGGCCAGTGACACGGCCAGCGGTTTCTCGATCAGGACGTCAACGCCCTCTTCCATGAGCGCGCGGGCCATTTCAAGATGATGGACAGTGGGCGCTGCCACCGACGCCGCACGCACTTCGCTGTGCGTGGTCAGCATCTGTGCGACGGAACCGAAAGCGCGGCAGCCAAACTCGCGCGCGACGGCGTCGGCGCGCTCGAGATTAGGATCGACCACACCGACCAGCCGCACGGGTTCGCCCTGCTGCTCCAGCTCTTGGTAGACTCGGGCGTGGTTGCGTCCAAACACGCCCACCCCCACCACCGCGACGGAAATCGGATTGTCAGCTTCCAGGAGTGAACTCTCAACTGGCCGGTTGCCAGCAGGAACAACAAAATTGTAAACGTAAAACCCGGAAAGAGCATCTGGAATAGCGGCGGAGCGGCGCCGACCCATAGGCTCGTCCTATGAGTTGCCGGTGCCAGCGTCATTCTGCAAACTTCATTTGGGCCGCTTCTACGCCCGCGAGAGGAGCCGTCGCACGACATGCGAACCATTGCGCTGCTTACCATTTCCAACATCTTCATGACTTTTGCCTGGTATGGCCACCTGAAATATCGGGAGGTGCCACTGTTCAAGGTAATCGTGATCAGTTGGATGATTGCCTTCTTTGAGTACTGTTTTCAGGTGCCGGCCAACCGCATTGGCTCCTACGAGTTCAGCGCGGTTCAACTCAAGACGATTCAGGAAGTCATTACGCTGGTTGTGTTCTCCGTGTTTTCGGTGTTTTACCTCAAACAGCCGGTGCGGTGGAACCACGCCGTCGGATTCGCGATGATTGTCGCCGCTGTGGGAGTGATCTTCAAGCAGTGGTGAGCGGAATCATCGCTGCGGTGGAACAAACCGCGTCTGAGTCAGGAAGCGACGGCATTCATTAGCCCCGCACGTAAGTGCGGGGTAGGCCTGCAAAAGAGGAAACGAGTCCCGGAGGGACGGCACGAGTCAACCAGAGCGCGCTTTCTTTAGGAGGGCGATCTGCCCCGCGTGGTAGAGCTCATGTTGCGCGATTCCGTGCAGCATGAAATGGAAATCGTATTTCTTGCCGGGAACGCGCTCGCGGAGGCGAGCCTCGGGCAGGGCCGCGACCGTCTTCACCAGCACATCGTGCGTGCGCTTCGCGTGAGCGATGGTCTTGCGCCACGCGGCTTCGGTGGGTCTTGGAACTACAGGAAAATTCGCCGCTCCTGTGAGTTGGACTTTCTCCCCGCCCAGCCGGCGGCAGGCTGCACCATCCCAGGCGGCGACGTGCAGCACAAGCTCCCAGATACTGTGACCTCTTGGCAGAGGCCTGGCCCCGGCCGTGGTGGCATCCACATCTTCCAGCAGTTCAAGCAAAGCCGGACCATGCCAGGCATCACCTTCGAAGGCGCGGCGAAGCTGCTCGGCGACGCGGGCGGACTCGGAGCTTGGCGAAGTCATGTCTTCACTTCCTTCCTGAGAAAATATCGGTGAGCAGACCTGTGAACACACTTAGTAGCCTGGTCAGGCTGGGTCCGCGACAACCGCGATCCCCGCGGCATTGGCCGCGTCGAGAATCTTCTTTCCATCGAGCAGCAGACACTTTCCGGCATCCAGCGCGAGGCAGGTTGCGCCTGCGGACTGCATCACTTCGATGGTCTTCACTCCAATCACGGGAACATCGAAGCGCATATCCTGATTGGGCTTGGCGATCTTCACCACGGTGAGGGCGCGGCTGAGCGTGGAAGCGTCGCCACGCAGCGAACCCATGATCTGCCCGGCTCGCTTGATGGTGGCGTCGGTGCCCTCCATGGCTTCGACCGACACGCAAGCCGATTCGGCGATCACGACAGTCTGGCCGATGTCGTGCTGTGCCAGGTCACGGGCAACAGCGCGGCCATAGTCGATGTTTTGGCGTTCCCACTCGGTGGGCGCGCGGCGGGTGAGCACTCCCGACTTCGCCAGCAGCGGTTCGAGCAGCCCAGTGGAACTCTCCAGAGTGATGCCTTCCTCCGCAAGAACCTTGGCCACGGCGCCGAGCAAGCTGTCGGTATTGCGCGTGGTGAGCGAGAGCAGAAGCTTGGCCAGGCGCCAATCCGGCCGAATGGCGGAGAAAATCTGCTTGTGTTTCACCTGACCGGCCATGATGGCGCGGCGCACCCCTTCCCGCCGGAAAGTATCGATCAGCTTTGAAAGCTCGCCGAGCGATAACCAGTGAACCGAAGCTGCGCTGCGCGTTTCGATTTCCGGGAGGGCTTCTTCCTTGATCGCGACCACGACAACTTCGTATCCCGCCGCCCGCGCCGCGTCGAGCACGAGGAGCGGGAACTTGCCGTTGCCAGCGATGAGGCCGATGCGTTCCATAGCAGTGGTCAGTGGGCAGTGGCTAGTGGTCAGCGAACGTTCTTACTGGCCACTGACCACTGGCCACTCACTTAATCACTCCCCGTTCCGACGCTTCGATGAAGCGAATGAGCAAATCCACATCTTCGCCACGATCGGGCTCGGACTTCAGCTTTTCCAGCGCCTGCGACGTGTTCAGCTTCGACGCCAGCAGGGTCTTGTAAGCATGGTGAATCTTGCGAATGCGCTCCTTTGAAAAGCCGCGGCGCTCGAGGCCAAGCTTATTCATTCCATACGCGTGCGTGTCACGCGCGACGGACGTCATGGAAAACGGCAAGACATCCTGCGTGATGGTGGTACCGCCTCCGACGTAAGCATGAGCGCCGATGCGCACGTACTGATGCACCGGGCAAAGCGCGCCCACTACGGCCCATTCTTCGACGGTCACATGTCCGCCCAGCGTCGCTCCGTTCACCAGCATGCAGTGGTCGCCGATCACGCTGTCGTGCCCGATGTGCGCGTATGCCATGATCAATACATGGCTGCCAACTCTCGTGAGTCCGCCGCCTTTCACCGTGCCGCGGCTGATGGTCACGCACTCGCGAATCTCGTTGTGGTCGCCGATCTCCAGCCGCGTGGATTCACCCTGGTAGGAAGTATCCTGCGGCGCCATGCCGATGGCGCAGAAGGGGAAGAAGGCGTTGTCGGCGCCGATTTTCGCTGGCCCTTCGATGGCAACGTGTGACATCAGGCGACAACCCTCGCCGAGTTCGACATCCGGGCCGATCACGCAGTATGGGCCGACCCTGCACGATGCGGGAACTTCGGATCGCGCATCGATGATGGCGCTGGGATGAACATTCATGATTGAGTCATTGCATCATCAGGAGATGGACTCATTGCGCCGGCCGCCGGGTTCTGGTTCATTCCGCAGCAAGGCCGTCGCCAGTGCCGTCAGGCCCTTCCCCGCGCCCACGTGAGCTGTCGATGAGTTGGCAGGACACCGTCGCTTCCGCCACGCGTTTGCCCGCAACGTAGGCGACACCGTGCATTTTCGCGGCGATCATGCGCGGGATGGCCCGCCAGCCCTTTACTTCCACCTCGATGCGCAACTGGTCGCCGGGGCTCACGGGACGGCGGAACTTGGCGCGCTCGATCCCGGTAAATACCATCACTTTGTTGGCACGATCTTCCACTTCGGTGAGCAGCAGCGCGCCGCCGGCTTGCGCAATGGCTTCCACGATCAGCACGCCCGGCATGATGGGCAAGCCTGGGAAATGGCCGTTGAAAAAGGGTTCGTTGATGGTGACGTTCTTGATGGCCACGATGCGCTCTTTGCGTTGCAGCTCCAGCACGCGGTCAATCAGCAGAAAAGGATAGCGATGCGGCAGAATTTTCAGGATATCGTGAATGTCGAGCGCCGTCTTGGGGGCGGCCGCGTCGGGATCGGGAGGAGTGCTCTCAATCATGATTCTCTTAACCAGTTCGTCTCAATCAGCCTGAGATTATACTGTACCGCGTCGCATTCACGGCGGAGCGGTAACTTCGGCGTTGCGGGAGGGAATTGTGCCCGGCAAGAAAATAAAAGAATCGGCAGTAGCTGTCCCGCATACCGTGTCGGCCGATCGGCTGCGCTATTTCTCGGAACATTTCTCGCAACATCTGGACCGCATGGTCGAAACCGTTCGCGAGCTGGTCGAAATCGAATCCCCCAGCGACAATAAGCAAGCGGCCGACCGCATCGCGGCGTTCCTCGCGTCCAAGTTTGAAGCGCTGGGCGGACGGATTCACTTCCATCGCAGCAACGAGTTCGGCGACAGTTTGCAGATCGACTTTGGCGGTCTTTCTCGCTCCGGCTCGCCCAATCGCCCGCCGGTCCTGCTGCTGGGGCACTACGACACGGTTTATCCGCTGGGCACGCTGGCGAGCATGCCGTGCAAGATCGAAAGCGGCCGTTTGCGCGGGCCGGGCGTTCTCGACATGAAGTCAGGGATTGCGCTCATGCTGCATGCCATCGAAGCGCTGCAAGCATGGCACGGCGAGCTGCCGCGGCCGGTCACCGTTTTTCTGGTTTCCGATGAAGAATTGGGCAGCCGTTCTTCGCGAAAGATCACCGAGGCATTGGCGAAAAAGTCCGCCGGAGTGCTGGTGCTGGAACCTGCCGCCGGACTTCGAGGCGCCGTGAAAACTGCGCGCAAGGGCGTGGGCGAGTATACGCTGCGCGTGAAAGGCGTGGCGGCGCATGCGGGACTTGATCCCGGCAAAGGACACAGCGCGATCTTGGAGCTCGCGCGCCAGATCGCGGCGTTCGCCAAGCTGAACAACTTGCGGCGAGGCTTGTCGGTAAACGCAGGCGTAATCCACGGCGGAACGCGCACGAATGTGATTGCGGCCGAAGCCTCCGCCGAAATTGATGTGCGCATCAAGAGCGCGATACAAGCCTCCGTCATCGACCGCAAGCTTCGCTCCCTTAAACCGTTCGATAAGCAGTGCAAACTCGAGATGACGGGCGGTATCAACCGCCTC
Organism: Acidobacteriaceae bacterium; assembly: GCA_003131585.1. Lineage (GTDB taxonomy): Bacteria > Acidobacteriota > Terriglobia > Terriglobales > Acidobacteriaceae > Sulfotelmatobacter. The sequence goes on from PKVW01000072.1 coordinate 39,810, forward strand.
CCGATGGAGCGAACAGCCGGAGTAGCGGCGCTGTACAAAAAAGCCCAGGAGATTGCCCGCCAGGTGGGATGGAAGCTCGAAGAAGCGGCCGTGGGAGGCGGCTCCGATGGAAACTTCACCGCCGGCATGGGCATTCCCACGCTCGACGGCATGGGCGGCGTAGGCGAGGGCGCGCACGCCGTGCATGAATACATCGTCATTTCCGAACTGCCGCGCAGGGCACTGCTCTTGGCGGGAATGATTGAAAGTGTTTAAAGAACTATTCTCTGGAAACCAGGACCAGGAAGTAATCCATTTTGTCGCCCTTCACAAAGTCATACTGTTCAAGCAACCGGTAGCCCGCCTGCGTGGCTTCGCGGAGGACGACATCGCGGCCCACACCGTGGTTCTCGCCATTTCCATTGCGATCGATGATTCCAATTCTGGCGCCGGGACGAAGCGACGCCCGCAGGTTCCGTAGGAGAGCAACCGGCTCCGCAACTTCGTGATACGTCTTCAGCAGCAGGACGGAATCGACTGCACCCGCGGGAAGAAGAGGGTCGTCGGCTTTGCCGAGGATCGTCTTCACGTTGCGCAACTGCTCCTTCTGCGCGCGGTTGCCGACGTAGCGGATCGACTCCGGGTTGATGTCCACCGCATAAACGACGCCCGCTTCGCCGACTCGCCGCGCCGCTCGCACTGTAAACCAGCCCGATCCGGCTCCGATATCGGCTACCGTCTTTCCCGGCGTGATGCCCAGAATGTCCATGACGCGATTGATTTGCAAACGCTCGTCCCGCCCGGGAGAATCGAAAATCGAGAGGTCTCCCGTGTACGGTTCGCTGGTCTTGCGATGCTCGCCCGCAGGGGCGACTGGGGACTGAGCCGAAACTGGGCTCTGGACGGAGACGAAGGAGCAAGTCTGGCACGAAACGAGTACCGCCAGTACGAGAACGCGACGTGTGAGTATCACCACCCACCTCCAGGAACTTGAGCTTCAAGCATAGACTTCGAGACGGCGGCTTGGTAAGCGCCGGCAGATCAGGTGCAGAGCGGCCAGTCGCGGCGCCGCACTTTTTTGACTCCGAAGTTCGCATAGCCTAGACTTTTCGAAGGGGAGTTCGGCTGGCCCGCGCCGCGCTAGATGGGAACGGCCGAAAGACCCTGGGAGGACTTATGGGAGAAGGCCTGTTTCAACCGTGGCATCTTCTGATAATCGTGGCCATCGCGCTTCTGGTCTTCGGCACCAGCAAGTTCTCCGCGCTGGGCAAGGGGCTCGGCGAAGGCATCCGTAACTTCAAGGCCTCGATGAAAGAAGGGAAAGAACCGAAGAAAGAAAAAGAAGAAGAGAAAAAGTCCTAGCCTGATTGCGGGTTACCTCGAACTCTTCTTCGTCGGGCCTGTACGCCTCCATAATCGTCCTAACCGAAAGTAAGTGCCCACAATTCAGAGCACTCCTCGCTCGCGCGACATTGCATAAACCAGCGCCACGGGCAGGCCCACCACATTGCTGTAGTCGCCTTCGATGCGCGGGATCCAGCGCGAGGCGATGCCTTGGATCGCATACGCTCCCGCCTTGTCCATAGGCTCGCCGGTTGCGATGTAGTCGCGGATCTCGTCGTCGGAAAGCTCGCACATGGTTACCAGCGTAGTCTCGGAGGCAGTTCTCTCAAAAGCAGTTTCCAGTTGCCGGGCGCCAGTTGTCAGTGTTTCGTCGAGGCGCCCCGGCAATCGGGCGGTTTGCGTTTTAGCTTTATCTCCAGCTCGCAACCGGCTGCCGGCAACCGGGCCGATAATGCACACTCCGGTGATGACCGCGTGCGTGCGCCCCGACAACAATCGCAACATACGGGCGGCGTCGTCTGCGTCGCGAGGTTTCCCGAGCATGGTGTCGTCGACCACGACGATGGTATCCGCGCCGAGCACGTAATTCCGCGGTCGATCTTGAGAAACTGCCCGCGCCTTTTCCCGCGCCAGCCGCTCCGCGCAAGCTCGCGGAGATTCCCCTGCGAGCGGCGTTTCGTCGATGCCGGCGGGCTGCACCGTGAACGGAATCCCGGCGTTGCGCAGTAGCTCCTGGCGGCGCGGCGAGGCAGAGGCGAGGACGAGCATGCGACTGAATTCTAGCGCAAGCGGTTCATCGGCTCCCAACTACCCCGCGCACGGATTCAATCAGCTTGGCCTAATCGTACCCGATGCCGTCTTTGAACACGATCTCCACGTTCTCGAGAATGGCAGCAACTGAGAACTGGAAACTGAGAACTGCTCCCGCCTGTTAAAATCAAAGGTTAGCCCGCACCCTATGGACGCCGCCTTCCTCCGCAATTTTGCGATCATCGCGCATATTGACCACGGCAAATCCACGCTGGCTGACCGCCTGCTGGAGTTGACTGGGTCGCTCACGGCGCGCGAGATGCAGGCGCAGGTGCTCGACTCCATGGATTTGGAGCGCGAGCGCGGCATCANNGCGGCATCACCATCAAGGCCCATGCCGTGCGCATGATGTACACGGCGCATGACGGCCATACCTACCAGCTCAACCTGATCGACACCCCGGGCCACGTAGACTTTTCCTACGAGGTCTCGCGAGCGCTGGCATCGTGCGAAGGCGCGCTGCTCATAGTCGACGCTTCGCAGGGAGTGGAAGCGCAAACGCTCGCCAACTCCTACCTTGCGATCAATCACGGTCTCGAAATCATTCCCGTCATCAACAAGATCGATCTGCAAAGCGCCGACATCCCGCGCACCAAAGAAATGATCGAAAGCGCGGTCGGGCTTGACGCTTCCGGCGCCGTGCTGATCAGCGCCAAGACCGGCCAGGGCGTGCCCGACGTGCTGGAGGCGATCGTGAAGCGCATCCCACCGCCGAAAGGAGATCCCGGCAACCGGCTGCAGGCGCTCGTCTTCGACTCCTGGTTTGACGCCTACCGCGGTGTGGTAATACTGACCCGCGTCTTCCAGGGAACGCTGCGCAAGGGCCAGAGAATCCGCCTGTGGTCGAATGGAACCACCTTCGACGCGGAAACTCTCGGCGTGCTCACGCCCAAGCCGGTCGAAATTGACGAGCTGAAAGCGGGCGAAGTCGGGTTCCTCATCGCGAACATCAAGAATGTCGCCGACACGAAAATCGGCGACACCATTACGGACGACTCCAATCCCGCATTCGAAGCTCTGCCGGGCTTTGAAGAGATCAAGCCCATGGTGTTCGCCGGCCTCTACACCGTGGACGCGCACGAGCACACCCGGCTGCGCGAAGCGCTGGAAAAACTTCGTCTGAATGATTCGTCGTTTTTCTTCGAACCGGAAAGTTCGGTGGCGCTGGGTTTCGGCTTCCGTTGCGGCTTCCTCGGCCTGCTGCACATGGAGATCATCCAGGAGCGCCTGGAGCGCGAGTTCGCCCTCGAACTCATCACCACCGCACCCGGCGTGCGCTACAAAATCACCAAGACCGACGGCCAGTTGATCGAGGTCGACAACCCTTTCCGCTGGCCCGATCCGAGCGAAATCGCCAAGGTGGAAGAGCCGGTGATTCTGGCCACGATTCTCACCAACGAAGAGTATGTCGGCGGCATCCTGAAGCTGGTGGAGGACAAGCGCGGCAAGCAGAAGACGTTCGAGTATGTCAGCTCCTCGCGCGTGATGTTGCATTACGAGCTGCCGCTGAATGAAATCGTGCTCGATTTTTACGATCGCCTGAAGTCAGTCTCGCGCGGCTACGCTTCGCTCGACTATCACCTGGCGGATTATTGGGAGTCGCCGATGGTCAAGCTCGATATCCTGGTGGCAGGCGAGCCGGTGGATGCGCTCTCCATCATTGTGCATCGCGATTTTGCCTACGACCGCGGCAAAGCGCTGGTCTCCAAAATGAGGGAACTCATTCCGCGGCAAATGTTCGAGGTGGCGATTCAGGCTTCCATCGGCGCGAAAATCATCGCCCGCGAAACCGTTCACGCCATTCGCAAGAACGTAATCGCCAAGTGCTACGGCGGTGACATTTCGCGCAAGCGCAAGCTGCTGGAGAAACAAAAAGAAGGCAAAAAACGAATGAAGCGGATCGGTCGCGTCGATATCCCCCAGGAGGCTTTTCTGGCCGTGCTCAAGGTCGGCGAGGACAGCAACTGAAGTGGTTTTGCTCGAGAATTGTCCTGCTGCCGGGGGGCGTTGCTCGGTCCGGCGAGTTGGCCAGAAGGCGGTTCTTGCGGTCGCTCAGGGACGCCGAACTGGAAGGTCAGGAACCGCCGAATGTGCAAATCTCAAAAGTGGGAATAAGCTGCTCTTTCGCCGGTTTAGCCTATGTTAATGCCGAATGAATTGTCTAACTGGTTACCATTCAGGGCCTTAGGGGCCGCAAAACCCGCCGCTGCGAATCGAATGACGAATCTTTACCGTCAGGCATTTCTAGCGTAGCCAGCAATTCCACAAGCTTTTCCACAGGACGCCCGCTAAGTGCAACTCGAATCGCCTAAGGCAGTTACCGGACAAAAATACACGGATTCCTGTACCCCTGCGACTCACTCCTCCGGGGCCAGGCCGCCCTCGGCCATCATCTCAAACCTGGTGCAGTTCTTTCGGAAGGCCAACATTAGCTTGCCCGTCGGTCCGTTGCGCTGCTTGGAGATGATGATTTCAGCCTTGCCCTGCAAGTCGGGATCGTCCTGCTTATAAACCTCTTCGCGAAAGATGAACATCACCAGATCGGCGTCCTGCTCGATTGATCCGGACTCGCGCAGATCGGAAAGTTGCGGACGATGATCGCCGCCCCGGCTCTCCGGAGCGCGGCTCAACTGCGAGAGCGCCACCACCGGCACGCTGAGTTCCTTGGCCAGCGCCTTCAGTCCCCGCGAAATCGCCGACACTTCCTGCGTGCGGTTTTCGTAGCGCTTGCTTCCGCCCGACATAAGCTGCAAGTAGTCCACGATGATCAGGTCAAGCTTGCCCTGCGATTGCTTCAGCCGCCGCGCCTTGGCGCGCATCTCGCTGAGCGCCATGCCGGGCGTGTCATCGATAAAAATAGGCGCGTGGGCCAATTGCTCCATCGCGCGCACCAGCTTCTTGGTATCGTCCTGCCACAGCGAACCGGTGCGCATCTTGTGCGCGTCGACCTCCGCCGTCGAGCAGAGCAGGCGCAACAGCAGGGCCTCGCGTGACATTTCCAGCGAAAACACTCCCACCACCTGCTGGTCCTTGATGGCGGCGTTCTCGGCGATGTTCATGGCGAATGCCGTCTTGCCCATCGATGGCCGCGCCGCAATGATCACCAGGTCGGAACGCTGCAGTCCGCTGGTCATCTCGTCGAGACCGGTATAGTGCGTGGCCAATCCGGTAATGCGCTGGCCGCGTTGCAACAGCGCATCGACCGAGCCGAACGATTCGCGGACGATCTCCTGCACGCCCATAAAGCCGCGGCCAATGCGCTTCTCCGAGAGCTGGAAGATCGCCGCCTCGGCGTCGTTCAGCACCTCTTCGGCGGTATCCGATTGATCGGCCGCGCGCGCAATTGCGGTGTTGGCCGCGTGAATCAATCCGCGCAGCAGCGCCTTGTCGCGGACAATCTTGACGTAGTGCTCGATGCTGGGCCGGTCGGGGACGCCATCCAGCAGGCTCGACACGTAACCCACGTCGCCGATCGGCTGCAGATCCTTGTGCCGATCAAGCTCCTCGATCAGCGTGATCATGTCGATGGGGCGCGAGGATTCCGCCAGATCGACCATGCGCCCATAAATCCGCCGGTGCGAATCGAGCGAAAAATCCTCGATCCGCAGCTGCTCGGCGGCCTGGTTATAGGCAAAGTTGTCGAGCAGGATCGCGCCCAGAATCGAGCGCTCCGCTTCTACGTTCGCGGGAAGAGTACTGATGCTGTAGTCCGTGGTCGCCATATTTCCGTGCAAGACGTTCCGTACAACACTCTGTCGCAATCCCTTGGCTAGCATAAGCGAACACAAAGCGAAGCGCAAAATGAATTGTGCAGAAGCTGTGAAGGCCGGGCGATATACTGTGGAAACCCTTCGAAAACGGGTCCATTACTCTTGCGGAGGATTCGGAAACCGCGGCGCGAAGCCGGCGTCCGCAAAAAACAAATGCGGCCCGGGACCAGCCATCCCGAGCCGCATCGTTCGTGGATCTCTCGTCTTGCCCTCCCGCCGCTAGGAGCGGCGAGACGACGGTACTGGTCCGACAGCGCTCACTAGGAGTGCCACTTTTACCAGTACTGGCTGCAGAACATGATTCTGGGAATAGGATTCTGAGAATCACTTCTCTGCCATCCCTGCGGTGGCCAGCGGCCCAACCCTGCTCCAAGAGCGGGCTGAGGAGGAGGCCGCAATGCCCGGGCAACCGGCACACGCTCACGCGCGTTTCCGATTTCCCCCGGCAATTCACCCTCGAGAATTGCCGGGCTGCCACCGGCTTCGCCGCAATCGTCATTCGGCAAGCCTTAAGAGTTCCTACGTGTTCGCTGAACCCACTCTCGGGCAGAATGTTGCGAGCCGCAATAGAAAAACATCCCGCGCTTGTGCAGAAGCTGTGGACGACGATACTTCCTTGTGGAACGCTGAGGAAATCCGCGCTCGAATCGCGGCACAAAGAAATGAGCACTTCGGCTTTCAATAACTTAGACGCGGTAAAGAAAATAACCGCCGAACTAAACTACGAAGAAAAAGCGCCGTCCACCGGCCGCAGCAACGTGCCCCTTGCGAAAAGCAGGCGCGTGGTGGTTAATTCCGGCCCAAGGGGGTACATTGATGCGCAAATTGATGTTGCTAACCATGGTTGGGGTGCTTGGCGTATCGGTCGGGCACACTGCTCCACCAACGTCGGACTGGGCTACCAACGCGACTCTTCCGGCGCATTTTTTTATGGACAGCGGCGACGCCGGTGCGCCGCGGCACGAGAAATGAGCGCTTCGACTCTTCAATAATTTAGACGCTGTGAAGAGACAATTGAGAAAGCGAACGACGTACCTACCGGGAATCACTCGGATATACTCGCGAAGAAATCCCGGCAGGCTGTAATATCGTGGAAGAGCGGCGGCTTTCAACGCCGCGTAAGCCAGCGAAAAGGATTCAGGGCTTCCAGCCCCCGTGGTCGCATTTCGCTTCGATCAAAACTTCCCTCGCCGCTGTCGAAGCTTTCACTCGCGGCACTCTCCGAAGCTTCTTCCGCGCAAGCCTGAAGATCGATCCCCCTGTCCTTGTCGCGGTTCCCCAGCAGGTGCCATGCCTCGCGATACTTCTCATAATTCGCCCAGCTGCTCCCGGTGTGGAGCGTGATATTGTCCATGCCTACAACCTCTTTTTCAGGAATGATGTACCAGGCATCCTCAAACACAATGTAGGCCGCAAGAAAGTCGAACGATCCGGGCGGATACGGCTTGATGCGAGAGCTCAGCTTACAAACCCATCCCGGCTCCAACCCTGAGGTAGTGGACTTCACCTGCACCGCCGCAAAGCGCCCCGGCCATCCCACCACAAAGTCATAACTCCTCGACTCTCCCCACGGCTTGCTCACCGCGATCCCCAGCTCCGTCGCGCGCGCCATAAACATCATCTCCGCCCACTCGCCGCGAAGTTTCTTGTCTACGATAATTTTCCCCTTCCTCTTTCTCATGTACCTACCCCAGAACGAAAAAGGCGGCATTCGGTGAAAATTCGCGAATGCCGCCACATTTATTAATTGGACAGCCATTCACAAACCAAGGCAAGAAAATTCTCAGAAAAAAGTGGGAACGATTCCCAAAATGGGAATCGGCTTGTGTAAAGCGGGCAGCGCTACGGTTCTCCGGCCACAGGCTTCGCCAACGCCATCCGAATCTTGCGCACGATGCGTTCCGGAGCAGCGAATTCATGTTCCCAGACCCGCACTACCTTCCACCCCAGTTCTGAAAGCACCCTCTTCACCTCCGCATCTCTGCGTCGATTTCTTCGGATCTTGTCCGTCCAATACTTAACGTTGGACGAAGGCGCTCTAAGATGCCGCCTGCAACCATGCCAAAAACAGCTATCTACAAACAGCGCAACCTTGTCCGCCCAAAAGACGAAATCGGGCCTTCCCGGGAGCTTTGCCGCCCAACGGCGGTAGCCACGTATTCCCTCCGCCTTGAGTAGTGCTAGCAGCCTGCCTTCTAGTCGTGTTCCCCGCCCCTTTACGGATGCCATCACTTTCGAACGCACGTCTTTTGGAATACGATCCATGATGCTATGGCGAATACTATAAGCTGTAGACCAACAGCAACGCTAAGGATATTTTACAGTTCTCTTGGCAACCCAGAAGAGTACTAGCTTGAGATTTGCTGAACTGCTGCGGTCCCACCGCGAAAAGGCAGGCTTGTCGCAAGAGGAGTTGGCCGACCGAGCCGGATTGCACCGCACTTTTATCAGCCAGGTGGAGCGTGGCCTTAAATCGCCGTCGCTCAACAGTTTGGTGTCGCTTGCAGCTGCCCTCGGGCTGAAACTGTCTAAGTTTCTCAACGGGATGGATGATTGAGCAAAACGAAGAGCAAGGACCAGTCAATTGAGCGGCTAAAATGGGCCATTACGGCCGCCCTATCATCGCCACTGGTCGATGATATACAGGGTTTTGCTTGGGAGGCTGTATTCCACTTTGCCAAGGGCCTCCAACTCAGAGACCCGCTCACACAGGGTAAGAAGAAGTGGCTTTTTGACGCTGTAGATCCTCGAACTGGCTCGGGGTGGTCGCTGAAGGCCAAGCAACTCGGATCCAAGAATACCATACGGTGTGGAGTGAATATTGATTTCGTTATTCAACGCTCCGATATCTACAGCAAGGCAGTGCAGCTTGGCTACGAGGGCGGGTTAACCAGGACTAGCGATCCGAGCGTCTTGGGTAAAGCGATAGTCGCGCTCTGGAACTATAAGGTTCAGCAGGACATGAAGCTACAATCGGTCACAGAGCCGAGGCTTGCCGTCCTTCTGAAAAGTCGCGACCGGCGTCACTATGGCTATTTTGAGACCGAACTGCCGAAGCTTCGTGCTGCGGATCTGACATGGAGCTGGGTTGGAAAGGGCCTTCAAGGAGCGAAGACGGCAATGTTCGCCTCCGCTGGCATCAGAGCGGAACTCAGCTGTTCCAAATCCTCGCCGTTCCGGAGGACTGTCGGTTCTTTTCCGTAGAACCCCGCCGCATATCAATGGACGTGTTTGTGGGGTTTATTAGACAGCTCGCCTATCCGTCATCCTAATTGTCAAAAAGACCCGCTGCGATCGCCTTTGATAACAGTGGCGGCACCGCTTCGCCAACTTGGTGGCTCTTCTCGATGTAAGTTCCCTCAAATACGAAGTTATCTGGGAACGACTGTAAGCGGGCTGCCTCTCGTATTGTGATAACGCGGTCATCAGTCGGATGTGCAAAGCGCCCAGAACCAGGATGAAACACCCATCTTGTAATTGTTCGAGCGGGTTCCTCGACTCTCAATCTTGCGTAGGCTCCGCTATAGCCCTGGGCGGGCCGAATCTCGTCCGGCAGATGATCGATGCCTTCTCCCGGGCCGAGGCACTTAATGCGTTTCAGCTGTATCGGCGTTAATTTGCGCGCGACATGATCATGGACATGCTTGTCCCGGTTTCTGACAATGTGTTGAAACTCGGACTCAGCCGGTTTCGAATAGGCGCACGGGTCGCTTCCCGCGCCAGCTTCAAGCGTCGGAAGATCACTGATCGCGTCCCCTACACTGACCGCCTTCTTAAACAGTTTCTCAAGTTGCGGCTGAAATTCCTTGTAGATGTGCGTGGGGCTCGGCAGATGAGCGACTCGCTTCGTGCGACTCGCTAGGAAAAAGGCTCGGCGCCGTAACTGGGGCACGCCGAAGTTCGCGGAGTTAAGGACGGCAGACTCGACCTCATATCCTAGATCGTTAAGACGATCTGTTATCTCACGTCGGACAGTGCCTTCGTAGGCGCGAAGTACCTCTCCAACGTTCTCAATCAAGACGAACCTAGGTTTGAGCCGCTCGACGAAGTCAAGGAACGCCCTCATAAGGAGGTTACGCGGATCTTCCAGAAATCTATGCACTGCCGGAACGTTCTTGGAAAATCCTTGACACGGAGGCCCACCGATTAGGCAGTCAAGTTCGCCGCGTCTTAGGCCGAACTGACGCGCAACTTTATCCGGTTCCAGTTGTGAGAGGTCGCCAGCGATTGCCTGCGCGCGAGGAAAGTTCTTTCGGAAAGTGACGAGCGCTTGTTCGTTCTTATCGAGCCCCCCGAGGATCTTAAAACCCGCCTGCGAAAACCCGCAGGAAAGCCCCCCGCACCCGCAGAACAAATCGATAACGGTTGGCTTCATGCGTGAATACTATAGTCTCTCACCCCGTCTGTCAACAAAAATAATCCGCACGAAGGTGCTCGGGGCGGGAATCCCTGGAAGTGAGGGAACCCTCGATTCAGCAGAACAATTCACATTCGAATCGTTCCCCTTCGCTCAGGATGAACGGTCGACCAAATACGAGGCAATCGCCATCTAATCGTGGTCCTGTTAGATCCACGCGCGGGAGACGACTTCGGGGAGCGGTGGAATCTTGTTGGAGAACTGAGCGAGAGAGTCGAGCCAGGCGCGAATCTGTTCTGGTGTTCGCGGTTGCACACTCCGCGCCGAGCGTGTGGCCACCTGCTCGGCGAGGAGTTGTTCAACGAACTCCTCCAGCGGCATGCCGCGCATCTGCGCTTGCGCTGCCAACTCGTCCGGTACATTGATCCTAATTACCATAGCCGAACTCTAGCACGACTCATTGGCGAGCGTTAGTCCCTCACCCCATCCATAAATGCCCGCAACTTTCGCGACCTCGACGGATGACGCAGCTTGCGCAGCGCCTTGGCTTCGATCTGGCGGATGCGTTCGCGGGTTACCGCGAACGACTGGCCGACCTCTTCCAGAGTGTGCTCGCTGCCGTCTTCGAGGCCGAAGCGCATCTTGATTACTTTCTCTTCCCGCGGGGTCAGCGTGCGCAGGACCTGTCCGGTCTGGTCTTTGAGGTTCACGTTGATCACGGCTTCGGCCGGCGAAACTACGGCGCGATCTTCGATGAAGTCGCCGAGATGCGAATCTTCCTCTTCGCCAATGGGCGTTTCGAGCGAGATCGGCTCCTGCGCGATCTTGAGCACCTTGCGCACTTTCGCGACCGGAATGTCCATGCGCTTGGCAATCTCTTCCGACGTGGGCTCGCGTCCCAGTTCCTGCACCAGTTGCCGCGAAGTGCGAATCAGCTTGTTGATGGTCTCGA
>PKVW01000072.1:51070-71500 GCA_003131585.1 Acidobacteriaceae bacterium
ACCGCCTTCATCAGGCCGATGTTGCCTTCCTGGATCAGGTCGAGGAACTGCAAGCCGCGGTTGGTGTACTTCTTCGCGATCGAAACCACGAGACGCAGGTTGGCCTCAATCAGTTCGCGCTTGGCCTGCTCCGCGTCCATGTCGCCCTGAATGATCTCGCGCTGGGTGCGCTTGATCTCCAGAAACAACAGGCCGGCCTCGACTTCGAGTTTCTCAATCTCGCCTCTCACGGCGCGCGACTGCCGGCGGTATTCCTTCTTTTGATCTTCGCTGCGCGTGGCATCGGCCTTGCGCTCCAGATTCCCAGCCTGCCGGTCGAGCGAACGCATGCTGTCGACGGTCTTGTTGACGCGGTCGATCAGCCGCTTGCGTTCGTTGTTGGTGAAGCCCAGCTTGCGCACGGCCAGCGAAACCCGCACGATGGCGCGGGCCAGGTTCCGGCGGGCGCGGCGATGATCCTTGGGCCGCTTTTTCTGCGACACCGTAACGTATTTCTCCTGCAGAACGCCGGCCTTCTTGTACATTTTGGCCATGTTGTCGATCTTCCCGGTAAATTCGTTCAACCGGTTCTGCAGAATCTCGTCGGTGATCTCCTCCTCGTCGAAGGTGACGACCTCCTTGATGGAGCGCACGCCCTTCTTGAGGTCTTCGCCCATGGCCAGCAGATCGTGAATCACGATGGGCGAACGCGAGAGCGCCTTGAGCACGCGCAACTGGCCGCGCTCAATGCGCTTGGCGATTTCCACTTCGCCTTCGCGCGTGAGCAGGGGCACGGTCCCCATCTCGCGCAGGTACATGCGGACGGGGTCGTTGGTTTTTTCCAGCGCGCCGGGAGTGAGGTCGAGTTCGACGTCCTCTCCCTCTTCGCCTTCTTCGAACTTCTTATCGAGCGCGGCGGACGGCAGTTTCGGGCCTTCCAGCACGTCGATGCCTTGCGTTCCAATTGTAGTCAGGAGGTCGTCCAGGTCTTCGGGACTGTGCACATCGTGCGGGATCAGTTCGTTTACCTGGTCGTAGGTAAGGTAGCCTTTCTCTTTCCCGGCATCGACCAGCTTTTTTATGTCGTCGTACTTGTCTTCAAGAGCCAAGAGATATCCTCAAATTCTTCAATTCGCCCGCGCGGAGCGTGTGGTACCGTCTGAAAGGGTGGGAATCTGGGGTAGCGCGGGGTTGTGCATGTAGCACAAACTTTACAGAGTTTAGCACATAACTGCTTCCTCGTCTATCAGTTGCCCCGCAGCAATACCCTTCATCCCCCGCTATCTCTAAGCTTTAACCCTAAGTGTGCTAAATACTTTAGATGGCTTGAGTCGCTGTTTTGTTTCAGGCACTTTTCTTGTTTCCCGGAGCCGTTCTTAGCCCGTCTTCCGCCAGGCTGGGATCCCTCAGGGCCCGGCTCAGACGATCCTTTTCGAACAGCAACTCGTTCCTGAGGACCTTATCGTCGCCAACTCCAGGGTTGTTCAGTTCACGCTGCACCTGCTCCAGGCGGCGCCGCAAGTGAATGCGCCGCAGCGCCCGCACCGCGCCCTCCAGGCGCTCGGCGCTGAGTTCTTCGTCCTCTTTCAACAGGATGGAAGCTAGCATCCGGCGCTCACTCTCGGAGCACGGCACCTCCATTACATCGGCAACTTCGGCTCCGGCATTGAGCAGAGCGTCGACCAGAGATTCCGTGGCCAGCCCGCGATGCAGCCCCTCACTCTGGAACGCGTACTGCGCCTGGCGCGCGGGATCAAACTCCTCCTCTTTAATAAAGTCGCGGGCGCCGTCGCGTGCGGAAAGGTGCCCGGCTGCCGGCTGCATCTGCCGCGCCGAGGTCAGCGCCCGGACGAGAATCCGCTCGGCGTCGGTAGCCTGGGCCTCTGCCGGCGCTTTCACCGCCGCCGCCGACCGCGTCGCTGCCACGTGCCTTAATTCCTGACGGAGCACGGCGGAATCGATCCCGAGTTTTTGCGCGATCTCCTGGCCCAGTTCGTCGCGCACAATCCGGCTGGGGACGCGTTGAATGTGCGGCAGCAGGTAGTTCACCGCCTTCACTTTGCCCTCGGGGCTGCGCACCGGAAAATGACTGCGCGCCCGATCGATCAGATAGTCGAAGTATTTCTGCGAACCGCGCAGCGCCTCGCCGTAAGCGTCCTTGCCCTTGCGCCGAATGAAGAGATCGGGGTCGAAGCCCGGCTCGAGCGTGAGCACCTTGATCTGAAATTCTTCTTCCACCAGCAAGCCCAGCGTGCGCTCGGTGGCCTTGGCGCCAGCCGTATCAGGATCGAAGTTGACCACGGCGTTCTTGCTGAAGCGGCCCAGCAGCTTCGCCTGGATCTCGGTAAACGCCGTGCCCGAACTGGCGATCACATTGTGAAATCCCGCGGCGTACACCGAAATGCAGTCCATCTGACCTTCGACCAGAATCGCATAATCCAGCTTGCGGATCGCTTCTCTAGCTTTGTCAAGGTTGAACAAAACCCGGCCCTTGGAATAAATCCCCGTCTCCGGCGAATTCAAATACTTCGGACCAGCCTTCTCGTCGATGGCCAGCGTCCGTCCCGTGAACGCGATGATCCTCCCCGCGTCGTTGGCGATGGGAAACATCACCCGATTGCGGAACTTGGAGTAGATGCGGGCATCGGGCTTCGGGCTTCGGGCTTCGGCCCCGGCCATCGGGCTTCGGCTTTCGGGCTTCGGCAAGTCCTCAGCCGGTTCAGACCTGTCTGGCCGAAGCCCGGAGCCCGAAGCCCGGGGCCCGTCTTCCTGCTTCCACGAAAACAGCCCGCTCTCCCGCAGCACCTCTTCGCTGAATTCACTCGCCAGCCGGTCGCGGAGCAGGAAGCCCGAGTCCGGCCCATATCCAATGCGAAAGCCCGCAATCGCATCCGCATCCAACCCGCGCCCAGCCAGATACTCGCGCGCCCGCGCTCCTTCGGGGCGTTTCAGGCGTTCCTGGAAGAACGCGGCAGCGCGTTCTTGCGCGTCGAGCAACTGGGCGCGCAGCTTGGCGTCCCTGGCCTCTGACGGGCTCGAATACGTAGCCTTGGGCAGCGGGATGCCCAGCTTCTGCGCCACCAGCCGCACAGCTTCGGGAAAGGTGATGTTCTCGATCTTCTGCACGAAGCTGAACACGTCTCCCGAAACGCCGCAGCCAAAGCAGTGATAAAACTGCCGCGTGGCATGCACCGAAAACGACGCCGTCTTCTCCCCGTGAAACGGACAGAGCCCGGCATAGTTCTGCGCCCCAGCCTTCTTCAGCTTGATGTAGTCGCCGATGATGCGGACAATGTCCGCCTGCTGCTTCACCGTCTCTTTGAAATCTTCAGCGGGCATGGATGGATGATGAGACTGCGATCAAAATTTCTCCCTTCGGAATTGTGCGCCAGAAAGCCGCTGCGGGGAATATACCGTAGCCGGATTGCTGTGGAGAAACTGTGGAAGGCCTGACTTATTCGCTCATACCGTAGGAAAAGTTGCCCTGAAAGGGCGAAGTTGGAGCATCGGCCCGAGTTCATTGTAAGATGCGTTCACCGCGAAAACGGGACCCTTGAGGATAGAATGAAAGAACTCTTTCGAGATCACCTCCGAGACTATATTGCGTCAGACCTTGGTCGGAAGCCAGACAATCTAAGCGATGTCGAGCGCTCGAAGTACATGGCGCGGTTCTACGCGGAGAAGGTAATCCGCTCCATCAACCCGGGTCTGATCCCCACGACGGATGAAGAGTTGGCTGCCTGCGTAGTCGACGGCTCAGACGATTGCGGGGTCGATTTCCTTTCCCGCGAGGGCGACACGGTTCTCATATTGCAGGCAAAGTTCAGCGGGCACAGGAAAACGGGCAAGAAGCGATCGGAAGATCCTGAGAGTTTCGATTACTTTTGCTCGGTTCTGACAAGGCTCCATGCGGGGCCTAAGAAGTTCCGGATGAACCAAAAGCTCAAGGAGGCTCGAGCCGAGATTGACTGGGACCGTGATTCTTTCCTTCTTCATTACATCACTCTTGCCGAGCCTGCCCAGAATTCAATTAACCAAGCGAGCAGGGGGATACACCCCATCAGCGATATTCCGGACCTGACGGATCGGGTGAGCCTAGAGCTCTTGGACGAGCAAGGCCTCAACAAGAGTCTTCGAGACGCCCTAAGCGTGAGAGAGGAGGCATCGGCGCAGGCACGAGTTTTGTTTTCGCACAATGAGGAGCAGTCGCCGTGGCTGCGCTTCGAGGACGGTCTCGGCAGGGTTTCCTACGTAGGTAGGATCGACGGTAGCCAGGTGGCGGAGATTTTCAGAGCACACCGGTCTAGCATTTTCTCGCTAAATATACGGAACTATATCGGCGACAACCTGACGAACAAGGGCATCAAAGCGACCGCCATAAGTGCACCAGAAGATTTCTTCTTTTATAACAACGGGATTTCAGCCCTGGCATCGCGTATCGAAGAAGAAGAAGCGAATCGAACTCTCGTCTGCCAGGATTTTTCGATTATAAATGGCGCCCAAACCGTCCGATCCCTCCAAAAGGCGCACGCCGAGGACTCCGATGCAGTCCGGGACGTGAGGGTCTTGGTCAGAATTACGGAGGCAAGACCTAGGGAGGTTGAACCCGAGTTTTTATACAGCATCACAAAATTCAACAACACACAGAACGCCATCAAGGTTGCTGACTTTCGAAGCAACGACAAGGTCCAACTCGATGTGGCTGCAAAGTTCGAGAGACTTGCTGCCAGAGGCGGTAAGAAATTTCGGTACAGAAACAAACGCACAGGCGATAGAGAACCGAGCCGGATAGCGATTGCTATGGAGGAGTTCACGAAAGCAACACATTCCTTCCTGTTCGGCCCTGACGACGTTTTCGGGGGCTCTCAGTACCTCTTTGACACGTCGAAGGACGGCGGATATCTAAAAATCTACGGAAACGGAGCAGAACTGCTTCCAGCTCTAACGGAAGGACAATTTCATCGGCTCGTGGGAATTTGGTTCATCTGCGAGTACGTAAGGGACATCTGGAAGCGGGAAGTGGATGCCACTCCCTCAGAAGCCTTGGAGAGGAGGTGGATGGTCTTCTTCGCTGTCGGAGAGTCAATGCGGCAAGCCCACAAACACCAAGGACAGGACTTCGATCCAGCCCTTGAACGCTTCTCCAGCCCCAACTGGTACCTTGAACTTGACGCCCATTTGTACAAAACCGTCGTTCGCCGCCACTGCAAATTGGCATTCACAGCGCTCAAGAACGCCTATGGCGAAGCCAGCAGCCATGCAGAGTTTAGGCATCGTAACTGGTTCAGGAGTCCGCTGACTCTGGCGTCTATACAGAAGCAGATAGCAAACCTTTGGGACGTCGTCAGTGAGAATGCCGACGGTTACCTTCTCTCACCGTCCAAACGCGACGGCTCTCAACCGTAACTCGGATATTGGCGTGAAACCTCACGCGGGATCCCGGTTGCCGTCGCTATGGGTCGCGGTCCACGTCAATCCCTTTGGGGGCCCCAGCGATAGCGTCCTCAAGCGCGCGCTCTGCCTTCAACTCGTCCGGAGTCATGTTCTCGTAGTACGCCTTGGTGGCACGCTCAAGAGGCGTCATGAGTTTTTTCTTGGACTTTTTCATTTTCTCTTGAACAATTTTACACCCTCAACTCCACCACCATCGCTCCCCCGCTCTCGTTCTGCGGAGGTTCGGCTACCGACTCCACGTGCTGGTGCTGCCGCAGGGTTTGGCGAGACTCTGCTGATGGAACCTTTTCCTTCTGTCATGCTGAGCGGAGGAGGATCGTCCGAAGGACGATCCTTCGGAGTCGAAGCATCCCTACCAGCGCCACTGCTTTCCGTCGTGCTTATCGGTGAGGCTCCCATCTGACGGAAGTTGTGGTCGAATACGGGCTTGTGCAGCTTCGGGTGAAACCCGTGTATCGGGTTCCCGATAGGCCGCCCATGATGTGGACGCTAGCTTTGCCGCTCGCTGGCAGTTGTGGACAGGTAGGGATGCTTCGACTGCGGAGGATCGTCCTTCGGACGATTCTCCTTCGCTCAGCATGACAGGGTGAAGGATTGGCTTCCTGTTGGTTCCATCTTAAGACGCGGCCTTGCCTGTATCGTTGCTCTCCATCCACGGGTACCACTCTTTGGCGAGGTCCAGCCAGTGCAGATTTCGTAACTCAATCAGCGCAATCTTCTTCGCCCTGGACCAACCTTTCAACTGCTTCTCCCTCGCGATGGCCTTGTGCACGTCATCAAACGACGCCCAGTATAAGAGCCGTTCGACATCGTACTTATTGGTGAAACCCTCCATCTGATGGAATTTGTGCTGGAATACTCTTTTGTGCAGATTGCCGGTGAACCCAACGTAGAGGGTGCCCGACAGGCTGCCCATGATGTAGACGCAGTAGCTTCGCCGCTCTCTGGCAGTCATGAGGGTATAGGGATGCTTCGACTGCGTAAGATCGTCCTTCGGACGATCTTACTGCTCAGCATGACAGGAATGGAGGCGTTGGACAGAATAAAACTACGACATCGGTCACGAACTCGGCGCAACCGGACCAGATTGGAACGGGCGACGCTATTCCTGGGACCGAGCGACTTACCCTGGAGAGAGTCGTAGCGGGGTAGGGATGCTTCGACTGCGGAGGATTGTCCTTCGGACGATCCTCCTCCGCTCAGCATGACAGAGTTAGATCCGCAACTCCACCACGGTCGCCCCGCCGCCGCCCTCGTTCTGCGGAGGCTCGGCCACCGACTCTACGTGCGGATGCTGCTGCAGGGCCTGGCGCAGCGCCTTACGCAGGATGCCCATGCCGCTGCCGTGGACCACGCGCACCTGCGGCAAGCCGGCGAGAAATGCATGATCGACAAACTTTTCGACGGCCCGCGTGGCGTCCTCGACGTTGTAGCCAATGACGTTGATTTCCGACGGAGTGTTCTGACCTTCGTTCTCGTTATTTAGCGACACCGAAATCCCCCGCGCCCGAGCCGCCTTCACCGGAGACTCCCCCGCCCGTGCGGCACTCACGGCGCTACTGAGCACTTCGGCGATATCGTCGCGGGCGATCTTCATCTTCATCGCGCCGACTTCCACTTCAAAGTGATTGTCATCCAGCTTGCGCGAAACCCTGGCCGCGCGCCCGGTCGATTTCAACTTGACGCTGTCGCCTTCGGAAACACGCTTCACCACCTGCGGCTGCGCATGAGGATCGCCCTGGTCCGCTCCGCTGGCATGCGCCACCACGGTGGAATCGAACTGCTCGCGAAATTCGCGCCGTAATGTGGCGATTTTTCTCTCAGCTTCTTTCGAAACCTTTTGTGCTGCCGCCTTGTCCTGGACCGCATTCACCGCCTCGCGCGCATGGTATTCGAAGTCGCGCAGGATGCTCTCCAGTTTCTTCTCCATCTCGCGGATCTTCGCCTGTTGCTCTTTCTTGCCCTCCGCAGCCAGGCGCGTCTTCTCTTGCTCCAGTTCCTGTTCGCGCGCCGTTAGCCGCAGGCGCTCGCTCTCCATGTCGCGCAATCCGGCATGAAGTTTGTCGAGAAACTCGCCGACATCGCGCGCCTGTGTGCCCAGCCGCGCCCGCGCCGACTCGACGATCGCCGGATTCAATCCCAGCCGCTGCGCGATGTTGATTCCCGCCGACGCTCCCGGCACTCCCATCTTCAATTCGTAAGTAGGCTGCAACGTGGCCTCATTGAATCCGACAGAAGCGTTGATCACGCCCGGAGTATTCGCGCCGTAAACCTTGAGCGACGTGTGATGCGTCGAAATCACCGACATGCAGCCGATGCCGCCAAAGTGTCCGGCAATCGCCACCGCCAGCGCCGCGCCTTCCTCGGGATCGGTGGCCGAACCCAGCTCGTCCAGCAGCACCAGCGACTGCACGGTTGCCGTCCGCGAAATGAAATCGATGTTGGTGACGTGCGCGGAGAAGGTCGAGAGATTCTGTTCGATGGATTGATAGTCGCCGATATCGGCCAGCACCGCGTCGAACACGGGCATTTCTGCGCGGTCGGCGGGGACCGGGATTCCCGACTGCGCCATCAATGCCAGCAGGCCCACCGTCTTGAGCGTAACCGTCTTCCCGCCGGTGTTGGGGCCGGTGATGACCAATTGCCGACGCTCGCCTTCAAGCTCTACGCTGACCGGAACTACGGCCACGCCCTTGAGCTTTAAATTCCGTTCCAGCAGTGGATGCCGCGCATCGCGCAGAAGCAGGCGAGCTTCGCTCGCGGACAGCCGAGGGCGGCTGTCCCCACACAACTGTACGGCCACGCAGTTGTATTCTTCGGCGAAGCGGGCCTTGGCGAATTGCAACTCCAACTCGCCGAGCACGTCGGCCGAGGCCAGGATTGCATCTGCTTCCGCGCCGATGCGCCGCGTCATCTCGAGCAGAATGCGATGAATTTCCGCCAGCTCTTCGTCGAGCAATCGCACCAGTTCGTTATTCTGCTCGATGGTTTCCAGCGGCTCCACAAACACGGTCTGGCCGCTCGAACTGGCTCCATGCACCACGCCTTGCACGCGCCGTTTCTGTTCAATCTTCACCGGGATGACAAAGCGCTCTCCGCGGATCGTTATCAGTTCGTCCTGCAGCGCGCCGCCCTCGGCCAGGCGCCGCAGATATCCGCGCAGCGATTCCTGAATCACGCGCCGCTGTTTTTCAATCTCACGCCGAATCCGCGCCAGTTCCGGCGAAGCGCGGTCCTCCAGCGTTCCATCGGGCTGAATTTTGTTGCGAAAAGACCGCAGGAACTCCGTGAAGTCGGGCACGCATTCCGAAAGCTTCCGTGTCCGCCGCCACTCCGTCCGCATGTTCGCCGGAGGATGCAACGCGATCTCGCACCATTCCGCGGCGCGGTCCACCACCAGCAGGACGTCGCGGATCTCCGTGGTTTCCAGCGCGGCGCCCGCGATGCGAGATTCCTGGAGCAATCTTGTAATATCCAGCAGGCCGGAAAAATCGAAGCGTCCGCCCCCGCGGCGGAACTCTCGTACTTCCCCGGTCAACTCCTGCTGCTCACCAATCCAGGCGGAATCGGTGGAAGGCGCAAGCGCTGTAATTCTCGCCTGGCCCGGAGGTGAAGACGCGTATCCGCGCAGCAGTTCGCGCAGAGCATCGAACTCCAGCACATGCGCGGAGTTGTGGATGAGCGGTTGAGACATCGGGTTTCATGTTACAGGAATGGCAAGATGCGAAACGGACGGGCTCTACGCGTGGGCCGCTCCCAACGCGCGGGAAGTACTCTCGCTCGCGATCGGCAGACGCAGCACGACTACCGCCCCACCCTCTGGCTTGTTTTGGCAAGTGATCTGCCCTTGATGATCCTGCACCACGCCATACACGGCACTCAGTCCCAAGCCTGTGCCTTTGCCGATGGGCTTTGTAGTATAGAAAGGATCGAACACTCGGTGGGGCTCTCTAATACCGGGACCGCTATCGGAAAACTGCACCACCACTTCTTCTCCCTGGCATTGGGCGCTGACCCGAAGCGATCCTCCGCCCGCTTCCTCCAGCGCATCCAAAGCGTTCTCGACGATCTGGACGAATGCCTGAAACAACTGGTGGCCGTCGCCCCACACCCTCGGCAGGTTCGGTTCGATCGAGGTGGCGATGCGGATTTTCCCATCGGGGCGCTGGAGCTCGCGCATTTGCACGCTCCGCTGAAGAAGCATGCGCAAATCCACCATCGCCTTCTCCCCGGAACTTTGCTGCGCGAAACTGAGCAGGCTCGATATCAACTCGCGGGTCCGCTGGGACTGGTTAACAATCTTGCGCACCAGCGTGTCCTGCTCGCCGGTCAACCGCTCATTCGACCAAAGCTTCTCCGAATACTCCATGATTGCCGTGAGCGGATGGTCGATCTCATGCGCCGCACCCGCAACCAGTTGGCCCAAAGAAGCCAATTTCTCTCTCTGCACCAAGTGGCTCTGCAACCGTTGCTCGTTTTCGAAGCTGCGCCGCGAATCCTCCAGCAGATGGATCAACGTCCGGTCCTGGAGGTACTGGCGCACAAACACGAACGCGCCCAGCACCAGCATCGCCGCCAACACGGTAAACAGGCGAAACACTCGCGCCAAGGCGGACGAATGGTCCCATCGGAAGGCCCACAATCCCAGCGCCGGCAAGGTAAGAATCGCCAGCATCGCCAGTCGCAACGCCCTGGCGCCCCACTTGTCCTCCGCCTCGGGCGCCGCGGCTTCCGGCTGCCACTGGCGCGCCGTTAGCGCGGTCGCCGCCATCCAGCTCACCGCGCCGATCAGCGGAACGTCGTAGAGGCTGCCGGTGTAGTACCTCCCGCTGGCGACCGCCAGGTTCACCCCTTGCGAGTCCATCGCGTACAACGCACTTGCCGCCATCAGATTCAGGTACACCACCTTCCATCCAGCAGGCGCCCCTCGGGCGGCAATCCCCAGCACCAATACCAACACGCCGCTCTCGACCAGGTAGAGCGCGCCGTAGGTCCTGTCGTACTCCGCCACATTCAGCGAGACGTATTGCGACGGGAACACAACGAACGCATACAGGAATACCCACCAAGCCAGCAGCAGGAGAAAGTCCAGCGTACCCACGCGCAATTTCTGCTCGCCTTCGGTGCGATGCGGACGCAACCCGACCGCCGCGATCATCGGAATCAGATGGAGGAACAGAAGCACATCTATGAACCACGGATCTGGCACGGCGGTATGGCGCACAACCTCGCAATAGGCCCACCCCGCCTGATTGAAGGCCCAGAGCAGGCACCCCGATCCCATCAGCGCCCAAAAGCGCCGGTTGGCGCCCCGCGTTCCCCGGGCATTGGCCAGCATGGCCACGCCGATCGCGAGCGTTAGCAGAAGATATCCAATATCAGAAATTGCGGTCAGCACCGCACCGGGCGGCACCGTTATCGACACCACGGCGAACGCCAGCGTAATCCCGCCTGCGAGCGCAAACCAGCGATTCCGTCCGAACAGACTCATCCGCCTTCATTTTATGGATGCGACCGGGGATTCCCCGACTGCTTTCGGATCTCAGCAGGTTACTTAGGTCACGCTCCGCCCGCGCTATCCGTATTTCCCGCGCCAGCAAGTCCTTCCGAGTCACCACTCCTGCTAGAATCAAGAGTCGAAAGGCGCTCAATTCTTCTCAGGTGGTTTCCATGGCCTTTCCTGTCACCCGTCTTCGTCGTCTCCGCCGCACGTCCCAGCTTCGCGACCTGGTGCGCGAAACCCGTCTCACTCCTGACGCTTTCGTCTACCCCATGTTCGTTTGTCCTGGGGAAGGTGTACGCAAAGAAGTTCGCTCCATGCCGGGTGTTTTCAATCTTTCGGTGGATGAGGCGGTGAAAGAGGCGCAGGAAGTTCATTCCCTGGGCGTGCCCTCGGTAATTCTCTTCGGTCTTCCCGACAAGAAAGATGAAGTCGCCACCGGAGCCTGGGCCGACGACGGCATCGTGCAGCAAGCCGCCCGCGCCCTGAAACGCGAAGTCCCCGGCCTCATCCTGATGGGCGATGTCTGCCTCTGCGAATACATGTCCCACGGCCACTGCGGGATAGTGCGGAATATTGTGCGGAGTAACGATGGACCACAGTCTTTGGGTGCCGCTGTGGCCGACGTACCAGGCTTTGGGGTGGCGCAGCGCTTCAGCGCTGCGAAAAATGGTCAACCACCGTCTGGGGCTTTAGCGCCTGAGGCTGCCAACTACGAAATCGACAACGATGCCAGCCTCGAGCTCCTGGCCCGCGCCTCAGTCTCGCTCACCCGCGCCGGCATCGACATCATCGCCCCCTCCGATATGATGGATGGCCGCGTCGCCGCCATCCGCCGCGCTCTCGACCAAGCCAGCTTCACCAATACACCGATTCTTTCCTACGCCGCCAAGTTCGCCTCCGGATTCTACGGCCCGTTCCGCGAAGCCGCCGACTCCGCCCCGCAGTTCGGCGACCGCCGCTCCTATCAGATGGATGGCGCCAACCTGCGGGAAGCCATGCGCGAAATTGAGCTGGACATCGAAGAAGGCGCCGACATGATCATGGTCAAACCGGCCATGCCTTACCTCGACGTCATCGCCGCCGCCCGCGACCGCTTCGACCTGCCCCTCGCCGCCTACCAGGTCTCCGGCGAATACGCCATGATCGAAGCCGCCGCCCGCAACGGCTGGATCGAGCGTGACCGCGTCATGATGGAATCTCTGCTAAGCATCCGCCGCGCCGGCACCACCATCATCCTCACCTACTACGCCAAAGCTGCCGCCTCATTGCTGGGTTGAGTTGACCGTGTGGAGTTGATTGTGTGCGGCGGACACGCCTGTCCGCCGTCTTTGACCTTCAAGCCAGCGAGGCTGCATAGCGTTGGCGCTCGGCTTTGGCTGGATTGGGTCGTGCCGGATTGGGTTCTCATGAACGTGTTTTCTCGGATTGTTGTCGGCGCCCTGGTGTTGATTTATCTGGTCCTGTGTTGCGCCTTGGCGTCCGCACAGGAAACCGTTTTCAACGTGCCCAGCGGGGACGTTCTCGATCGCGGCAAAATCTACGGGGAACTGGACCTGCCATACAATCCCGGGACAAGCGGCGCTGGATTCACTCCCCGTGTGGTGGCCGGCATTGGACACGACATCGAAATCGGTCTGAACATAAACGGTATCGCCGTTCCCGGATCGCTCCAGACCACTCCCACTCCGACTCTTAAATGGAGGCCATACAACGACGCACGACGAGGATGGGCGTTATTTGTGGGGGACGACCTCTTCATCCCGGCACAGAACCGTACATACGATATTGGCAACTACCTTTACCTGGAGCTTACGAAAACCTGGAAGACGAAGACTCGCGCCACGGTGGGCGCATATCACTTTACGCCGGGCGTCGTGGCCACTCGGCAAGGTGCTGGAGGGCAGTTCGCCATCGAGCAACCCTTCGGACCTCGCATCACGCTGGCCGCCGATTGGTACACGGGCAATGACGCGCTAGGCTACGCGGCCCCCGGCATCATCGTCAAAATCAACTCGAAGCTCACCGCTTACGGTTCCTACGAGATCGGCAATCGCGGGGTTTCAACCGGACACTCCCAATTCCTCTTCGAACTCGGATGGAACCTCAACTGACGATCCACATCGAGTTCCACACTCCGCGTGAGCTAAGAGTCTGGTGTGGAGCGGGCGCCCACGCCCGCTGCCTTTGATCTGTGTTGGTGTAAATCTGTGTTGGTGTGAATCTGTCTTGGTGTGAATTATCGTGGGAGGGCACGACTTATGCCCCAAGCGTAAATAAGGGAGTTCGGCTGTCCTAGGCCGCCGCGGGCCGGGCGGATTCCGGTTCGGGCTCGCTATGGGGGCCACTGTAGCTGAACATGGCCTGCTTCAATTGCGAGTCCACCTCGTCTGCGATGGTCATCACGTCGAGCAAAACCTGGCTAAAATTCACTTTGGAGAGATTGTTTTGTAACGTGTTAAAGATGCTGACCTGCAGGATTCGCGATTCCTCGACCATCATCGCGGCGCTGTAGCCTTGCTGACGCCGTAGATTTCCGTGCCGGCGCGCCGCCACGGAGAAGTTGGCTTTCGCGGTTGGAGGGAGGCGCAACCGGTAAATCAGATCGGTGAGCAGACCGGGAAGATGGCCGGTGCGCTTGTCAAAGCTCAGCGCGATGCAGGTCAGCTCTTCGTCTTTCTCCACGAGTGCCATCCAGTCCTGAATCGTAACATCGAGGTCGTGCTCCAATATTGCGGCCACGCTCATCGTAGGCAGCGGCCTGTGTGCCACTGGGTTCCGCAGTTTTTCCCGGATAGTTTCCCGCAGCGAGGCGATTTCGATGGGTTTCAGCAGCACTTCGTCGGCCTGTAAGCGGATGGCGGCGAGGGCCTCGTCCATCGCCGGGTAGCCGCTGAGCACCAGCGTCACGGCGCGTGGATGGGTATGGCGCATGGCGCTGACTACGGTGAAACCATCGCCGGCTTGCGGCATGTGCAGGTCGGACAGCAGCACGTCAAACTTCTCTGCGGCGATGCGGCTCAGCGCCTCGCACACGTTCGCTACGGCGACTACCTCGAAGCCGTCACGCTCCAGCGAGGTCCGCAACATATCGCGGACTGCGTCGTCGTCCTCGGCTAGTAAGACTCTAGGCATCCTTGAACTTCTTTCCCACTTGAGAAATGTTGTACTTTAGGCTTTCCCAAACAGTAGCGGGGGTGGCTCAACCCTGTCTGGCCAAAAGTGCACACTTTTTGGGGCATGGCTATTGACACAATTGGTTCGAGCTGTTCGCTCTTTATCAGGGTCGCCTGGCGCGGAGCAGCTAACCGGCTGCGGGCTCTGGAGATGACTTCCGAGGAACTCGGTGGGCCTATAGAGGGCCTATAAATCTTGTCTCAATCTACGGGCCCGCGCCGAAACCACATGGCGGATACCCCGTCAGCCCTTCCGATTTTCGAAACCACGAACCCCTTGTCGGAGAATCGTCCCAGCAACCAAGGCTTGAGAGACTTATCATCGTCGTCACGTGTCATGAATACGAATTGACCGGAGGGTTCGAGGATGCGGGATGAAACATCATCCAGATAGCGGATCGCGTTGTGATCCAGGTGATACGGGGCGAGGATGATTCGTCCTGGAACCGGATACTTGGAAAGCGGAGCCAGGTACGGGCTGTCATGATCGACCTCAAGATTTGAGTTGAGTTTCGTTTCCGCAAGACCGGCACGAAACAGTATGGGGGTATTTTCCGTGACGCCGGCGGCGCGTATCGCCACGGCGGCGGCGCGCCAATCCTCCGCGTGCGGGTTGACCGTCAGCGGGTGGCGGCTGCCAAAACTTGCGATGGCGGCGACCACGATGCATCCGCTGACCCACACCCGGACCTTGGGGGGAACAAGACTCCGTATTCCATAGGCCACCAGCAGAGCGATGGCCGGGAAAGCCGGAAGATAATATCTTCCCAGAAATATTTTGTAGGGTGTGAGCCGGGAAACGAAGAACAGAGTGGCAATGGGAACAAGGAACCAGCTCAGCAATAGAACGAGCGTCTCCGAAGATAAATTCGGACCACCTTCCGGCGCGCTCCAATCTCTAGCGATAAGAAGACCCAACAGCAGACCCAGGAAAATTCCAGCGCCGAGCACGGGGGGCAGCAGCGAAACGAACAAGTCTTCCAAATGCGGCGTGGCAAGGAAGGACAACGATTCAGCTGCCGAGTGCTTCACCCGAATTGCATTCCACAGCAGAGGGGCAATAAGAACCAGTACGCAAGCGGCCGCGACATAGATTTCCGCCCAGCGAACCAATGCCCCGGCCCGCTTCCGGCAGAAGGCATAAAGGGCATGGACGAGATAGATAGGCGCAAAAAAATAGTGAAAATAGAGAATGGCGGCGGCGCAGGTTACGAAACCAGCCAGGTTCCGCCTTCGGCCAGTGTTCATCCATCGCACCAACTGCAGAACGCTGCTCACAACCATTAACAGGCCGATGGAATATTGGCGGGCGTTCGCCGCGGACATCGACATTTCCTGCAACGAGGCGAACACCACCAAAGCGATAAGACCCGTTTCGCGGTCGCAGAGCTGTTCCGCCAGCCGAAAGAGCAGCCCAGCTGCCAGCAATGCCGCAAGCAGAGAAGGCAGACGCAAAGCAATCTCACTGGGCCCGGCCAAACGAAAGCTGGCGGCTGCCACCAGAGTATAAGGCAGGTTTTGACCGGGCCAGAATTGGCTGCGCGAAAAAGACGCGCCCATACCTTTGCAGACACTCCAATAGGTGAGAGTTTCGTCGAGCCAAAAGCTTGCCGTCATCGGCATGATCCACAACCGGAGCACGGCTAGACCGGCAAGAACAATATATATGTGTTCGCAATACTGCCGTCGATGCGGATTTGGTTTCGAAACTGGCGTCGCCATACGGGACCGGGTTGACTGGTAGGGGTTATATCAGCACGCGTCCGGCGAAGAAAGGGCCGATTAGAGCAGTGCTTCGGCCGGCGTGCCGCTCGCGATCAGCTCCGCGAGCCGCGCGAAGTCTTTGTACATGACCCCGGTCCTTCTCCACCGCGGGACACCCGAACCGGATCGCCCGCCTGGCACGCCCTATCCTTCTTACTTTCTACCCGCACCCGGGAAGGCAGGCGGCGGGGCCGGCGTCCGCTAGCTGCCCAAACCTTCGCGTCCCCGGCAAAAGAAATAGCAGCCTATCTCACGCAGCAAATTAGCACTGAGCGGGAACGAGTGCCAGCCCCGTCCGCCGTTTTTCGCCGCTTTTTATTCTCTCTGTGGTTTTTCTGCCACTCTTTTGGGGCTTAGCCTAACCCCATTCACCTCAGCCGCTTGCCGCCCATCAATTATAGTTATAAGAGGGTTTTCCGAGTTTTCCGGGATTTCCACAGCGTTCCGGTAAATCGCTCCAGTGTTCCCATGGGAACATTCCGCACCATGTTCCGATCGGAACACCCGCCGCCTACGCCCCGGCCGCGCCCTGGCCCTGGAACTTTACCTCCACCAGCTTGCGGTCCTCTTCGGACACTTGGAACATCGCGCGCGCTCTCAGGTTCATGAAGCTGGCCACAAACACCTCGGGGATCTGGCCGATGCGTGTGTTGTAGGTGTTGACGTCGTCGTTGAAGAACTCGCGCCGGTCTGCAATGCGCTCTTCCAGTTCGCTGATGCGCGTCTGCAGCTTGAGAAAGTTTTCGTTCGCCTTAAGCTGCGGATAGTTTTCCGCCACCGCGAACAGCCCGCGCAGCGCGACCGTCATCGTCAAATCGGCCTGCGCTTTCTGCCCGATGCTGGCCGCGTTCATCGACGCTGCCCGCGCCTGCGTCACCGCCAGCAGCGTCCGCTGTTCGTGCTGCATGTAGCCCTTCACTGTCTCCACCAGGTTGGGAATCTCGTCGTGGCGCTGCTTGAGGAGCACGTCGATGTTGGCCCATGCGCGGTCGTTGTCGTTGCGCAGGCGCACCAGTTCGTTGTAGAGGATCACAACGTAGACGAGCACTCCCACCCCGAACAGCAGGAACGCCGCTCCTGTGACCACGTTGCCGCCCATCTTAATTTGGCCTCGCCAACTCGACCTCGCCTGCCGGAATGATTCCAGTGAAACAGCAGACGGGGCAGGCACGCAAGTGCTGACTGGGCTGCGCCCATGGTCACAGAATTCAGCGCGGAAGCAGCGAGTCAGCCGAATGCAAAAAGNNAGGCTCAGCCCCTTCACTTTTCATGTCGCGTTGCCAGCAAGAAACGCAGGCGCCGTTAAGGCTTGTGCGGAGTCAGATCGCAGGACTTCCTTACCTCGTCCAGATTCAGGCCCGCGGGCGAGAACTCGGCGATCTGGCGCCCACTCCTCGTTCTGACTTCCACATTGAATACCTCGGCCCCGATCGCGCCGCGAACTGTGCCCTTGTCCATGGCGAGGAAGTGCCCGCGCACCCAGTTCCAGCCCTTGTGGTCGTGGCTTCCGTCGATGCGCACCATGACCTCCATCTTCGGCTGGCCCCAGAAGCCCGGATAGTCGGGCCTTCCCAGCCGTTCGCCGGGATTGAAGTCGGCGTACTCGTACTTGCCATTGCTGCATACGAGTTCGACTCGCGGTTTGGAGTCCGGGTCTTCCTTGAAATAATTGTTCGACAGCAACTCGAACCGGGCTTTTTTCGCGCCGGTCATCTTGTCTTCCGACTGGAACTCCATCCACTTGCCGCCGGCGCCGACCCCGTCTTTTTCGTCCTGGTAAGGGCTCATGGCGCCCTCTTGAGCACAGGCTGACACGGCCGCCGCAGCCATCAAGAGGAAGGTCGCGAACACTGTCCCCGCAGCCAAGGCACAACGATTGTTAATGTGAAGCAAGCGCAATAATTTCAAGGTTCTCCTCCCACACAAGATCATCCTTACCTAATTGAACCCTGGCGGCCACTAAAAGTTGTATGGCAAGCGGCCTCTTTTCCCGTGCCGCAGCTTCATTGGGCGCCGATCTTGAGATCAATGTAGACCTGTGACCGGTCGTCGAACTGGCTGACGGACTTGGTACCGCTCTTCTGGCCGCTGTACTGAGCATAGACTTCATAGTCCACCGTGGACAGGCCAGGGAAACGATACGTACCATCCTGGCCGACGATGTAGGTCTTCACCGCGTGGGTGCGCGTGTTGGTCAGGTAGACGATCGCGTTGACCACGGGGTTGTCCTGCTGGTCGAGCACTTTGCCGAACAGCAGCCGGCCTTGCGGCTTGTCTTTCTTGTCGGGGGCAGCATGGGCAGCCAGCGACATTACGAGAAGGAGCGCGCCGGCGATGAGGGAGGCGCTCTTGAGAGCCAGTCGGGGCGTCATGCGTGTCCTATATTCCTCTTTTTCTGCGGAAACTCTCTTGATCTATTGCCTCTATCGGGTCAGATGCAAACCTATATCGACGCGCTCATCATACTCTACGTGGATGGCGACCTCTTGCGCGAGATGCAGCTTCTGGCCATCTGTCGTTTTCACGCCCTTGAGATCGGCACCCACCACATAGTCGGCCTTGCCGGCGGGAACCCGCTGGGCGAATTCGCCGGCATGATCGGAATAGATTTCCCACCTGGTTTTTTTATCCGGTACGCGGCGGACGTGAACCTTCACGCCGCGGACAGGGTGATTGTCCGGCCCCCACACTGTCCCGAAAATGAGGGCATAGTGATCGGTCGGCTTGAGCTTCTTCGACGCGGGAGCCGCGATGGCTGGGGGAAAGACGTGCGGGCTCAGAGCGGGAAAAAAGAAGCCAATCAGCAGGCAGAAAGAGAAAAGGCGCGCGGGCGGAACAGCACGGGGGGCTCTACGAGTCGTCACCGTCTTCGCTTTCTCCTTCCCCTTCTTCGTCCTCTTCCACGTAGCCCGCCTCGACGGCCTTCAACTCAAGCGGACTGGTAGTCACTACCTCGAACTCTGTGCCACACTCGGGGCAGGAGACGATCTCGCCCTCGTCGACTCCTTCCTCGTCCACATCCAGATTGGTTTCGCATTCGGGACAAAGAACCATGATTCCTCCGCTCCCATTCGACGCCATTGTTCGATGACCTATTTAGATACCCCTGATAATATTTAGATTCTTCCCCCGCCGGAGGTCAAGGGGCGGGTGGAGAAAGGTGCGATTTCCCCCTGCGAATGGCAATGCAAGGGTGGCGGAATTCTGCTATTAGAGCCGGACCACCGACACGCCGGGGATCATCTGGAAGTGGCGGAAATTGCCGGTGGCTACGCCGTAGCCGAGTTCCAAGGCCGTCACCCCAATCAATAGATCGGAGAGTGGGAGGCGGACGCCTTTCGCCTGGTTCTCGCCGTCGATCTGCCCGGCGCGAAGAGCAAGAGACGCCGTTACCGGATGGATCGGAAGGGCGGTGAGCAGTTCCTGGATGAATCGCTGCCGCTGGTCTTTTCGCTGCGACGTGCCGGCACGGGCCGCGCCATGGGCCAACTCGATAAGAGTAACCACGGAGATGGCGATGTCGAGATTGCCCACTTTGCCGGATATGGCGGCCAGCATCTGCCGTGCGTTCTGCCCCTGACGTTCGGCTGTGATCAGCACACTGGAATCGAGGATTAGTCCCATGCGGGCGGTTCAAGCGGCGCGCGATGACTCTCCACAGCAGTCTTCACATCCCTGGCGAAGTCAGGGTCGATGGTCGCCGTCGAGTCTTCGGGCAGCAAGGCGATACACTCGGAGATGGACCGTCGAGCGGGCACTGGCGCACGCATCACCGCCACGGGCAGTTTCCCATTCTCGATCACGACTTCCGCACCCGCGCGCACCCGCGCCAACAACTCAGCGAAGTCGCTGGCGGCTTCCGCTTCCGAGATGTGGATGACATGATCAGCCATGCGAGGATTATACCGTCATTTCTGTTGTTCGGATTCTGCCATTCTGTCAGCAACCCCCCGGCGTTCCCGGGGCTGCAAGCGAGTCCATAGGTCCTTCGGCCCGCCAAGAAACGTGGCCCTCAGGATGACATGGCTGGGCTTCGGGCTTAGACTAATCGTTTTCTTGACATTTCCTACGCAGGAGGCTGGATGATTTTTCCTCTCAAGAAAAGGCCATGGCTTGTTGTCTCCCTGGTGCTGGCCGTCAGCGCGGCGGCGCGGGCGCAAAATAAGCCGGGTTCTACTACGGCGGAGCCGATGGCGGCGGATGGCCGCATCTCGGCCGCGCTACAACAGGTTTCGGCCGAGCGCATCCGGACGAATATAGAGACCCTGGTGAGCTTTGGAACGCGGCTGACCATTTCGGGGCAGGAGCCGGCTGCGATCGCGGCTGGACGCGGGGTGGGCGCGGCGCGGGAGTGGATTAAGTCAGAATTCGAGCGTTATGCGAAGGATTGCGGCGGCTGCCTGGAAGTGAAGACCGACAGCTTCACCGAACCGGCCGCCGACCGAATCCCCCAGCCCACCGACATTACCAATGTTTATGCGGTACTGAAGGGGACGGATGCGGAAAGCGCGAAGCGCATCGTGCTGGTGACGGGACACTACGATTCGCGCAACAGCG
>PKVW01000072.1:71563-110814 GCA_003131585.1 Acidobacteriaceae bacterium
GGCGGCGACAAGAGCGCGGAGCAGGATCACTCTGTCGTGCGCGTATTTTCCGAGGGCTTGCCCGCCGCGGCCACGGAGCAGGAGATCCGGCGGATTCGCGGCTTGGGCGGAGAGAACGACTCCGCCTCGCGGCAATTGGCGCGCTATATCGCCGATGTGGGCCGCGCCTATGACGTGGGCGTCAAGCCGATGCTGGTGTTCCGGCTGGACCGGTACCTGCGCGGTGGCGACCATCTCTCATTCCTTCAGCAAGGCTTTACCGCGGTACGCTTCACCGAATTTCGCGAGGACTTTCACCACCAGCATCAGAACGTACGCAGCGAGAATGGCATTGAATATGGCGACCTGCCGAAGTTCGTGGACTTCGATTATGTGGCGCGGCTGAATGCGGCGACGCTGGCGTCCCTGGCATCGGCGCCGGCGCCGCCGGCCAGTGTGCATTTGCTGACCAAAGATTTGGAGAATGACTCCACGCTTACCTGGGAAGCGTCCCCGGGAGGGCGGGCAGCGGAGTATGAGGTTCTGTGGCGAGCCACGACCAGCCCGGAATGGGAGCACGCACAAAAGGTCGGCGGCGTTCTGCGCACTACTCTGAAACTTTCCAAGGATAATGTCATCTTTGCGGTGAGGGCAGTGGACGCGCAGGGACACCGCAGCTTGCCGGTTGTGCCGGCGCCGGAACGGTAGAGTTGCGGCGGCCCACAACCTGATACCATATTTCTCAAGATTGTCCTGTTCCTTGCGGCGGTTGAGGCCACCCCGTGCCGATGAATCGCGGAAGTACGATCTCGTTGAGCCTGCCACCGTTCACACGCTGGGTGAAGCGGCTGATACTGGTCTATGCCGCAATCTATCTGTTGATGGCCGTGATGGAGATCGCCTCTCCTTTCGCTCATGACTGGGTTCGCGTCTATCTTGGCCTGATCCCGAAGCTCGTAGTGCACGGGATGGTGTGGCAGCTAATCACATATTCCTTCCTGCACTTCGAACTGCTCCACCTGCTTTTTAACGCGCTGGCGCTGTGGATGTTCGGTTCGCAGTTGGAAAGTGACTGGGGATCAAAACGCTTTCTGGAGTTTTACTTCTTCTGCACGGCTGCCGCGGCCCTGACCACGGCGGCGGTGAGTTACATGCATGTGCCGGGGCTCTCTCCGGTCACGACAACGATTGGGGCGTCGGGCGGTATTTACGGCCTGCTCGTCGCGTTCGGCGTGCTGTATGGCGAGAGCGAGATCATGATGTTCCCGCTGCCGTTCAGGATCAAGGCCAAGTATTTCGTGTGGGGAATCGTGTTCTTGACGCTGGTGGGAGCCATCCAGGAAACCGGCGGTGTGGCGAACTTTGCGCACCTTGGCGGACTGCTGTTTGGTTACCTCTATCTCAAGTTCCTGCCCAGGAAAGGTCTGATGCTTTCCGCTTCCGAAAGCTACTTCAGCATGCGCAATGAATATTACCGTTGGAAGCGGCGGCAGGCGGCGAAAAAGTTCGAAGTCTACATGCGCAAACACGACCGCGACGTTCATTTCGACGAGCACGGGAATTACATCCCGCCGGATGACGATCCGCGCAAGGGGAACGGCGGGTCGAAGTCAGGATGGGTGAACTGAGGCGTGGCGTTCGTCTGTCTTTTAAGCGTGACTGGCCAGCCGAAAAGCTGTGTTAAGCTATTGAAAACCCGGCCTCGGAGAGGTGGCAGAGTGGCCGAATGCGGCGGTTTGCTAAACCNNTGTACGGGCTAACACCTGTACCCAGGGTTCGAATCCCTGCCTCTCCGCCATGCTTTCAAGTACTTTTGCGCGACCTGCGATCCGCGATCCGCCCTGCAATCCGTTAGTCTGAACTCCTCAGTGCCAGCCCTACGACCTTAGAGTGAGCTTGCGCCATTTCAACATCAGATGATTTCATCTACGATCCGGCCCACGAAGCTATAAACGTCTTGTATTAAGGGAAGTGTGTCGCTGAGGCGATTCTCGCGCCGGAGTGTCCCAAAGAGTTCATCCCTCCGCGCCCGTCACGAGGTAGAGTTTGATGAGAACGACGGGATCCAGCTTGATGGTTTTGAGCGTTTGAGTCGGCAGCATTGGCTCCGGGGTTCGCGTCAACGTTCACCACAGAACGCCGCAAGAACACTTCCACGGTGGGGCCTACCGCCGCTCGTTGATCCCGTGAGACCACCTGGCGTAGCGGGCTTCGGCATGACATCTCCGGTAAGAACTCAGTTTGGAACTTGGGGATGGCAACCGTTGCAACCGCTTCTGGCGCCGTGCATTTTCTGTTGACAGAGTGAAATACCTGAGGCAGTATTGATACGTTTTAATAAAGGTATTTGACGGTTTTTGAGACGGGCGGCGAGGGAAGAGCGTTCGGGATGAAGATCGTGCCCGGCAGAAAATTCGGATCGTAACATCGGCTGGATAACCCGGCGGCCCCGCGCTTCTGGCTCTCGTTTCGTTCCAAATCCGTGAGGCCAGTTATGAGAATTCGTTTGCTATTTGGAATTGCGGTGTTCGTACTCATCGCCGCCATCCGTTTTCCGGCACAGTGATACCGGCACGATCGCCGGCACTTTGCATGACAACACCGGAGCTATTGAATATCGCGTTGCGATTTTGGGTTAGGAGGCTGTTCATGGATAGCAGAACTGCAATTGTCAAGACAGCTCGGAATTTTCTTTCTGTTTGTATTCTTTTTCTCTGCGCCGGTTCTGTAGCGCTTGCCCAAGCCGGCAGGGGCAGCATCAGCGGCTTGGTCTCCGATCCTTCAGGGGCGATCGTCAATGGCGCCAATATCACCGCACTCAACCATGCAACCGGAGTCGCGTTGCACACCATTACCAGCGAGGCGGGCTTGTACAGCTTTGTATCGCTGTCCCCTGGCCTTTATGTGGTCACGGCTAGTCAAAAGGGTTTTGAAAGCGTCGCTCAGGATAACGTGTTGGTCACTGTGGACCAAGCCATCACCGCGAATATCGCTTTGCGCGTGGGCAGCTTTACCGAGACAATTACGGTGTCGACAGCCCCCACACTGGTGGATACGAGCAACTCCACCGTAGGCCAGTTAATTGATTCAGCCACCATCGATCGCGTCCCGTTGCTCACCCGCAATGTCTTCGATCTGGTACAACTGAGCGCCGGCGTGACCCCGGCCAATGGAGCGGCCAACTCCTCCACTTCGCAGCCCATCGTCAATATCTCGAGCGGACGCCCGGGAATCGATGTCTCGTCATACACCATCAACGGCGCCATCCAGGGATCTGTCTATTACATGCTCGACGGCAGCCCGCTGGGCGTTGCTGAAAACAACCTCGCCGCCATCCTGCCGGCAATGGAGATTCCCGAGGATGGCGTGGAAGAGTTCCGCGTCGAAACCCAGAACACTCCGGCCTCCTATCAGAGTGGCGGCGCGGGCGTGATCAGCCTGGTCAGCAAATCCGGCGGCGACCAGTTCCATGGCGATGCCTTCGTGGTTCTCCGCCCGGATGTCCTTGCTGCCAACGAATATTTCAACAAGCAAGGCCAGTTATTGGCCGGTACGCCCAACCAGTCGCCTGCCTTTCATCGCTACCAGGAAGGCGGCGCCATCGGCGGCCCCATCCTGCACAAGAAGCTTTTCTTCTTTGCGGATTATGAAGCCACGCAAGAGGCACTGTACGATAATTCAAGCATCTTTACTGTTCCCACCACTGCGGAACGGAACGGCGATTTTTCAGCCGACAACTACACGATCTATAATCCGCTGGCTCCCGATAATCCCGACGGAACGCGGCAGCCGTTTCCCGGCAACATAATTACCAACTATCCCGGCCTCACCCTCAATCCGACCGCCGTGCAGTTTCTGTCCCACTTGCCCAAGTGCAACTATCCCAATCCCGCCACTTGCGATTCAGCCACGGACGAACACCTCAACAACTTTCAACGTCCGGGCCTGGATCCCATAACCGCGAAGAGATTCGACATTCGCATGGACTACGACAAGAGCGAAAAGCAGCGCCTTTTTGCCCGCTTCTCCTTTGACCGGCTGTCCACCGCAGGGGTCAACGCCTTCAACAACGATTGGGATCCGAACTACGCCCAGAACATCACCAACGGGCGTAACTTCATCATTGGGGACGACTACACGATAAATCCCACTACGGTCTTGCAGCTGCGCTACTCCTTTACGCGCCACTATGAAAATCAGGGGGGCGACCCTCAGCAGAATGGCTTCGACATCACCACGCTGGGATTTCCCGCGTCACTGGCCGCGGCCCAGGCGTACAAAACCCTCCCCATCGTGTTTTTTAACGACGTCGGAGGCGGCGTCGGCGGCACGGCGAACTACAATACCTTCATTTATGCCAGCGAGAACCACGACGCCAGCGCGACCCTCACCAAAGTAGTGGGTAAGCACGAACTTAGTTTCGGCGGGGAATATATGAAAAGGTTCTTGAATGTGGGCCAGCCGCCGGCACCCGCCGGCTGGTACTACTTCGATATCTCCGCGACTGACCAGCAAACCTCACCAATCTCGGGAACAAGCGTGGGGGGCAGCGACTTCGCTTCGTTCCTCCTGGGCATGGGGAGTTTCCCGGGCAACGAGTCGGTGAATTTTACGCAAGATCTCTTCTCCGCGGTCGCCAGTCCGTACTATGCTGCCTTCCTCGAGGACACCTACCATCTTAGCCAGAATCTCACCATCACTGCTGGGCTTCGCTGGGACATCTTTGGCGGTAAAACGGAGCGCCATAACCGCCTGGAATACTTCGATCCGACTGCCGTGGGTACATCACCTGCGGTGGGTAACTTTCCCGGCGGGTCTTTCACCGGCGGCGAAGTATTCGTCAACGGCAGCCACCGTTCTCCGTTTACGACAAATCTGACGAACTTTGCTCCCCGCCTGGGCCTGGCATGGCAGCCAGAGAAGCACCTGGTCGTTCGCGCCGGCGCCGGCTTCTACTATGGACCGAGCATACATATGGTCAGCGGGTCCCTGGAGGACAGCGATGGATACTCCACGAGCAATAACTGGAACTCCACCTGTCTTAACTCTAACGGCAATACGGTGTTCAACGGCAGCAACCAGTGCGGCGTCAATGTGGCGGGGAGTGTTAGTAGTGTGACAGGCGACTATTCGCTGAGCAATCCGTTCCCAGTGGATGTGGGAGCGGGTCTTGTTCCACCATCCCAATTGCAGCCGAACGGATTGCTGACTAACCTTGGCTCGAATCTGACCACGATGCTGCACTCGCAGCGTACGACGGTGACCTATAACTTCAACTTCGGCCTGGAGTACGAATTGCCACACCAGATTGTTCTCAGCGCCGGCTATGTGGGCAGCAGGGGACTCTTCCTTCCGTTCGGCAATGTCGATCTGAACCAGCTCACCCTGAGCCAGATCAATCAGCTCGGCACTGCCGGCGCCAGCGTTTCGCAATTTCTGGCGGCGGAGCCTTACCCGCAATTCAACACCAGCGCCATCAGCGTAACCGGCCAAACCAACGGTGTCATAGCGAATGGCTATGCCGGCGGAGATTCCGAGTACAGCTCCCTGCAGACGAAGGTGCAGAAGCGCCTGACCAATCACTTCACCACGCTGGCCTCATTTACGTGGGCCAAGCTGATAACGGACGACGGCAATCCTCCTCTGAGCTTTGTCGGTTTTCATAACGGGTCGGCTCAGGACTGGAGGAACTTGGGATACGAGCATTCCGTCAGTCCGCAGGACGTGAAATATCAATTCACGTGGCAGGCATCTTACGACCTGCCCGTGGGCAAGGGCAGGGCGCTGAATCTGAACGGCGTATCGAATGCCATCCTGGGCGGCTGGACGGCCGACGGGATTTTCTACTGGAGCGACGGGGTTCCCATCGCTTCGCCGTATGTTGGGGGAAATCAATACCTGAATCAGCGAGCCGATATGACCTGCGATCCCAGCAAAGGCGCGCCACGTACGGCCGCGGTCTGGTTCTTGCCCAACTGCTTCGCAGTGCCTGGAACCGAGAACGGCGGCTTGGCTAACCTATTTATTCCGGGAAATGCGCCCGCGTATCTTGATCACCTCCGCACTATGGGAGCCAACAATCTGGATCTCACACTTTCCAAGCGTTTCAAACTGGGTGAAAAGCGGGATCTCCGCTTTGATATATCTTCCTATAACGTCGCCAATAGGGCGCAGTTTTCGGCGCCGAATGTGCCTACAGCAAATAGCGGGTGGACGACCGGCTCGAGTGGCAACGAGTTTGGCCAGATCACGACAACCTCCAACACACCGCGTCAATTCCAGTTTGGGTCGAGATTCACATTCTGATCCATTTGCTACCGGGTAAGTTGCTATACGGCCTTACACCGGACTGCGGGTGGAATCCCGCGCGGCCAGCTCCGGGGCCAGCTTGCGGTGTACTGCCGGCAGGTCGCGTTTTTCCAGCATGGCGTTGATTCCCTCCAGGACAATGCTGGCCGCCATCGCCCCCATTGCCTCCATGGGCTGACGGACCGTCGTGAGAGGTGGAGTGCAGAGGCTCGATGCCGCAACGTCGTCAAACCCGATCACCGAGCACTGTTCCGGCACCCGTAGTCCGGCCTTGGTCAAGGCGCGGATCGCCCCAAACGCCGTCATATCGTCGAACGCCATTAGCGCGCTGAAGGGACGCGTCGTCTTAAGCATGTCCTCGGTCAGTTTGTAGCCGGCCTCGAAGCTGGAAATCGGGTCGCGCGATTCGGGCAAGTCCGCAATCAGCCGTGGATCCAAATCCAGGCTGCGGCTTTTGGCGAAGGAACGGACTCCTTTCCAGCGGGGAGCACTATCGGCCAAAGCCTTGGGGCCCCGAATGAAGGCAATTTTGCGGTGGCCCAGGGAGTACAGGTGTTCCGCCGCAGTGTAAGCTCCCAGTTCGTTATCGACGATGACCGAGCTGATCGAAGGGTTCTTCAGTTCCCGCCCAATCATCACCGTGGGAATGTTGCTCTTTTCCAGGTCGCCGAGGACCTCGATGTTCACGAACAGCCAGTTGGCCAGCACAATGAGAGCTTCCACCCGCCGGTCCAGCAGCATTTCCAGATAGCGCTCGAACCGGGCGCGCTCGTTCTGAACGTCGGTCAGGATGGGAAGATACGACGCCTGATAGAGCGAGTTCTCAATGCCGCGCAGCACCAGAGTGCAGAAAGGATCCGTCATGTCGAACACCATGACCCCTACTGTGTGGCTGCGCCGGCTGCGCAGCGAACGGGCAAACAGGTTCGGCCGGTAGCGCAGCCTCTTGGCGGCGCTTTCAATCCGTTTCTTGGTTGCGGCGGGGATGTAGCGAGCCAGAGGAGCGTTGTTGAGCACAATGGAGACCGTAGTGGCAGAGAACCCACTCGCTTTCGCCACATCGCGAATCGTCACCATACTGAACCTCGTAGTGCGAAGTTTAGTGCGAAGTTTAGCGCGAAGTTTAGTACGAAGTGTCCAGCGGCTGCGTTGCTTTCTCGAAAAACTCGTTCTGCAACCGCAGGCTTTCGTGGTGGGTCTTTACGGCTCGAATCGCCTTCTGAACAGCCGAAATCCAAGCGTCCACATCATACTTGCCCAGCTCTCGCGTTCCCGTTGCGCCCTCTCCGGAGTGTCAGTCTCCGTCCTTGGACGTGAGTGGATTGCTGGCTGCTACAACATTCCACCCATCGACGGCCAGCATAAGACTGCCGCCGTTGTCTTTGGCAGACTCGAAGCGTGCACTGAGCTGGCGCTTTTCTCCCGGCAGCAGGGGAAAGTAGTTGTCATCCCAGAAGATCGGCGCCACATCCTCCGCGCCGTTGGTTCGAGCCACTCGCAGATGCACCATAAAGGCCAGGCTGGAACTTGGGTTTTCGACAAAAGCATGAACCACTGTTTCTTTCCCCTCTGGCGACATCGAACTGCGAACCGCAAGTGTTACCGGCGGCAGGGTGTTCAAACCGGTCAGGTCCGCGTATGCGCTTTGTGGTGTGTAGACCGTATCCAGCTTTTTCGCCCAGTTAAGCTTGTCGGGCCGGGTCGAGAGCCAGTAAAAATTTTCGCTCACCAGCTTGCCGGACGCATCCTCTAGCGTAAGTTTCAAAAAGTAGGTTGGCGAAATGTCTTGCACCGGTCGTAACTGGAACGCCCTGACGCTGCTGTCGGCGGGAATGTCGAGGGTCACATCCTGGAAGGTTTTCTCTCTTGCGTTGATGTCATAGATCGTCGCCTTAACGCGGCTGCCCGGAAAAGCGTAGCCGTAACCATTCACCACGGCAACTGAATTGTCGTCGTAGGAGTACTGAACGTGCAACGGCTCGCACGCCTTCTTCGATCCAAAGTAGGCGCCGGACGGGACGAGGTAGTAATCGTACAGGTTCCAAATGACCGAAGGCCAGGCATTATTCAACATCCACTGAATCACGCCGGTGGACTCGTACTTGTTGCCGCCATAAGCCTCGAACATGGCGCGCTGGGCTTCGTAGTTCATGGCTTGCGACTTGCGAAGAAAGTCTTCCAGGCTGGCGGCTTTGCCGTAACGCTGTTCCATCCCATTCACGAACCTGTCGATGTTGGTAAAGCGTTCGAGGCCGGCGTGGTAATTCCAGTAATCGCCAACCGGCCACAGGTGATCGGCCGGTATAAATCGTTTCAGGCTCGGCAAGGTTGGGATCACCGGACCCGGACTGGTTTCGGTATTGAATCCGAATGCCCCGCCAGCTTTTTTGTCGGTGAGCCAGTAATTTGGCGGCTCGTAGTCGTAGGGGCCCGACATCTTTACCCCAGAAGCACCGGTTAGTTTGGTGCGCGTGGCGGATGCTGAGGAGATGGTGGGGTTGGGCCACCTCGCATCCTTCAAAACTTGCAAGTACAGAGTCTCGACTTTGGCCGGCGGGGGATTATCGCTGCCGTAAAGCCAGACGAACACGCTCGGGTGGTTCCGCAGACGCACCGCCTGATCGGAAAGCGAAGCGGCTGCGATCCTGGTGTTTTCCGGCGTCCATTTCTTCCACCGCTCCCAGGAGTCGCAGCAGGTCCATCCCGGCATGATCAGGACGCCCTGCCGATCGGCTAGGTCGAAGAATTCATCCCGCTCCATTCTCCCTTCCAGGCGGATGGCGTTCAGGTTCATGTCCCGCACGTAGTCGATCGCGGCGGCGGCCCGCTCCGGCGACCAGCGCAGCAGCATGTCTGGCGCCCATGCTGCCCCTCGGATGAGCAGGTTTCGGCCATTGATCTTGAACAACCGGTAGCCCTTTTCGGTCAGCTGCGAAGTCACTTCACGGATGCCAAACTGGACGCTCGCCGAATCTGAGACTTGTCCGCCCACTTCCACTTGCAGCCGCGCCGTGTACATTTCGGGTTTGCCCATCTGATACGGCCACCACAACCGGGGATGAGCAATCCGCAGTTGAGGGTACCGATCGGACGCGAAGACGACGGTTTTGGATTCCGAAGCAGCCAGTTCAACTTTCTGGCTGACTTGAATCCCCGCAACCTCGGCGTGGACGATACTCGTGTTCGGATGGGCAGCGGAATTGTGCAGATCTGCGGTGATGGTAAGAGACGCGGCCTGGTAGTCCGGTTCCAGCTTGGAGGCCACAAAGGGATGGCGCAAAGCAACGGTGCCACCCGTCGTCAGGTAGACGTCTTTCCATAACCCCATGTCTTTGTCAGGCGGAGTTGGGTTCCAATCAACCCAGGTCATCGCTAAATCGGTGTTATCGGGCGCAAAGACTTCCACAGCCAAAGCGTTGGGTTCCCCGGCTGCGAGATGCTTGCTGACATCAAACTCGAACACCCGCATCATGCCGGCAATGTCCTGAGCGTCGCCAATCTTCTTGCCGTTTAACCAGAGGTTCGCGCGGTAGTTGATCCCATCAAAATGCAGCCAGGTCGTCGGCATGCTAGCTTGCGCAGACCCCAGGAACTCAGTCCGGAACCACCACGCGCAACGAAACGGACTGTCTGCCGGCATGGGCTGATTCGCAAAGAAAGACTTGGAGGAATAGTCCATCCCGGGAAATGATTTTAGGTTCATTCCGAAATAAGGATCAGGATATGTACCATCTGCGACCAGTGCCGCAACAACCGTGGTCGGCACGCTGGTTTTGTGCCAACCGTCTTCCCGAAAGCCCGGCATGGAGATCTCCGCGCCGCCGGCCTTCACCACGCAAGACGATTGAATCTGCCAATTTTCGCGGAGCAGGATTTTCGTGGATTCATCGCCGGCTGGAGCACTGGCCGCCATGCACCGTAGCGTAAGAAACAGGGCAGCCACAGCAAACGGCCGAAATCGGAACGCGGTCCGAAAAATGTGCGGAAGGGAGACCGATGGAGCAGGTGTTTGAAAGTTCGGCAAAGGATTACTCTCCATCGCGGGAAAAACCTAACGTTTATTAAAACGTATGAATGTTGATGTATAAATCCATCTGATGTCAAGACCAAACAACACGAAAGGCCGACCGCAAAGCTTCTGGAGGCGCCGGCAGCTGTTGCTTGTCGATTTGTCAATTACGCGCTGAGACTTACTCTACCGTGGTGATCTTCGGAATACGAGCAAACTGTCCCGCCTCAATGCCGGCTTCGGCCGCCAGCGCCAGCGTCATCATCTGCACGGGGAGAATTTCAAGCATGGGGCGCTGCGCCGGCGGCGTTTTGGGCAGATTCCACGCTCCCAAACTGGCGTCTTCGGCAATCCAGCCGGTTCCACCTCCAGCCTGACGAATGTCATCCAGAAGCCTGGCCTGCAGCGTTCTCGTAGTTTCCTCTCCCGCAAAAACCACCGCGAAGGTTTCACGGTTGACCATCTCCAGCGGGCCGTGGCGAAAAGCTGCGCCACTCATGCCTTCCGCGTGCAGCCGCACCGATTCCTTCACGATCAGCGCGCCCTCCCCGCTTGCCGCCAAAGACGCCCCGCGTCCCAGCAAAAATAAGTGGCGGACTCGCCCCAGTTCGGCCGTCATCTCGGAAACGTGGTCCCTCCAGTTGCGCAGGTACGAAGCAACCGCGGACTCNNGCCAGTTCCTCCAGCGTCTGGCTCGCATCGCACCCGCACAGGAATCCCCCAAACAGGTGCAGCGCCATTAAAGACGTCACATAGGTCTTGCAGGAGACGGAAAATTCCTTCCCGGCCATAGTGAGGATTAAAGCGTTGGCTCGCAACGCCAGCGGACTATCGGCGGCATTGGTTACGCCCACGATGGCTGCCCGGCCCCGGTTTTCTTCGATCAGGCGCACCACCTCCGCACTTTGTCCGGACTGGGAAACCGCAACGATCAGCGTCTCCGGTTCGAACCAGCGCCCCAAGGAATGGACCAGTTCCGAGGTCTCGACTGCAACCGCGGTGTAACCGTACCCGTTCAGCCTCAAGAACAGGGGATGGAGAGCATGAAACGACGCTCCCATTCCCGTCAGTACGAGGCGCTTGGTCTTACCTTCCCGCAAATGTCGGGCGAGGAAGTCCAGTTCCTTGGGAACCTCCAGTTGCCTCAAGGTCGCCGCCAACGCGCGTGGCTGATCCAGAATGTCACGAAGATACTGGCCCTCGATGATCGGATGCGTATTCGTGCCCAACCTCACCTCCGTGCCGCTCGAAACGATCGTGCCAAACCTGCGCAGCGCCGATCAAGCCGGCATCCGCTCCCAGAGACGCCAACGTGATCTCTACCCGGTCGGCCGGAACCAGCCTGCAATTCTGGCGCATCACCTCCCGCATGCGATCCAGAAACAGGTGTGCACTTTTCATCACACTGCCACCCAGCACTATGGCTTCTGGAGCAAACAAGGTGATGAGATTGGCCAGACCGAGCCCCAAATAGTATGCTTCGCGCTCCACGGCGCGTTGCGCCCATTCCTCAGAGTCTTGCGCCCGCGCGCAGATTTCGCGGGCACTGAGATTGCCGTTCGCGCAAGTTGCGGGCGAATGTTTCCTGAGCCACTCCGTCATCGCTGGACCGGCCGCCAGACTTTCCCAGCAGCCGCGCACGCCGCATGTACAAGGCGGTCCAGAGGGATCGATGATATGGTGCCCAATCTCGGGATGACACCCGTCAACGCCGCGGTACACTTTGCCATTCAGAATTACGCTCGCGCCAATGCCCGTTCCCACGGTCACGTAGAGAAAGCGCATCTTTGGCCTTCCGGTTCCCCAGCGCAGTTCGCCAAGCGCGGCTGCATCCGCGTCGTTTTCCAAAGCTGTCGCGACCCCAAACTCCCGCGACACAAAATCTACCGGATTGCCGCCCTTCCACCCCGGCAAATTGTTCACGTTTCCCAAGGTGCCCGTCGCGCTGTCGAGCGGGCCAGCGCAACCGATCCCGATCCCGTCCAGTTTGACCTTGGCCCGTTCCGCGCACTGATGAAGCAGCGTCGTCACCTGCCGCATGGCGTGCTCGAAGCCACGCTGGGCATCCGTAGCGCACTCGTCCCTCGCTAGAACACAGCCTGACGGGTCGACCACTCCCACCGCAATCTTGGTGCCGCCGATGTCCACCCCGCCGATCATGTCGCGTCCCACCTTCCAGGGTTATG
Source organism: Acidobacteriaceae bacterium (assembly GCA_003131585.1). Lineage (GTDB taxonomy): Bacteria > Acidobacteriota > Terriglobia > Terriglobales > Acidobacteriaceae > Sulfotelmatobacter. The sequence continues at coordinate 84,047 of PKVW01000072.1, forward strand.
GCCAGGATTCCGACGTATTAAAATGTTTCATTAAAACGAATGAATATTCGTGCATTTCACGATTCATGTCAAGCGGAATTGGCTGTCTTCCACCTCCGCGCAAGTGGGACAGTCTGCCGCCGCAGATTAAGCTGCGCATCGGAGCGTTCGCCGACAGCCTGGTTTGAAACCAGCAGCCGATGAATGCTAGGGCGCTGCTCCAGGAACTTGTCGCCTTCCGATTCGACCTGCTACTCTCGCTGTCACTTAGGCAATGAAAATCACACGATGGATATCTCTCGCCTGCCTCGCCTTTTTGCCGCTCGCTTCTCACGCTCAGGTCAACGACGCTGTCCGTGCGCTCAAAGTTCTGCCGGCGCCGAAGGAGGCTCATTTAGCCAAAGGCAGGTTTGTGATCGAACCATCGACCACCATCCTCATCGGCAATTCTGAAGACCTTACTGCGGCTGAGACGCTGCAACGGGAGATTCAGGACCGCACCGGCATGCACCTGTCGATCAAGACGCTCTCGATCAAAACAACCATCGCCGCGCAGACAACGACGGGACACATCTCGCTTGACCGCTTGACTGACCGCGGATTGCAATCCTCTCTCGAATCGGAGGGAGTGAAAGCCCAAGACGAACCTGACAAACCTGATCTTAAAAAACAGGGTTATGTGATTCGCGCGACCGATTCCGGTGTGCGCGTGGCGGGGCGCACCGCGCAGGGCCTGTTCTATGGCGTGCAGACGCTTCGCCAGTTGCTGCGCACGGAAGGCCCCGGAGGAAAGATGCTTGCGGTTCCTGCTCTGGGGATCCGCGACTGGCCGAGCATGGAATGGCGGGGCGTGAGTGACGACATCAGCCGTGGTCCCATCCCCACGCTCGATTACCTGAAGATGCAGATACGCACGTTGGCGGAGTACAAGATCAACCTCGTCGGGTTCAACATCGAGCACGTCTTCGATTTCCAGACCCAGCCGCTTGTTCCGCCTGGACAAGCGGCATTAACTCCCGGTGAGATCAAGGAACTTGTTGAATACGCCAGCACGTACTACATCACCCTCCTGCCCGAGCAGCAGGCCTTCGGACATCTTCATCAGTTTCTGAAATACGAAATCTATTCCGACCTCGCCGAAACGCCCCACGGACACGTGCTTACGCCGACCAATCCTAAAACCTATGATTTCATTCGTCAGATTTACGGCGAGGTCGCTCCCTTGTTCCCCGGCCCGTTTTTCCACATCGGAGCCGACGAAACTGTCGAACTTGGCCTCGGCCAGACGGAAGCTCTGGCCGCCCGGGAAGGCCTCGGCCGCGTTTATCTCGAACACCTCCAGAAAGTCTTTGAGATCATGCAGCCTTATCACAAGCAACTCATGTTCTGGGGCGACATCGCGGTCAAGTATCCCGAGCTCCTGACGATGTTTCCGAGAGATCTGATCGCCGTTCCCTGGGACTACGTTCCCAAGACCAGCTACGAGAACATTATTACCCCATACACGAATGCCGGGCTGCGCGTGGTCGTCGCGCCTGGTGCAGGTAACTGGGGCGTGATCTGGCCTGACTTCGAAAGCGCTTTCGTGAACATCCGGAACTTTGTTCGCGACGGCCAGAAGCATCAGGCAATCGGTGTCCTCAACAGCACTTGGAACGACGACGGAGAATCCCTCCTCGACATGACCTGGCCCGCCTTGATCTTTGGCGCAGCCGCCAGTTGGCAGCCCGGCGAGTCCAGCATCGATGATTTCAAGAACAGCTATGACTGGGCCTTCTACCGCAATAATGATGACGATAGAACTTTTGCTGAGGTGATGGAAAATCTCGATCGCTCTCACACGCTTCTCGCCGGAGTGAAACTGGATAACGCGAGCCACGAGCTCTTCTGGTCCGATCCCTTCAGCGAGGTCGGCGCCAACATGGCCGTCAAGGCGCTGCCTGTTACCCACGATCTGCGCATCGGCGCTGAACGTGCCGCGGAATCGCTCATGCTCAATCGAGCTAAGGCACACCTCCATCCCGGAACGATCGACGACATGCTCCTTGCCGCCTGGCATCTGGACACTCTGGGCTTGAAGATCCAGTTCACATCCGAGATCAGCCGCTTTTACTGGGACGCTTATCGGAATCAGGCTGACAAGATTCGTGTGCAAGACGACATGGACGAAATGATTGACATCAACGGGCGATTGGAAACGCTGCGCGATTCGATCACGCAGATGCGCAAGATGTATGCGGAAGCCTGGGCGCGCGAGAACAATCCTTACTGGCTGGACAATGTTCTGCTTCGCTACGACAATCTGGCGCTGGAGGTGCAGGCGAAAATCGTTGCTGTGCAACAAGCCGAACGCCAGTACGCGAGTACTGAGAACCTGCCCGCTCCCGAGCAGTTGGGATTTTTCTTGAAATAGCGATTCGTTGTGATCATCCCCGAATTAGAGAAATTACGATATCTCTTAAGCGTCGTCCGGGGGCAGATCGAAGTTGACCAGGTCTCCGCGGAAGCCGCGCGTCTTCCAGGCGCCGAAAGCGATGCCCGCTGCCATCCATATGGTGCCGGCGATCTTGGCGGGAGTACTGAGGCTCAGCCAGAGCAAAAGGCAGATTAGAAAGCCGAAGACGGGTGGCACGATAAACGACACCGTCCTTTTCTGTTCGCGCACCACATAGCGCATGAACGCGGCAGCGTTCACTCCCATGAAAGCGATGAGCGCGCCGAAATTGAGCATCTCAGCGCCCAGACCGTAACTCATCACGAACGCGCCAAGCAGCGCGATTGCGCCCACAAACAGCACGTTATTCCGTGGTACGCGATGCTTCGCGTCCACCACTCCGAAAAATGACTTCGGAAGCGCGTTGCTTCGCCCCATCCCAAAAAGCAGTCGGGCAGCGCCGATCTGCGCGCCCATGCCGGAACCGAAGTTGGCGACCAGCAGGGTCAATCCGATAATGCCAAACATCGGCTTCCAGGCGCGGCCTGCAACGTGAACGAAGGCGGTGTCGACGTCTGGAAAGGGCTGCGATGCGGGCCAGATCAACTGCGCGGCGTAAACCTCAAGCGCTGACAGAAGGCCGATTACGACGCAGGTCAACACCGTTGCCAGCAGAATATTGCGGCGGGGATTCTCTGCTTCTTCCGACAGCGTGGAGATGCCGTCGAAGCCGATGTAGGTGAGCACGGCGATCGAGGTTCCTCCCAGCACAGCCTTCGTGTTCCACAGGCTCGGGTCGTAGAAAGGGCGTGTGTAGAAGCCCGCGCCGTCGTGCGGATGCCCGAAAACGTAGCGCGCCGTGACCACAAAGAAAATGGCGATCACCACTCCCATTGCCGCCGCCAGCGCCGAGTTCACGCGCGCCGAAGTCTTTACTCCCTGAATGTTCAGCAGTGTAAACACCAGCGCAAAGAAGACAGCCCATGCCCAGTACGGCACGCCGGGAGCAAACACGTGCGCCTGCTGGCTGCACCAGATAGTGCAGATAATCGGATTGAGCATGTAGTCCATCACCATGCTCCAGCCGGTGACATAACCAAGCGCGGGATTGATTTCCTGTCCGACGTAGGTGAAGGCCGAGCCAGCGCTGGGATAGGCGCGCGCCATGCGGCCATAGCCGATGGCGGTGAACAGCATCGCCACCATCGCGATCAGGATGGTCGTAACCACGTGGCCGTGTCCGCGATCGCTGAGCACCCCAAATACCGACATGGGGGCCACCGGCTGAATCACGATGATGCCGTACAGAATGAGGTCCCAGAGCGTGAGCGAGCGCCTCAGGCGCGGGACGTCAGCGGGCGGGTTGGACACAGAACCTCATTCACGCGCTCAAAGGCCAGTTGCGGCTCGCGGAGTAGAACTACCCTGAGGTAGTTCCACAAAATTAACTCGCATTCTATACGGAAGAGATGCTCTGTCAACAAAAACCGCCCGCATTGAAACGATTCTTGCGTAGCTTGTGCGAAAACTAACGAATTCAACGCTGGCCGTTTATAACGGGGACTGGTTTGTAAGCGAACTGCAGTCCGCGCTACTGATCGTCTGTCCGGCTGATCGCGAATCGAAGTGAAGGTAAGCGGCGGCGAGCCCGCTGATCCCATTAACTGGATGCGCCTCTACGAAAAGAAGGGTGAAGGCTTGGTTTGCCGGTCAATGGCGGGAAAAGAATCTGTCCTGACCCAGTTCCGCCGCTGGATCGAAGGGATCCGATCCCACCGATAATATCGGTGCACTCAAGTCTTTACGAAGTCTTCCTACTCGAAAGTCATTCCTTCGTGACTAAAAGTCCTGATCTTCCGGCGTGCCGCTTGCTGAAAGCTACGACGATAAAGTATATTGCGAACAATTACGCGGACTTTCGTTTTCTTGAGATTGTCGAGAGAATCTGCAGCGGAGACCCCGGCGCCATGTCCATTAAACCGACGTCATATTGCTTGTTTTTGGCCATTTCGATTTTGCTCGCGGCGCAGCAGGCATCGCCACAGCAAGACCAGTCACTGTCACAAGGGCAAATCGGCTACCAATCCGTCGCCGGCGCCGACGAGAAGAAAACCCTGCTGCTGAAGGACTTCCACCCCGTTCCGATGCTGCATGCGCCAGCCCACAACGTGGATCGAGCCAAGTACTACGTGATCGATGTTCACAATCACGTGAACGATGCCATGCGAATCGACGATCACATGCCACCCGAGCGCGTGGTGGAGATCATGAACAATACCAACGTCAAGACGGTGGTGATCCTGACCGGGATGTGGGGAGACAGACTGCAGCAGGTGATCGATGAAATGGTCAAGCCGTATCCGGGACGCTTCATGGTCTTCACCCAGATTGACTGGAGCAAGATTGACGACCCAAACTTCAGCCGGGAGATGGTGGCACAGCTCGACGATGCAGTGGCGCGAGGGGCCCGCGGTCTGAAACAGTTAAAGGACCTCGGTCTAAGCGTGCGCGACAAATCGGGCAAGCTGATCGCGATCGATGACCCACGCCTTGATCCCATCTGGGAGGAATGCGGAAGACTGGGCATTCCTGTCTCCATTCACGTCACCGATCCAGAAGCGTTCTTTCACCCTGTGGACAATACCAATGAGCGGTATGAAGAACTGACAGAGCACCCAGACTGGAGTTTCTATGGGCCGCGGTTCCTACCGAAGGAATCGATTCTGGCGGCGCGCGACCGCGTGTTCGCAAAGCATCCGCACACCACGTTTGTTGCGCTCCACATGGCGAACTGGCCGGAGAATCTCGACTATGTCTCTCATCTGCTGGATACACTTCCCAATGTGATGGTCGAGTTCGGGGCGCGGGAAGCCGAGCTGGGTCGCCAGCCCCGTCGCGCCCGCGAATTCTTCATTAAGTATCAGGACCGGATCATGTTTGGCACCGATAACGGCATGGACGAAGCCATGTACCGCAATCATTTCCGGTGGCTGGAAACCGGGGACGAATACTTCGACTACTGGGGATACCCAGGGCAGGGCCGCTGGGAGATCTACGGCATGGAACTTCCGGATTCAGTGTTGGAAAAGATCTACCACAAGAATGCAGAGCGGATCTTCCGGCAATTCCGTGGCGAAGCACTTGCGCGAGGGAAGTAGCCTGCGCGGCGGAATTAGACCAGCGTTACCTGGATTCCCGCTTTCTTCAGGGCCCCCAGGTCCGGCTTGGGAATGCCCCCGTCCGTGATTAAATGCTGCACCCCCGAGGGCGGTGCAATCGAAGATAAGGTGCGGCGGCCGAACTTGCTGGAATCGCACACCGCCACCACCACCCTGGCCACATCCATCATCGCCCGATTGACTCTGGCTTCAAGCAGATTCGGTGTAGTCAATCCATGTTGCACATCGAAACCATCCACCCCGAGAAAAAGAATGTCTGCGTTCAGGCGGCGCAGCGTCTCTTCCGCAAGCGGCCCCACCAGTGAGAATGAGTTCTTCCTTAGAGTCCCGCCGGTCAGAATGACCTCGAGAGAGGAACCGGAGAGTTCGGCGGCGATATTTACCGCGTTGGTAATGATTGTGAGATTCTCAAATTTACGCAGCGCCCGTGCGATCGCCGTTGTTGTGGTCCCGGAATCAAGAATCACCACCTGACCTTCTTGCACCATGCGGGCGGCGGCTGCGGCAATCCGCAGTTTTTCCCTGCGATGCAGCTTCTCTTTTTCCCGCAGAGTCGGATCTACCAGTGCGCTCTCCCGGGCCGGCAGAGCGCCGCCGTGACTACGGTGAATGCGGCCGTGGGCCTGAAGAACATCCAGATCCTTTCGGATGGTGACCCGGGATGTGCGGAATTGCTTTGCCAGGTCACCGACCAAAACGCGGCCGTCCCGATTCAGGATCTCAAGGATGTGTCGGCGTCGTTCTTCGTTCAGCACATTCTACTCGGCACTTGCTTTCAGATTGATGTGGCCAGTCGTGTGTCTTGGTGACATTGTGGACCTGCTGAAACCCGCCGGGACTGCCCTCCGCTTTGGGCCAGACCTCTTGCTCGGCAAGCCGCATTTTACACTTGACAGCCGAGCCTGTGCGAAAGTAAAAGTTATTAAACGCAATGATACGAAACCAGGCGCAGCTTCCATTTGCTCCCGTGCGTTCCGCTGGGTACCGCCGTTTGCGAGCGCCAGGCGCTACCAGGATCGTCGCTGGTTCCGCAACAATTGTCCTGTTGCTGCTATCTCTGGTCCAGGAGGCCAGTCCCCGTTCGGCGGGACAGGATTGGACGAACCAGGATTGGACGAACCAGGATTGGACGAACCAGGATTGGACCAACTATGTGCGCATCGGAGCGTATGGGCTGCGGAGCGACAATGCAGCCCGGATTGTCCGAAGCGCGCAGGAAGATGGCGTATTCGGTATCGAAGTCGATAATGACATACCCGGCCGCTATGAAAGCTTTCTCCATCCCGAAGAAAAGCTGAAGGCAATCCGTGAAGTTGCGGAGAAGGCACACGCAGCGGGCAATGAGGCCTTCGTCTACATCGCCGGAACCGAATGCATCACGGCAAACGCCGACAAGACTCCGCACACGCTGGCCAAGGACCATCCGGACTGGCTCCAGCGGAAGCTCAACGGAGAGCCCGCGGTCTTTGGAGGCGGGTCCGCTTTCTGGATCGCCAAAGGCGATGAGGATGTGTGGGTCAGCCCTTACGCACCGGCTTGGCGCAAGACCTATATGGCACGGGTGAAGCAGATTGCGGGCACGGGGATCGATGGAATCTACGTGGACATTCCCTACTGGATGACGCACTTCGATGGCTGGGAAGACACCTGGGCCAGCTTCGACGACTACACGGTAGCAGCCTTTCGGAGAGAAACAGGTCTTGATGCGAAGAAAGACGTCAAGCTGGGAGACTTCTCGGACCGCAATTTTCGAAAGTGGATCGAGTTCAGAATTCAAACGATCACCGATTTCATGCAAGAAATTGCCCAGAACGCAAAGACTGTAAATCCCTCAATCAAGACGATTCCTGAAATTTACCCAGGCATTGAGGAAGAGGCAGTTCGCGTGGGGGCCGATGTCTACAGTCTGTACCCGGCCGTTGATGCCATTGCCCATGAATATGAATTCGGCAATGGTGACCACATGGCATCGTCCAGAACCCCGCTGGATTGGTTCAATTACCAGGTGGGAATGCACTCGTTTCGCGCCTTCGCGCAAGGCAAGGCGACTTGGATATTGAATTACTCGTGGGATGGCGACCAGAAAGTGGACCGCCGTGAGGCGATGATGAATCTGGCAGTCTCAGAAATCATGGCTGGATCAAATTTTTGGGACGCGCCGGGACATTCGATGGCAGGATCGAACGACCTTGCGACCCGGAAGAGGATCTTTTCCTGGATCAAGGCTCATGAAGACACCTTCTACCGGCCACGGACGGCGATCGCTCCCATTGGCGTTTACTTTTCTCCCGAGACACGAAACTATTACGCAAACGAATTCATTTCTTCCTACCGCGGGATTCTCATTCTTCTCATGCAGAAGCACTTGGAGTTTCAGGTCGTCACGCCGCGCACGCTTTCGGAGTTCCAGGGGCACACATTGATTCTCCCTGACGTGCGAGTCATGAGCGAGGGCGAAAAGGCGTGGGTTCGTACGTACGTGGATAGCGGTAAGAGGCTGGTCATCACAGGAGAAGATGCCACTCAGCTTGGCGCTGCAGGAAACGTGGTCCGGTTCAGTAAGTGTCCCGGAAAGGCCTACTACGCGGCACTGCAAAAGGACGTAGCCGAATCGACTCCCAATCAAGAACACGAATTTCTGGAGAACCTGAAATCCGAGACGCCGGTTCGCGTGGTTGCTTCCCCCATGATCGCTACATCGATCGCCCGGGTTAACGGGAAGCCCCACGTTTTTTTTGCGAACTTCGCAGGACTGCAAGGCGGGGTAAATCCGATTCAGACGCCACAGACTGGCGTCCAAGTCACGGTGTCTGGCGCAACCAACGGGCGCGGATTCTTTCTTCCGTTTCTCGGAGATGTACAGCCGCTGAATGGAACTGCCGGGGATGCCGGTATCAGTTACAAGCTTCCCGCGATTGAGAAGGGCGCAGTGTTTTGGTATGAGCCGTGAATGCGTGGCCCGAAGCAATGCAGTGCCGGTTGGTATCGAACGGACGAGGGACTTGCGGGTGAATGCGCTTTCTGAATTATTAAGTCTGCCGGACCGCGAGAAAGCCACTCGCGGGTTAACCCATACCCCTGCGGAAATCGCCCAGCAGCCTGATACCTGGCTGGCGACCCTCGAACTCTTTCGGAGAAAACGGGGCCAGATCACGGAATTCTTGTCGCTTGCGGGAGTTGGCGCAAGTCCGGCGTCCAGGCCGACTGTTTTCCTCATCGGTGCCGGAACCTCTGACTATATTGGGCACTCTCTTACCTATCTTCTTCGCAAGTGTTGGCATTGCGAAGTGATCGCTGTCCCCAGCACGGATCTCCTGACGCACATGGACGACTTGATGACTCCCGCGATGAGATACCTGTGGATTTCCTTTTCGCGATCGGGGGATAGTCCGGAAGGAGTTGCGGTACTGGAACGCGCTCGCAAGAACCATCCGGACATTCATCATGTGGTGATCTCGTGTAATGAGAACGGAAGAATGATCCGCGAGAGCGCCGACGAACCGCGAATACTAGGCATTTGTTTAGATGACGCCGTGAATGATCGCGGATTGGCGATGACCAGCTCCTTCTCGAACATGGTGATTTTCGGTCAGTGTCTGGCGCACGCCAACGATCTCGCCAGATATGAAGAAGTCCTGTTGCAACTGGTCCAGGCAGGCAGGGATTTTCTGCCGCGCGCTGCAGATTGCGCGGCGGCGTTAGCGAAGGAAGCGTACACCAAAGCCTGCTTTGTTGGCTCGGGACCACTGAGGGCCGTGGCCAGGGAATGCGCGCTCAAGCTACTGGAACTGACTGCCGGGAAGATCCTGACGATGTCTGAGTCGGTTTTGGGACTTCGCCATGGTCCCATGGCGGCCCTGGATCAAGACACGCTGTTCGTTTGTTTTCTTTCGGGAGATCGGCGCGTCCAGCAGTACGAGCGGGATTTGCTCGATGAGATCGGAAAAAAGCGGCTGGTCAGGTCCAGGATTGTTGTGGCCGGGGACGAAGTCGCGAACCGGGACTCATTCGCTGAGCGCTATCTGGCCCCTACTGTGCCCAGCGTGATCGCCGATGACTACCGCCCGGCAATGGACGTAATGTTCGGGCAATTGCTGGGTTTGTTTTTTTCGCTGCGCTGGAATCTGTGGCCAGATTGTCCGAGTCCAAATGGCGCCATCAGCCGGGTGGTACAGGGTGTCAACATTCATTCCTGAGGAGCGCGGTGGCACTCAGGAATTTGAGATGGGATGCATCGTTTTCGAAGACTGGGGAAGTTAGCAGAAAGCGCGTAGCTAGACGATGTTGCTCTCCCCGAAGCAAACGGAGGATTCTCATGAGACCGAATGGACGACTTCTCTCCTGCATTTTCGTAGCGTACCTCTGCGGAAGCTTTGCGACTTTCGCAGCCGCACAGGGCAGCTACCGGGCGCAGCTCCGGGGTATGGTTTCTGATGCCGCCGGCGCAGTCATGCCGAATGCCATTGTAACCATCACTGAGACCGGTACTGGCATCTCCACTCATGCGCGCACTGACGACAAAGGAGAATATTTTCTCACAGGACTGCGGCCGTCCACGTACGCCGTGAAGGTGGAAGCGCCAGGCTTCCGCACGTCCGAGAGGACGAATGTGGTTCTTGCTGTGGACCAGGAAACCACGCTCAATTTCAGCTTGGGGCCAGCCCGCGTCAACGAAACGATGGAGGTAACGACTACATCGCCCCTGCTGGACACGGAGAGTGCGACACTGGGCACAGACATCACCAACGAGTACGTGAAAGACCTACCGCTGCTGAACCGCAACTTCTTTGGGCTTGCATTTCTGTCTGGAGGAGTTACGGAGGCAGCCGGATCGGGCACCCAAGACAACTATCCAGCGGGAACGAACTTTGTTTCCAATGGCCAACGGAATGCGACCGCGGACGTACGGATTGACGGGGCATTGATCAGCGCGCCGGAACAGGGTGAAGGCGCCACCAGCAATGTTTATTACGAGCCCTCGGTGGAGATCATTCAGGAGTTCAAGGTTCAGAACAACAGCTTTTCCGCGGAATTCGGCAACAACGGCGGAACCGTGGTAAACATGGTGCTAAGAAGTGGAACCAACGCCTTTCACGGAAGCAGTTGGTGGTTCGCACAACGCTCAGGAACGGATGCGCGAGACTTTTTCAACCCGGAGCCTGGTCCAAAGCCGAACCATGAACGCGACCAGTACGGCTTCGCGGTGGGCGGGCCGATTCGGAAAAACCGGACTTTCTTCTTTTTCGACCTGGAGAAGGTGCGGGACAACGAACCGATTAACATCGTGGCTACGGTGCCGACGAACGGGATGTTTGGGACATCGAATGAGCGAGCCGGGGATTTCTCAGGGGCGGCGAATCCGATTTATGACCCCATTGCCTGCAGTCCTAACTGCTCGATGAGGAATCAGGTCCAATCCAACGGGGTTCTGAACGTAATCCCTCCGAATGAAATCGACACCATTGGACAGAACATCATCAACCAGTACCCCCAACCCAATCTGCCCGGGGAATTCAACAACTATCGTCAGACCGCTTTGTCGCACACCCCGGACTATCAGTTCGACATTAAGATCGACCATCAGATCTCGGACAAGCACCAGGTTAACGGGCGGTATAGCCGCCTGCACAGCAACATGACGACTCCATTAGGCCTTGGAGACGGCAGTGACGCCACCGGGGACGACGGCGGGATCGCAAGTAGTCCACTCACGGTGCAGAACGGCTCGCTGGAATACACCTGGACCCTGAATCCAAAGACGATTTGGACTAGCCATTTTGCCGTGGACCGCGCCGCGCAACCTGAAACAACGAGCATACCCAGCCTAACCACCGCCGGATTGCCCACCGTGCTGGAAGCTAACGGACTCGACCACATGCCGACGATTCAGATGTCGGGCAATTCGCCGTGGAGCAGCCTTTATGATCAGTGTTGTATCAATACGACGTTTGCCCACACCCTTTACAGCTATTCCTCTCAGTTGGTCATCGCCAAAGGGTCCCATTTGATGAAGATGGGAGGCGAACAACGGATCTTCTTCAACAACTTCTTCCAGCCTCCGAACCCGACGGGGCTATTCAACTTTACCGACGACGTTACTTCGCAGGTGCCGAACACTAACGCGGGTGGTGGTTTGCAAGGCAATCCTTTTGCCAGCCTGCTGTTTGGATATCCCGATAACAGCAGCGTGATCAACATCTACCCGGCTGTGGCCAACAAATCGAAGGAAACCGGCTTCTACTTTCAGGACGATTGGAAAGTGAACTCGAAGCTCACGCTCAGCCTGGGCTTGCGGTATGAATGGAGTACGCCTTACACCGAGCGCAACAACCGGACTCAGTTCAGCGATTTCACCGGCAGCAGCGGGATGACCATCGATTTGAGCAGCGGCGGCCTGACGCCCGGGTTGGGAACTGTAGCGTTGAACGGAACTACCCTGTTCCCCACGTCTGGTATGAGAAGTGTTCCAGTGGACCGGAACAACTTTGGGCCGCGGCTGGGCTTTGCCTATCAGCTGAATTCGAATACGGTTGTCCGCGGCGGCGCCGGCGTCTACTACGGCATGAGTGTGGCCACGAACTTTCAGTATCCTGGAACGGCTTTCCGCAAGAGTGCGACGATGTTCTTCACCTTGGATAATTTCCAGACTCGATCTGCCAGTCTGGCCAATCCCTTCCCCAGCGGCTTAACAGGTCCCCAGGGGAAGCAGTATGGCGATTTGGCGGAGTGGGGCTACGCGAACGGGAACGACTTGGGCGCAACCCCCGCGCAAAATGCGGACATCTACCAGTGGAATCTTGGAATCCAGCGGCTGCTGCCCAGTCAAATCGTCATCGGAGTCGATTACTCCGCGAATCGCAGTACACACCTGCCCTGGGGCGGGTCTCCCAGCACACGTAACCGGGATTTCATCTCATCGAGCCTCCTGGCGCAGATTTCCGCCCAGCAGCATGCTTCAGACCCCAACGGGGCGGCCGACTGTGATGTGAACGGCTGTGTCAGCAACTATCTGGCGAACCTGGTGGCCAACCCATTCTGCTCTTTATTCGGCGGGACCGGATGCCCCACCGCCGGCACGGCAATTTTCAACGAGCCGGATTCCCGTTATAACCAACCCCTGCTCCCGCTGGTGAACCTACTCCGGCCGTTCCCTCAGTTCGACGGGGATTTTGAGGGACTGCCGGCGCTCGAAGCCAGCTCCTGGTACAACTCGATGCAGATTCGCTTCCAGAAGCGCACGTCGCACTACGTTAGCTTTGAAGGAAGCTACACCCTTTCCAAACTGACCGATGACTCCTCGGTGGGCGCTAACTCATTTGTAGGGACACTCAACAACGGAAACCCGCAGCAACTTGACAATCTGAAAGCGGAACACAGCATTAGCGCCAATGACGCGCCGCAGCGGCTGGCGGCCGCGATCGTCGTCGAGCTGCCCATCGGGCGTGAAAAGTGGATTGGCGGCGATATGAATCGTTTTCTCGACGGAGTCGTGGGCGGCTGGAACATCTCTTCGCTGATCACGGAGCAGTCCGGCCAACCGCTGTCGATTCCCGTCGCCAACGGGGGTCGGTTGATGGATGGCAATCAGCGTCCCAATGTCCTCTGCGCTGGGGGAACGGGAATCAGTAATGATCAAGCCGCGATCAATCAAATCCCCATTCTGAATGTCAACTGTTTCGCGGACCCGGGTGACCAGGTGCCGGGCAATGCTCCGCGCTATTTTTCAGGCTTGCGCACCAATGGCATTCACAATGTAGACATGAGCTTGTACAAGGAGTTCACGCCGAGGGAATCCATGAAGCTGCAAGTGCGGGCCGACATCTTCAACGGTGCCAATCATCCGCGCTTTGCGCCGCCTAACACCGCGTTTAATCCCGGCGATCAGACGTTCGGTATCATTAGTTCCACGGCCGTGGGATACACGCCTCGCCGGCTACAGTTTGGGGTCAGGTTCGAGTTCTGACCCTGGCCTAACGGATTCGATTCCAATCGCCTCAGCGCTTATTTCCGTCGAAATCGACGGCGACGATCCCGGCTCGACAGACTCATGGCTTTTCCTGGTAGCGCTGATAAAGCTCGGGACGAAAAATGGTGTCGACGGCTCCCGCAACCGCCACCGAGAAATCCTTTTCAAAGGGCACGCCCTCGATCCCTTCCACCATCAGGTGCGCCGTGTAGCTGGCGGCGTGCGTGTACGCGTGCGTGACGGAGGTTCCTTCGGCGCTGGTTCCATCCCCGAAATCCCAGTGATAGGCGAGTGCGGGCGGGTGGTCTGAGGAGCCCTGAGCCGAGAATCGCACCGGCTTGCCAGCCTCGATCTTCTCCGGGATATCCACCTTTACCAGCGGAGCCGCGGCGGGGATCGAAGTATCGAGGATTTTTACCATTCGCACGGAATGCGGTGCCAGGCTCAGCGAAAGGGAATTGGCGTTTTCGGCGAGGGGCGCGCCCGGGGCGAAAACGTCGAGCGCCTGGTTGTGCCCGGCCCCCACCCCGAGATCGGAAAGCGAGAACTCGTGTTTTCGTTCTTTCTCCGTCCAGTTGAATATTGCCAGGATCGACTGCCGCTTGCTCTCCCGCAGCAGGAAGATGCTGGGCATTTCGTCCTCGGGCGCGTAGCTCATCAGGTCCAGAGGAGTCGCGGCGTGTGCATACCGGGCCATATTGAGGAGATCGCGATTTTTAGCCAGGGCCATCCGGTCGGCGTCCGGAAGCAGAGTGGGCAGATCGTCGCCAATCTCATACATTCCGCCGGAGACCGCCGACAGCGCAATCGAAACCCTTGCCTCCTCGAGCGTCAGCGGCTGTTGTGCTCCGTGATTCTGGCTTTCGGCAACGATCTGCTGGGAAACCGTAAAAGCGTCGGGATCGCTGATGAAGAAGTTCCGGTTCATGTAATAGCGGGCGGCGATGCCGGGAGCCGTGTTGCGGCTGGCTTCGAACGAATGCCCGGTGTCGCACGAGACGCGGCCGACGTCGACGATGCCTACCGGATTCAGCATTGGACTGCCGTCCTTGTCCAGGAGCACGCCGTCTCCGACCGCTTCGCGAATGATCTGCAGTCCAATGCGTTGCGCCTCGAGCGCCGTGGTGTTGGGACGGTAGTAGTAACCCTCAATGGCGGTGTCGTCCATGAAATCCAGCTTGATGTAGCGAAGCCCCCAATCCCTGGTCAGCGTCCTGTAAGTGTCGCGCAAGTACTGCTGTGCCCCGGGATTTGTGGTGTCAAGCACGTAAAGCGGATCCAGATCCTTTTCGGTGTCGGGAGACTCGGTAACGAAGCCGGCGTGGATCGGCTGTCCTTTGGCGTTGTGCACCAGCCAATCTTTGTGGTTGGCGTACACGGACGAACGATTGGCGACCTCGAATGGCGCAGTCCAGATTCCCGGGGTCAATCCAAGTCCACGCACCTGGTCTTCCAGCTTCTTCACGCCGTGGGGGAATTTGTAGGCGACTGGCGAAGTATAGTCGCCACGTGCGTATTGATAGCCTTCGTCGATGTGAAAGAAGTTGTAGCCGGAATCTCTGAGGTGTGCGGCGAGGAACTCCGCGTTGGTGAGAGCGGTGCCTTCGGTTATGCCGAAGTAGTACGCCGTCCAACTCCACCAGCCGATGGGCGTCGGTGCGCCGACTCTCGCGTGATGAAGAGTGCGGATGACTTCCCCGTAGGATTCCAGTTGGGCGTGATAGTCCGACGACAAACTTGCCATGACCCGCTCAGAAGCGAGACTCTGGCCCGGCTCCAGGGGCTGGCTGAGCTCGATCTGGTCTTCCTTCGGCGAGTTCTTGATCGAATTCTGTTTGGCGAGCTCGGTGGTCCCGGTGGAATCCACTTCGTAGGCCGTGATCTTCCCCTGCTTTTCATCCACATGGAGACGCAACACGGTGAGCCATCGCTCCGAGGTCAGAGCTCCGAGGAACCAGCTCTGGCGGCTTTGCCGGTTGTAGATCAGCTGGCTGCCCACCGCCAGATGCAGACCGCCGGTGGCTCGCGCGAGATCGCGAATCTCCATGTTTGGCCGGTCTTCGCTGAAGCTGTCGGAGAGTATGCGATCGGAGGAGGGCGGGCCGTCGAGGTCGACAAACGGGTCCGCGGCTTCGAGGACGCGGATGCTCTGCACGGTGGCTTGCGCCGCGGTAGTGTTCCGAACCTGCACTTCGATCTCCGCGAATGCAGGTTGTGAGCGAAGCCGGATGAGGCAGACCAAATCCGGCTCGCCGGACCTTCCGCTGTGCGTTACGGTAAGCTGCGATCCCTCGCCTAAATCGTCAGCAAAGGAAGATTCTCGTACGTCGTGACGGGGGTAGCTGCTGGAAGACAGCCACCGATGGTTAACCCGGGCTGCCACCCGGGCCGTGATCGCAACGCGTGGGTTCTCCCTGGACCGGATAGTGTAGGTGTCACCTTGCTGATTCGTGTCAACAGCAAGCTGCGCGTTCTCGATTCCGGCGCGAGTAGGCGCGGCGGTTCGGTCTTGCGCGAAAAGGGGAGCACAGAGGAGTACGGATGCGATGGCGCAAAACAGCACTGAAAAATGAGAGCGTGGGTTCGCTCGTGCATTCATGGCGCATGGAGTATAGCTGGTTCCCAGACTGTGTGCCGAACTCAATTGCCCATTTTCTCGATTGCTCCGCTTTTCAGCGAAGGCGATTCCGGGCCAACCCGTTTCCCATGTTCATTTACAAAGCTGTCGAACGCACTCCGATCGCGGAAGGCCTCCGTACCGCCGTTCGCCGTCGTCGAGTACGCTCCGGCGAGATTTGCAAAGGTCAGACAGTTCTCAAGTGTGGCGCCTGCCAAAAACTGGTGGATGAATCCCGCGTCGAAACTGTCGCCTGCGCCCACATCGTCCACCGGTTTGACCCGCGGAGGCATCAGGCTGCACTGCTCGCTGCCCGACCGGCAGATCGCTGCCGCCGATCCGCGCTTAACCACAACTACCTTGGCCAGCTCCGCCAGCACGTTGAGCGCTTTCGAAAGATCGTCGGTGCGTACGATTTTCTTAATCTCGCGGTCATTGGGCATAAAAACGTCCACGTATTTCAGGACTTCCAAAAGGTCCTGGTCCCACTTGTTTTCCGGATCATCATTCGTGTCGAGAGAGGTTGAAAGTCCCGCGTATTTCGCCTCGCGAAACAGATCCACAATTCTAGGCCGCAATGCCCGATGCAGAAAGTACGATGAAACGTGCAGATGCCGCGCCGAGCGCAAATATTCCATATCGATGTCGGAATACTCCATTTCAAACATCGTTCCAGGAAAGGTCAGGATGTAACGATGCTGCACCTGCGGCAAAATAACCGTGAGCCCGGTAGGCGTGCCCCCGGTTCCCTGACTCACGTGTCCTACATCCACTCCTGCCGCTGCCAGCCGATCCAGCGCCATTCGCCCAAGCGCGTCACCGCCAGTTTTAGAGACGAATCCAACCTTGGTCCCAAGTGCTGACAGATTGTGCGCAAAAATAGCCGAGGAACTGCCCAGGGTAACCGCCAGACCGCTTGCAAGCAGTTCACGATCCAGTTCCAGCGTTTTCGGCAGACCGTAGAGGATCAGGTCCAGATTAATTTCGCCAACCACACACACATCCAGGTCCGACATAGTTTCTCCGCGGCTTGACTTTCAAGGGCTTGGCTGCCGCAGCGGCGTTGAAGTGCCAGATGCGGGCAGGGAAGGCGAGGACGCCTGCGCTGCTTTTGCGAACCATTCCTCGAACCACTCGAGAGTGCGTAGCGCGTAGTCACGCGCATCGGCGGGCTTTACGAATGCATGTCCTTCGTTCGGATAGACTACAAGTTTCGTAGGCACGTGCAGAGTCGTGAGCGCGTGCCACCATTCGACCGATTGTTCCATCGGCACTTCGCCGTCCCGGTCGCCCACCAGGATCAGTGTCGGCGTCTTCACGGCGCTGGCGAAGTGCATGGGATCGCTTTTGGCGTACACAGCAGGATCGTCATACACCGACGCGCCGAAGAATGGAATCATCCATTCGTCGATATCGTTGAGACCGTAATAGCTCAGCCAATCGGAGAGCCCGGCGCCCGCGACTGCGGCAGCGAAACGCTGCGTCTGGGTCTCGGCCCACATGGCCATGTATCCGCCGTAGCTGNNCCATGATGTCGCGGTAGTCGCCGCCGCCGAAATCCTTTACATTGCCCTGCGTGAATGCCTCTCCCTGTCCGTAGCTGCCGCGCGGATTTGGGCAGAGCGCAAAGTAACCCATCGCCGACTGGGGGCCCATGCCACGCTCGTCCCATCGCGACATGCATGCGGAGGAGGGGCCTCCGTGCACACTGACGACGAGCGGATAGGTCTTGCCGGAAGCAAAGTCCTTGGGCAGCATCAACCACCCTTGCACCCGCGTCGTACCGTTCATCCAATGCACGTTGCGCATCTCGCCCCATGCCGGCTTGACTTCGGCGTTCAGGCTCGTGAGCTGCTTCCAGTTGCCAATCGGGCCCGCCCAGACCTCCGGGGGAGCGCTCGCCGATTGACGCACGATGGCAGTAATGAATCGATCGCCAGCGAAAGACCTACCTGGAGCCCAAGCATCGCCCGCGGGGCCGGCCTCTTCCTCGCCCGTCCAGAGCGTCTGGACCGCGCCTCCCTTGGCGCTCACGGTGCCGAAGCCGGAATTTCCGTCGACATTTTGGGCGAAGGTAATGCGGTCGGGACCCGTCCACGCGAGCGCAGAGGGGGATGCCTTGAGGTTGGGAGTGAGATTTCGCGCGGCGCCTCCCGTGATCGGCACGACATGGATGTCGCCACCCGTGGGACCCTCATCGCTCATCAATCCCTCGATGAATGCCACATTCTTTCCATCGGAGGAGACGCGCGGGTCCGTGATTTGCAGCTTCGGCTTGTAAATCTCTCGCATCTCGCCAATCTGTGCACTCACGAGGTAGAGACGCGCGATCCACCAGTTCGCATCGCCGGAACCATGTGCCGCAATTGCCGCCCAGTTCTGTCCGTCAGGGGTCCAGTCGTACTCGTAGACATACATGTCCGCAGGCGTGACCTGCGTCAGATGGTCCGTGCCCAAATCGACGGTTGCAATGCGCTGCTCGTAAATCTTCTGGTCGACGACTCCCGCGAGTGGCATCATGGGTTGCAGCGGTCCCGCAACGCGCGGCATCCCTTCAATAAATAGAATGGCGAGCTTGGATCCATCGGGAGAAAAGCGCGGGGTCTGGACATAGCCCTTCAGTTCCGCATGCTTTACCGGAGCGCTGCCGTCGGCGGCCGCGGTCCACACTTGAGCGGCGGGAACGTCACCGGGAAGATCGGCGATGAATGCGATGCGCTTACTGTCCCCGGACCAAGCCACATCGCGGAGCGGGAAGTTGCCTTCCACAGCGATTACCTGAGAAGACCCGCCCCCGGCGGGAGTTACCGCAAGTTCTCCATTCACGATGTAAGCGACTTGAATTCCGTCGGGCGAGAGCGCAACCTGATCGATCTTTTTGGCGTGCGGCATGGAGTCAAGCACGGCTGCGGATCGAGAAGGTGCGGCGGTTCGATCTTGCGCGAAAAGGGAAGCGCAGAGGAGTACGCATGCGAGGGCGCACAGGATTGAACAACGAGAGCGTGGGTTGGATCGAGCATTCATGGCCGAAGGAGTATAGCTGGTTCTCCGCCGGTCTGCCGAACCGGCATAAGAATTGCTGCGATAATAATTGCCGCTCAAGACCAGCGAGGATGGGCGCCCTGGCCCGGGCCCGTAAGATGCCGACCCGCTCACTGTGTAATCCCCATCTGCCCCAGAATGAACGCATAATCGAACGCCGCCTCTTTCAAGCGATCATATCGGCCGGAAGCGCCTCCGTGTCCCGCAGGACTCAGATTCGTTTTCATAATGAGGACATTGTGATCGGTCCTTAGCGCGCGCATCTTGGCCACGTATTTGGCCGGCTCCCAATACATCACCTGGCTGTCGTTGAACGAAGTCTTCACCAGCATGTTGGGATAAGCCTTGGCCTCGACATTGTCATAAGGCGAATAGGTGATCATGTAGTCAAAGGCCGGTTTCTCCTTCGGGTTCCCCCATTCTTCGAATTCCGTAACGGTCAGCGGCAGCGACTCGTCGAGCATGGTATTCATTACGTCGACAAACGGAACCCCAACCAGCGCAGCCTTGAACAGATCGGGACGCAGGTTCAGAACCGCGCCCATAAGAAGACCGCCGGCGCTTCTACCCTCGATCACCAGCTTATCCTTCGAGCCATAGCCCTGCGCTATCAGGTACTCGGCGCAGGCGATAAAGTCGGTGAAAGTGTTTTTCTTGCGCATCATGCGCCCTTCGTCGTGCCACGATTTTCCCATCTCGCCGCCACCCCGAATGTGGGCCACGGCGGCAACCACGCCACGATCAACCATGCTGAAGATGTTGGGGTTGAAGTTGATATCGATGGGAAAGCCGTACGAACCATAACCGTACAGATACAGCGGCCCTTTGCCATCCAACTGCACGCCCTTCAGATGGACCACTGAGATCGGGATATTCACGCCGTCCGGCGCGGTGGCATAGATTTGCTCGACCTGATACCGTGAGCGGTCATATCCGCCGGGAATTTCCTTCTGCTTCAGCAAAACAGACGTCGCATTTCCCATGTCGTACTCGAAAATCGATTGCGACGTGATAGCTGACTGGTAGTTGTAACGGAACTTGGCCGTGTCGTACTCCCGGTTGATATCGGGGAATACGTCGTAAGCCGGCTCCGGAAACGCAATCCGCTTCGATTGCCCGCTGCTCAGATCGGTCACACGAATCTGGGGCAACCCGTTTTCGCGCTCATACAGAATGTAGTAATTCTTGAAGAAATCGAGATCATCCAGCATGACACTGGGGCGTTGGGCAACCACCTCCTGCCAGTTCTGGCTGCGGGGATCGCTGACCGGCGCCTTCACCAGGCGGAAGTTGCGCCCCGTGTCATTCGCGCGGATGTAGAAGAAATCTCCGTTGTGGTCGGGGTAGTATTCGACATCCTGCTTGCGCGGTTCCATGACCTTCCAATCTGCCATCGGCTGGTCGGCAGAAATGTATCGGACTTCCGTGGTAGTGTGGCTGCCGGAAATCAAAAACATGTAGGCTTTACTGAGGGTCTTTCTGGCCTCGACATCGAACCGCTCGTCCTTTTCCTCATAAACCAGGTCGTCGGGGACGGTCGTTCCGACCGAGTGGCGATACAGGCGGTACTGGCGCTTGGCGGCATCTTCGACCGTGTAGAAGACGGTCTTGTTGTCATTCGCCCACACCACCGAGCCCGTTTTCTCCGCATGATCGGAAAGCACCTTTCCGGTGCGCAGATCTTTCACCGCGAGCACGTACTGGCGAAAGCCGGTGTTGTCGGTCGAGTAGGCGAGCAGGTTGCCGTCATTGCTCACAGCGTATGCGCCCAAGGCCATGAAGATCTGGCCCTTCGCCATCTCATTTACATCCAGCACCACTTCTTCCCTGGCGCCCAGGCTGCCTTTCTTCCGGCAGCGAATCTGGTATTGCTTGCCGGCTTCGGTGCGAGAGTAATAGAAATAGTCACCTTCTTTGTAGGGGACGTCGACGTCGGTTTCCTTGATGCGGCCCAGCATCTCGTCATACAGGCGCTTTTGAAACGCTTCGGTGGGCTTCATCACCGCATCCGTATAGGCGTTCTCGGCCTCGAGATACGCCTTCACCTCGGGATTTTTCTTGTCGCGCAGCCAGAAGTAGTTGTCCACCAGCTTGCGGCCATTCACCGCAGTTGTCTTTGGAACCTTCTTCGCTATCGGCGGTGCTGGCAGCGGAGAGGAGGTGTCAGCCGAAAGCGGGCTGAGAAGGCAAGCGGACAACAGAAGGGCAAGCCGAAGACGTCTTGCGTAGGTCCATTTCATAGAGATGCTCCACAAGTTGCAGCAGGAATGGCAGGGCAAGTATACCCAAATGCCACCGCAATCATAAGCCTGCCTACGACTCGGTCTTCACCCGTGCAGTATCCGCGCTCACGTATTTGATCGTGGTCAAAACAGCCTGTTGGATGGTCCATCGCGGCCGCCAACCCAGAGCGCGGATCCGGGAGCAATCGAGCAGGATGAAGGGGCTGTCCCCGACCCAGCCGCGTTCGCCCCCCGAGTAAGTGAGCTTGGGATGAAGACCGAGATGCTCGCAAATCCAGCCGATGGAGTCGTTGACCTCGCAATACTCGTCGGTCCCAAGATTGAAGATGTTCACCTTGCCATCCGCCCGGTCGAGGGCGGTAAGAATCGCGTCGATGCAATCTTGCACGTGCAAGTACGATTTCCGCTGATGACCGTCGCCCAGCACATGGAGGTGTTCGGGATGTTCGGAAAGCTGCCGGTAAAAATCGAATACGTGCCCGTGCGAGTAGCGCTCTCCCAGGATCGATACGAATCGAAAAATGTAGCCTTGCAGTCCGAAGCCTTCGCAGTAGGCTTGAATCAAGCCTTCCGCGGCAAGCTTGGAGGCGCCGTAAAGCGAGGTCTGGATGGGAAAAGGACACGTCTCAGGCGTGGGGAAAATCTCTGGCTCTCCATAGACCGATCCCGTCGAGGGAAAAACGATCCTCTTGCATCCTTGCTCGCGCATGGCTTCCAGCACGTTCCAGGTTGCGATCGTGTTCTGCTCCAGATCCATGCGCGGATGTTCGGTGCCGAAGCGTACGTCGGCATTGGCGGCGAAATGAACCACCAGTTCCGCGCCCTCCATCGCCTGCGCCAGACTCTTCCGGTCGAGCAAGTCGGCCTGATGGAGAATAAACTGGGGACGCGCCGTGGCACTTTCCAGAAACCGTCGCTGTCCGGTCGACATGTTATCGAACCCGGCGACGGTGTGGCCCGCGGAGAGAAGGCGGTCCACCACGTGACTGCCGATGAACCCAGCCGCTCCGGTGACTAGAACGCGCAAAACAAAACCTCCGGATGGAACCGAAACGTTGACGATACTCAAAGCCTGCCCAAGAGAATTGCGGCGTTTTTCGCGCTTTGTTTGCGATCTTCGCGAACTCTTTGTGTGCTTTTTTGTCCCGGCCGCTATCTGCTATTCGAGGAAGTCTGCCGCATCGCGATTCGCGCTCCCTTTAACTCAAAGCGGCTGTCGCGCCAAACATAGCGCAGGTTCAGGTAGCTGGCGAACCAGACTAGAAAGCCGAGCAAATCGCGCAGCGGATAGAGCCATGGCGCGCGCCGTACCTGCGGATCCCGAACCACCATCCAGCCCACCAGCCACGCTTCCACCCACCGGTTCAGCACAGCCACACCCAGCAGAAGAACTCCAATTCCCCAGTGTCCCAACCATGTAGCCGCGACAAATCCAAGCAGGCCGTAGGGCATCGCGAAGATAAGCCCGCTTCCAAAGTGGCCTTTGGGGCGCGAATAGCGCGTCGTTTGCGCCCAGCGCAGCTGGTTTTGCCACATGCGGCGGAACGATTTCTGGTTCACCACATGATCGATGATGTGGCCCGAGAGCACGACGCGGTAATCCGCCTTTGCGATTAGGTTGCCGATGGCAAAGTCATAAGCAATGTAATCTTGCAATGCGCTGTAACCACCCATGCTCGCCAGGGAATCCTTGCGCACCGCGGTCGTTGGCCCCAACCCGAACTTCATTCCTTCAAGCAGATTCGCCACCAGCACTCCGGCCGTCATTTCCACCGACATCCCGATGGCCGTGAGGCCAGAAAAGAATCCGGCCGCATTCTTGCCACGATAGACGCATGTCACCATGCCGACCTTCGGGTCCAGTAACGGCGGCACGATTTCTCGGAGATAGCGCGGAGATACTTCTACGTCGCTGTCTGTGGTAACCAGAATTTCGTGCGCCGCCGCCTCTGCCATGCAATGAAACGCGTAGACCACCGGGTTCGGCCACGGAGCGCCGGTTACCAGCACCCGGCTTTGAATGTGCGGATAGCGCGCACACACTTCCCGCGCCACGTCCAAGGCGGGATCATCCGCCTGGTCCGCCGCAAACAGAATTTCGTAATCGGGGTAGTCCTGCCGGAAAAAGCTTTCGATGTTCTCCTTGAGCTGCGCTTCCAAGCCATGCACCGGCTTGAGCACGGAGACCGGAGGCAGGTGCGCATCGTCTGGAACGGAGCGGAGCTGCCTGCGCGCGTCCGAGCGAAACCGGATTACTCCCAGTAGCGCCAGGCCTAAGAACACGCCAGAAGACAATGTACCGACCAGCGCCACACCCAAAGCGAAATATAGAATCAGCCCGATCAATGTGTTTGTCCGTACTGTCCGGATTACCGGCCTGCATGGTGCGGAAAAAAGTTCGGAAATCGGCGCGAGAATCAGTTCGCAATCCTGACCTTGATCTGACCTGAAAATATCCCTGCAGTCGGCACGCCGTTCGATCGTCAAAGACAGCAATTCAAACTATACATTCCCGTGGTGCCCGGAGGTAAGCTGCGTGTCTCCCCGATCTCGCGGCCGCAAAGCGGGTTAGAATTTGCGTTGAAGGAACTCCCCTCGGCGACTCGGGTCACCGCGAGTTTTCGTGCGCGTTCTCAAAGCCATGCAGCGGCGCAGCTTTTGTAATTCTGTAATCCTTGTACTCAATGGAAAGAATGGCTCGGCCTCCCAGCCGTATCACACTTTCCGTATAATTCTCGGCCGGAAGCCAGAAGTCGTTCACTTTGACGTACGTATGCCTAACTTCCGTCTTCTTGATCCAGAAGGACGGGTTCTTGGCCGGTTCTCCTTCGATCCGCACAACGGCGAAGTCTTTCGCGTCAACCCAGATTTTTCCGCGATAGAGAAACTTGTTCTTGGTCTTGGGCAGCAGGTTGAGGACGTATTGGGCGCCATCCGGCGTAGCTTCGTACCCAGCGAAAGTAAAATCGTAGTTTTCGGTGCTCAGCGCGGTATTCTGGTGGTTCTCTTCATTGCCGGCTTCTTGCTCGGCCTCCAGCAGTTTCTTGAAGACATGGTCGATGATGAACTTGGAACCCGTCTGGGACACCACGGTAAACTCTTTGGAATCGGGGGCGCGGTAGGTCATGTTGACTATCATCTCGGCGTCACGATCGCTCGGGAACCCGCGATACTGCATGCGGTAGACACGCGTCCCGTTGAACTGACCCAGCGCCGCTGCGCGCTCCGCGTTTCTTTCCTGAAGTTTCCTGACGACCTGCTCGACGGGCAGGGGAGCATTCTGAGCGGAATACGAGGAACGTCCTGAATCTCGTTCCTGCGGACGTGGCTGGCAGATGGCCGCCAGACTCCAACACAGCAGCAAAGCACCCACAACGTAACGTCTCATTCGTGTGCGCCGCATGTCTTCCCTTGGATGCTGAGCAAGCCGCTCTCAGTCTACCCGAGAATTGGTGGCCCCGAGTTAGCCGGCGGCTGCGTTCTAATCTTCTTTCCTGACTCGGGAGATTTTTCACCGGCGGCAACATTTTGACAATTGTTCCCTACGAAACGACTGGAAAAGATTCTGGTTGGTTACTTTTGTGCCTCACACATCGGAGCTATTCCGATTCATTCAAGGTTGCCGCACACTGTCGCCAGGCCTCAAATACACGCAACCAGCGTTAAAACAAACTGCTTGATGGCAACGGCGAATACCAGGTTGGCCTGCGGGCTTTTTCGCGGTCAATTCCAGCGCGCAGCCGGTAATAAGAGGGACAGCAGTCTCGGGAACGGATTGAATCGAGGAAAAATCATGGGCTACTCTCTAAGCAAACTCTGGCCGAATGAAGAAGGACAGGATGTCGCTGAGTATTCCGTGATGCTGGCAGTCATTCTTGTCATTGTCGTAAGCACAGTCCGGCTGATCGGCTCGAACGCGGGCAATGTGTTTTCGCAGGTTGGCAGCGCAATACAGTAGGCAGGATCAATCCAAACTTCCGCGCTCATTTGAGCGGAACCCTAAAACATCTAGCTGCGATCAGCCTTTTCCGCCCCAGCTCTTTGAGTTAGCGGACAAGAAGGAAGAATTGCTATAACTTCGGGAAAATGGGCGAACCGAGTATTCGCGGATCCATCATCGATCATCGGTTTCGAAATGTTCCCGACGATCTCAGGGCCGCGACGCGTTGCCCATCATCAGCGCAAACAGCAGAGGGAGATAGATGACGGTGGCTTGCAGGACGTGCCGAGCCAGCATTTTGGATCGCGGGCTGTTCAGAGGTAGCTTGAGAAACGCCAGACGCGCTCCGAAATAGAAAAGTGCAAGGCCAAGAACCACCGCTCCAACCAAATATATCTTTCCCGCCATTCCAAAAAGGCTGGGCAAAACGCTCAGTGGAATCAAAATCAGTGAGTAGATTACGATACGCCGCGCCGTGGACCGTCCATCCTCTTCCACGACCGGCAACATGCGAATTCCGCCTTGTGCGTAATCCTCCCGGTAGAGCCAGGCGATGGAGAAGAAATGCGGGAACTGCCACACAAAAAGGATGGCAAACAATATCAACGTACCCCACTCCAGCCGGCCCCGCGCCGCCGTCCAACCTAAGACTCCCGGCATAGCTCCAGGAAAAGCACCGACGAACGTGCAGATGGGTGAGACTCGCTTCAAGGGAGTGTACGCGGCCAGGTAGACCACCGACGTTAGGAGGGTCAGCAGTCCGGTCAGCGGATTGGTGAAAACGGCCAGATAGATTGACCCGCCCAAAGTGGCCAGCAGTCCGGCTATCGTGGCGTGACGCAGGCTCATGCGGCCCGCCGGCAGCGGGCGCTGTGCGGTTCGGCGCATGTGCGCGTCCACCTCATGTTCCATCACTTCATTCAGCGCGGCAGTTCCGCCAGAGACCAGCCCGATTCCCAGCAAGGCGTGGAGCAACCCCCAAGACAGCGAGGAAACCCCCGCTTTCTGCGCGCCGAAATAGTAGCCACACCACGCGGTCATCACGATCAGACTGGTCACGCGCAGCTTCATCAGTTCGGCGTAGTCGCGCAGGAGAGATGCCGCTTGCTTGCGAAGTAGAACCAGTGGTTGAGTCATCGCGCTCATGGGAAAATTAGTGGGTGGTTGTCGTACCGCTTTCCTCGCACTCAAACGCCTTCCGAGCCGAGCAAAGAGGGCAGCCCCCACAAGACCGCCCAAGTACTCAAGAATTGTATGGGTACTCCCATGGCTTTCGAAAGTCAAGTCAAAACTCAGAGTTGACCATGCTATCAGCCTTGGGTAGAGACGTTCAAACTCGGCCAACGGGTAGTGTCCTAATTTGCCCGC
>PKVW01000073.1 GCA_003131585.1 Acidobacteriaceae bacterium
ATACTGCTCGGTATAGATTTCTTTCGGATCCTGATAGCGGAAGGTCACGCCCAGCCCCTGGATCAGGTCCACCAAAAACACTTTCCGGAAGATCTCGGTGATTCCCATAACAGGCATAGCATAACACTGACGGGAAACAGTCCGGTGTGAGATGAATCACACCCCTATGCTCCTCCATTATGCTTCTCCATCCGCGGGCAAAGAAAGATCGTTGGCACCGACGGCTGCAAACGGCGTCCCTACCGGGGCANNGTTGGCGGTGGTCAAAGAGAAGCTGTTCGCCCTTCGCAGCGTCCAGCGCTGGTGCAGCCAGGCCGGGATCGCAAGACTCAGCGCCGCGGCCACAGCTAGCAGTGTTCTCCAGGCCGGCGACAGCGCGGCCCACGAAACTCTGAAGCTGGACGCAGTGTAAGCCACGAGAATCGACCAGGCAAACACCTGGAGCGAATGCCGGCCGAGATAACGCAGGAATCGAAATGCAGACAGCCCATGCAGTTTCTTGTCAATCGAACGCGGCAGGTACCACAAGATGTAAGCGAAAGCCGCGAAGTTTATCAGGCGCAAAGGATGATTGATCGACTTCCAGGCCCCGAGCACGGTTGGTACATCGACTAGCTTGAGGTTGCCGACAAACAAAACTTTGAGGCGGACGAGAAACAGCAGCGCCACCAAAACGACGCTGAAGACAAGCAGGAGTCGAGAAGCTCGAAGCGGTGAACCTCGTCCCGCAGCCTTCCGGTAGCCAAAGTAGACTCCAGCGACGAACAATAGTTGCCATGCCAGGATGTTGAAACCTCCAAGCTGCAGCCACGACGGATTGTGCGCCGGACTTCCGACCCCCCATTGCGCCGCCAGCCACAGCGCCACGCTGGCCGACCCGATCAGCAGGGTGCGGCCCCTCGTCATCTGCTCCAACAGCAACGGGGTCAGTAGCAAAAACACGGCGTACATGGGGAGGATGCCGGAAAACGGGGGCCGATAGATCAGCAGCGCCCCATGCCACCACCCTGTCCAGAAGTCCGGGAACTGACTGGCGATTTGTCGGCCGCCCCACAGTCCACCCACCAGAGCCAGGGTGTAAAGCAGAAGATAAGTGAGATAGAGATCGCGTGCCCGATGCCAGGCGCGACGCCGCAGGTTGGCTTCACCCTGCTCTGCCAAAATTCGTCCGTATACCCACGCGCTCACTATCCCCGAGACAAACACAAAGCCTTCAGCGGCAGAGACAAAACCGAAACTTTGCGCGGTAAAACGAAGCAGCGGATGATTGGGCAGGTGGTCAAACGTCATCACCACCAAGAAAAGACCACGCAAGGTGTCGATCCGAGAGTCCCGCCCTTCGGATGACCGAGCGTCCATGACCGCTGACTTCGACAGGTCCCTCACTTGATCGACCTCTTCTGAAAAAAGGGAGTTCAGCGCCGAAAGGCGCATGGTTGGGGAGTGCCAATAGCATAGCGCAGCAAGTAGCATGCCATTCTGAAACTCTAGTTTCGTTTTAAGGGTTTCTGCTAACTATCTGATGTACAACGATTTTCACGACACCGCGTCGCTCGCGTGACTTTCCATCCACTCACCCCGAGCCAAGATGTTGGCCAATGATGAGAACGCAGCTTCACAACTTGCCGCCGGAAGTCGTCCGAACAGTCGCGCCCCGGTAGAATGGGATCTGCTAGCCTCAGCCTTCCTCTCCTCTGAACTGAGAACTGGGGAACTG
Organism: Acidobacteriaceae bacterium; assembly: GCA_003131585.1. GTDB lineage: Bacteria > Acidobacteriota > Terriglobia > Terriglobales > Acidobacteriaceae > Sulfotelmatobacter. The sequence goes on from PKVW01000073.1 coordinate 1,718, forward strand.
AGAATTGAGCACAGTTTCTGGCAACCAGCCACAGGCCACCGACCACTGACCACTGCATCCGACGCATCCGACAAACTCTTATCCGACGAACTGTGGATGGAAGAAGCCCTGCGCTCGGCCCAGCGCGCCCTGGAGGCCGGCGAAGTGCCGGTGGGAGCGGTCGTGGTGTGCCAGGGGCGCGTGGTCGGCCGTGGATGGAATCGCAACCTTACCGACTGCGATCCTACCGCTCACGCTGAAATCGTGGCCCTGCGCGAGGCGGGACGAACTCTCGGAAATCACCGGCTCGGCGACTGCGAACTGTTTGCCACCATTGAGCCGTGCGCCATGTGCGCAGGAGCGGCGATTCACGCGCGCGTTCGCCGCCTGGTGTACGGCGCCGACGACCCGAAGGCGGGCGCCATCCATTCGATTCTGCAGGTGGTGAACCACCCCGGTCTGAATCATCGGATAGAAGTGCGGGGCGGGGTGCTGGCCGGACGTTCGGCGGAGATATTGCAGGAGTTCTTTCGGAACCGTCGTTAGGCGATGGTCATGACGGCGCGAGAACGAGTAGCCGGCATCTTGCCAGCTGTCCCGAGGGCGTCTCGCCCTCGGCGCGGCGGGCGAGGACGCCCGCCGGACAGCCGCCGGGACGGCGGCGCTACCAAATCGCCTCAGTGGTACACGTAATAGAACACGAAACCTACCAGCCCGGCGGTCATCACCAGCGCGTACCACTGGACCAGTCCCCATTCGAACAGGCGCGCGGGATAAGAGAGCATGCGCGCCAGAATGGCGGGACCGTTGACTGCGATGCCGTCGATGATCCACTTGTCCCACCAACTGGAGATTGTTGCTGTGAGACGCGTGATCCAGCCAGCAGCATTGACCGCGCCATCCACGACATGAATGTCGAACCACGAGGACGCTTCGCCGAGTCCCAGCACGCCCAGGCGGACGTCGCCTAGCTTGCGGCGTCCGGTGAAGACGGTGTCGTAGACTTCGTCCACGTAATACTTGTTCATCAGAGTGTTGTAGACGGGCGGAGCGGCTACGGCGATGGGCTCGGTATAACCCTTGTCGGCGTGGCGATAACTTCTCCAGGCCATGCCCCATCCGACACCGGCGGCAGCCAGGGACAGCCCCATCAGCAGCCACTCCGTGCCCGTGTTGTGTTCTTCCTCTTTCGCTCCGGCAGCCAGTTGGCCGGCTCGTCCTTCTTCCTTGAGAACGCGGGCTTCGGTGGCGAAGACGGGCTCAAGAAATGTCGTGAAGCGGTCGGAGCCGCCGAGGCTGTGGGGCCAGCCCAGCCATCCGGCGACGATGGCGCAGAGCGCCAGCACGACCAGCGGCGCCGTCATCGATGCGGGCGATTCGTGAATGTGGTGCTCTACTTCGTGACTCATGCGCGGGCGGCCGTGGAAAGTCAGGTACATCAGGCGGAACATGTAAAACGCGGTCATTAAGGCAGTGGCGTAGCCGATATACCAGAGGAAGCGGTAAGCGCCACCTTCGCGCGACCAGGTTTCCCAGAGAATGGCGTCTTTCGAGAAGAAGCCGGCAAACGGAAAGATGCCCGCGATGGCTAGCGTGGCGATGAACATGGTGCGGTGGGTGGTGGGAATGCGATGGCCAAGGTCACCCATGTTGCGCATGTCCTGCTCGCCGCTCATGGAATGAATGACGGAGCCTGCGCCGAGAAAGAGCAGCGCCTTGAAGAAGGCGTGAGTGAAAACATGGAAGACGCCGGCGGCGAATGCTCCCACACCGAGCGCGAGGAACATGTATCCCAGCTGCGAGACAGTGGAGTAGGCAAGCACGCGCTTGATATCGTTTTGGACGAGGCCGATGGAGGCGGCGAAGATCGCGGTGAGGGCGCCGACGATGGCGACCGTCTTCATCGAGGTGGGCGCGAGCACGAACAGCGCATTCGAGCGCGCGATCATGTAGACGCCCGCGGTGACCATGGTCGCGGCATGGATGAGCGCGGAAACCGGAGTGGGGCCCTCCATGGCGTCGGGAAGCCAGACGTAGAGCGGAATCTGCGCCGACTTGCCGCAGGCGCCGACGAAGAGCAGCAACGTAGCCGCCGTGATGATGGGATCGCCGATGGCGAAGCGTCCGCTGTGCGCCAGGTGCGTGACTTCCGTGAAGCGCAGCGAGCCGAAATACCAGGCGATGAAAAACATGCCCAGCAGGAATGCGGCGTCGCCGATGCGGTTCACGATGAACGCCTTATTTCCTGCGTCGGTGGCGGACTTGCGATGGAAATAGAAACCGATCAGCAGATACGAGCACAAACCCACGCCTTCCCAGCCGACAAACATGAGCACATAGTTGTTGGCCAGGATGAGCGTCAACATGGAGAACATGAAGAGATTGAGGTATCCGAAGAAGCGGTAGTAGCCGCCTTCGTGCGCCATGTAACCGGTCGAGTAGATATGAATCAGCATGCCAACGCCGGTGACGAACAGCAACCAGATGCTGGAGAGCGGGTCGAGCAGGAAACCGGCGTCGGCCTGGAACGGGGCTTGAGACCCGGTATGAGTGACGTAGGTCATGTGGCCGGTGTCGGTGCCGAGCCAGGTGTAGAGGATCGTTTGATAAGGCTGGTGGAAATGTTCGGGCGCGGACGACCAGCCTATATACTGCCAGACCGCACCGCAGGACATGAGGAACGCCAGCGCGATGGTGCCGACGCAAACGGCACTGACCGAGGCCTTCTGCAGCTTGCGGCCGAAGAAGAACATGATGGCCGCGCCGAGAGCCGGCAGCAGCGGGATCAGCCAAATATGATCTAGAAATAGCATTTAGCACTCAGCTAAAGAAACCGGGCAATTAGCAATTAGCAATTGGCAATTAGCAATTAGCCGGCCCGGCGTTTGCCGACCGCTGCAAGCCTTACATGGCTAAATGCTAAGTGCTAATTGCTGCCCTTCTACCACTTCAGCAAATTCACTTCATCGATGTTGACCGTCTCCTTGTTGCGGAAGAAGGCGATCAGAATGCCGAGGCCGACCGCGGCTTCAGCGGCGGCATCGGTGATTACAAAAATGGCAAAGACCTGGCCGTGTAATCCGCCCCACATGCGGGAGAAGGCGACGAGGTTCAGGTTGACAGCGTTAAGAATCAGTTCGATCGACATCAGGACGATGACCACGTTGCGCCGAGTCAGCACTCCGATCACGCCCAGCAGGAACAGGGCTGCACCGAGAACCAAGTAGTGCAGCGTCGTGATGTGGAGCATCGATTCCATGTCAGGTCTTAACTTCTTAGCAGTTAGCAATTGGCAGTTAGCGAAGATCCATTTCTGGCCAATTGCTAATTGCCAACTGCCGTTTTCAAATCCTCTTCTTGGCCATCACCACCGCTCCGATGATCGCCACTAGGAGCAGCAACGAGGCAATCTCGAAGGCGAACATGTATTGGCCGTACAACATTGTGGCTACTTTTTGCGTATTGTCGTCTTCCACCATCGAGAGCGCGTGGTCCGGGAAGATGTCCTTCCCTTTGGTGTACACAGCGATAAATAATCCGCCCAACGCCGTGGCCGCACTCATTCCGACCACCCATTGACTGTTGAACTGCCGCTCTTTCATGGAGCGCTCGATGCTCACCAGCATGATGACGAACAGAAACAGCACCATAATGCCGCCAGCGTAGAGGATGATCTGCACGCCAGCGACGAATGGAGCGTAGAGCATCAGATAAATGGACGCCTGCGCCAGCAGCGTGACGATCAGCGCCAGCGCCGAATGCACCGGATTCTTGCGCGTGATCACCAGGATGCCCCCGATGAGCATAATTCCGGAGAGCAGGTAAAAGAAAAATGGTGTGGCTACGGGTGCCATATCTTCTGTTGAAGCAGCGCTACACTGGCCGTCAAAATGAGAACGCCCAAACCCATGGGCAGCAGGACTTTCCATCCCATCCGCATAAGCTGGTCAAAGCGATAACGCGGGAAGGTGCCACGATACCAGATATAGAGGTACATGAACCCGGCAACTTTCGTCGAAAACCAGAAAATGTCCTGAACTCGCACGCTTACGGCGGGAACGAACAAAACCAGACCGATCACACCGAGGACTGCGCCGAATCCGGCTAGGCCGATGGTTTGAATGCGAAAAAGTGGATGCTTCGGCATGCGCGCCGTGTTGTAGAAGCAGATCGCGGCGAACAGGAGGAACGTGACGCCAGGGAAGAGTGAAAAGAGCAGATCCCAGGTGGAGCCACTGAGCAGATTCGGGAACGGCCGCAGCCATCCGCCCAGCCAGAGAGTGACCGCGATGGACGAGACCGCGATCATGGCGGAGTATTCGGCCAGGAAGAACAACGACCAACGGAAGCCGCTGTATTCGGTGTGGAAGCCGGCGGTTAACTCGGATTCGGCTTCGGCCAGATCGAATGGCGCGCGGTTCGTCTCGGCGACCATGGCGACGGCGAAGATGAAGAAGGCGATCAACCCCAGCGGAAAAAACTTGAAGATGAACCATTCCCCTTGCGCCTGTTGCGCCTGAACGATGCCGATCATACTGAGGGTTCCGGTTCCTTCGGCGTTGAGGCTGGTCATCAGAATGGCTGAAACAACGGCGAGTCCCATCGCGACTTCATACGACACCATCTGGGCGCTCGACCGCAGCGCGCCGATCAGCGGATAGTGGGAGTTCGAAGCCCAGCCCGCCATCACAATGCCCAGCACGCTCAGCGACGACACGCCGAGCATGAAGAGGATTCCGATGTTCATGTCGGTGATGGCGTGCGTGGGGCCGAACGGGACCACGACAAAAACCGTGAAGGCCGCGAGCACGACGATCAGCGGCGCCATCCAGAAAACAAAGCCGTCGGCTTCGGCCGGCATGATGTCTTCTTTGAGCAGCAGCTTGATGGCGTCGGCGATGGGCTGCAGCAAGCCGTGAGGACCGACGCGCATGGGGCCGAGGCGTACCTGCATGTGGGCGAGGATCTTGCGCTCCAGCCAGTTCATCGCGATCACGGCGACCGAGAGTCCGGCGAAAACCAGCATGATGTAGACGAGCGCCCAGAACATGTTTCCGGCAGCTCCGGGAGTCTTGTCGCTGGTGAGGTAGGACTCGATGTATTGGATAATCTCGTGCATCAGCGGTCCACCTCGCCGAGAACGATGTCGAGCGTGCCGATCACAGCGACCACGTCGGCCACAAGTTGGCCGCGGCACATCACATCGAGAGCCTGCAGATTCACAAACGAAGGTGGACGCACGCGCAACCGATAAGGCTGAGTCGAGCCGTCGCTGACGATAAAGTATCCCAGCTCGCCTTTGGGCGCCTCGATGGAGTGATAGACCTCGCCCGCTGGCGGCTTCATGACCTTCGGAACCTTAGCCATGATGGGGCCTTCGGGAAGCGCGTCTACGGCTTGCTGGATAATGCGCACCGATTGCCTCATCTCGGCCATTCGCACGAGGTACCGGTCATAAGTGTCGCCGTTCTGCCCGGTAGGAATTTCGAAGTCGAAGTTCTTGTAGTTGGCGTAGGGCTGGGCCTTGCGCAAGTCCCACTTCACGCCGCTGGCGCGGAGCACGGGGCCGGTGACTCCCAGCGCGATGCAATCCTCGGCCGAGATGGTTCCAACGTTCTTGGTGCGCTCCACCCAGATTCGGTTGGTGGTGAGCAACTCCTCATACTCGTCGATCTTCGGGCGAAAGAAAGTGAGGAAGTTCTTCACTTCCTTCTCGAACCCAGTGTAGGTTTCGTACTGCAGGCCGCCGATGCGGAAGGCGTGGGTAGTAAGCCGTGCCCCGCAATACTTCTCGTAAATCTTCAGAATCTCTTCGCGATCACGGAAGGTGTAGAACAGCGGCGTGATGGCGCCGATATCGAGGGCGTGCGTACCCAGCCAAAGCTGGTGGCTGGCGATGCGGTTGAGTTCGGTGAGGATCACGCGGACATGTTGCGCGCGCGGCGGCGCCTCCACGTTGAGAAGTCTCTCCACCGTCTCGCAGTAGCCAAGCCCGTTCGAGACCGCGGCCACGTAATCCATGCGGTCCACATAAGGATTGAACATCGTATAAGTGCGGTGCTCGCCGATCTTCTCCACGCCGCGGTGCAGATAGCCGATCACGCATTCCAGGCCGAGAACCTTTTCCCCATCCAGGCGCAGGATGACGCGCAGCACGCCGTGAGTGGCGGGATGCTGCGGCCCCATGTTGATGACCAGTTCGTTGGCATCAAGAAACGGCTTCTCGGGAGTTTCGAGATCGAGATGCGAGAGCGAGGTGTTGGAATCCGTCATTCTGTTTTAACTGCCGATCTTAACCTGGCGCTTTTCACTGGCCGCTTTCAATGCCCAGGTTGATCTGAACCCACTCGTTATCCTGTTGCAAGATGCCGTAATCCTTGCGCAGGGGATGTCCCTTCCAGCCGTCGGGCAGCAGAATGCGCTTCATGTCGGGATGTCCATCAAACTTGATGCCGAACATGTCGTAGACTTCGCGCTCCAGCCAGTTGGCCCCCGTCCAGATGGGGACAGAACTGGGCAGGCTCTCGCCATCGAGGATTTGCGTTTTCACGCGGATGCGTTCGTTGCGCGCGAAGGAGTAAAGGACCCAGACGACCTCGAATTGTTTATCGCGCGCGGGGTAATGGACTGCGGTGATGTCCACACAGTAATCGAACTGCTCTTGGTTGCGGAGAACCTGGAGAAGCTCAGGAATCAGTGAGCGATCGACCACCATGTAGTTCTGCCCGAGATAAGTGAGCGGCTCAATGCCGGAACCGTAGGAGCCCTTGAGCTTCGCGATCATGGGCGAATCCCACGGAGTGGGAGCGGGAGCAGCAGGTTTCGCAGGCGCGGCGGGTTTGGCCGCAGCCGGCGTCGCGGGTGCTCCGGCTGCCGGTTTCGGAGGAACTGGCGACGGCGCGGGCGAATCTGACTTCTCGCTCGGAGCCTTGGCGTCCGATTGAACAGAGCCGGAAGCAGTGGCTTTCACGCCGCCGGGGAGGGCGGGTTGATCCGCCGTCAGCTTCGGCTCACCTTCAGGCGGCTGCGAAGAGGCCGATTTGATTTCGTCCGGCATAGCTGCGAATGCACAAACCTCCGGCTCGGAGGGTTACGGAGAGAACGTTAACTTTTATCAGCTTGAGGATACGGTGTCAACGAGCTTGGGAAGCTGGGCGAGGAAAGGAAAAGTGGGGACGCTTGACGCCCGCGAAATGGCGCGCCCTGCGCGTTATCCGTGCCCTTGCGCCTGATAGCGCTCGATCAGGTCGCGGATGCGTTGGGCGTCCTCTTTGCGATGGCCGTAGCTGGTGATGGGGTCGGTGCCGCCGGTGGATTCGATCCGAATCTCTGCCCAGAGCACGCCGGTCGAAATATGCACCGAGGCGATCTTCGAGATTGCGATGCTCTCATCGTTGCTGCCAAACCACCGTGACTTCACGCGGCTGACGCGCTGGGGACTGACCACAAGGCAAGTCGGGAACAGGAAATTACCCTGGGTCCAGCGGCTGGCGACAAACGTTTCGGCTGACGATTCGGCTGCGGGCGTAGGCGGGGTTACACCCATTCCAGTGCGCCTTTTTTCCAAACCCAGATGTAGCCGGCGATCAGGATGACGAGGAAGATCAGCATCTCCACTAAACCAAAGAGCCCGAGCGCCTTGAACTTCACGGCCCAGGGAAACAGAAAAATAGTTTCCACATCGAAGACCACGAACAGAATTGCGATGATGTAATAGCGGACGGTGTAACGTCCGCGGGCATTGTCGACGGGATCGATGCCGCACTCGTAGGGCATCAGCTTGGTCTTGCTCGGATTGTCCGGGCGCACGAGCTTGGCCGCCAGCAGCGTGAGCGGAAGCAGCACTCCGATGACTGCCATGAAGATGAAGATGGGGACATAGTTCTGCGGCATAGAGTGCCTCGCGCGTCTTCCTCGCCCGGGAACGGTTGAGCACGCAATCTTACCGCCGATGGCGGGCGACTTCAAGAAGAGATGTTTGCAACTCGAGACATTTATCGGGGAGCAGGAACACCCTTCGGGCAAGATCGGATTTCAGAGTGGAGTCGCGGTAGTAGCGGCTCAGGATACCGTCGTTCCAGGTGAGCAGGTCGGGGTTCTGGCGCGCGAACTCTTCCCAATCCACGCCTTCGAAGCGGGCCATGCGCTCGCGAATCAGGAAGAGATACGCACAGGTGATGGTTTCGTTGTAGAGCTGTGCTTTCCCGTGAGCGGCGGCGAAGCGCTTCAGGGCGCTGGCAAACTTCTCCAACGCCTGCAGAACCGGATACTCGCACAGATAGGCAAACGCCAGACGGACGTGATCGGCGTGATGGAAAGAGTCTTCGGGGAGGGAGTTGTTCTCGAAGCCGCGTATGAGTTCTTCGTTGCTCATGGAATCTCGATCATGGGCTGGTCCTCAAGTGGGCTAGAACTGGTCTCCCAAAATCAGTCTCACGGATGGTTTCGGGAAGGACACGGCTTTACAGAGTGCTGAA
>PKVW01000019.1 GCA_003131585.1 Acidobacteriaceae bacterium
ATTCGCCCTTGCGCCCGCGCACAATCGGGGCCAGTACCATGACGCGGTCTTCGGGCGTGAGGGCCATCACCCGTTGCACGATCTGCTCCGCCGACTGGCGGCTGATCGGGCGCCCGCACTTGGGGCAATGCGGCACCCCGATGGAAGCGAACAACAAGCGAAGGTAGTCGTAGATCTCGGTGANNGTCTTCTGCTCGATCGAGATGGATGGGCTAAGTCCATCAATGGAATCGACATCCGGGCGTTCCATCTGATCCAGGAACTGCCGCGCATAGGTGGAAAGAGTCTCCACATAGCGGCGCTGCCCCTCGGCATAAATCGTGTCAAAGGCGAGGGAGGACTTGCCCGACCCGCTCAGCCCGGTCACCACGGTGAGCGTGTTGCGCGGAATCTCCACGTCGATGTTTTTGAGATTATGCTGGCGCGCCCCGCGCACCGAAATCTTGGTGATGGCCATTTGGCGCTTGTCTGAAAATCCGGGCTGGATTGCCCTTCCGTAATGTCGACGGGTCTACAGATTTGTTCGACAGTAGGAGTGCACAGCTCTACTCCGTATCTTACTATGGCACCCAGCTACGGCGCATCTGGGTCGTCACTAGCGGCGGGCGTCAACGCAGGTAGATTGAAGAAGCCGCATAGACGAAAGTCGAGCTTGCGGCATCCGATTACTGCAATTTCATAAAGGGTGGTTGATCTTGATTTCGCTCTTCATGCCTCTCATTCTGTGCTTTACCGTAGTCGCATCGGTGGGCATTGGCGTCATCTCCGCTTATGTGGCAGTCCTCGGCATCCTGCAGGCTTGTGGCCGCGCGTCGCAGCGGCAGCCTCGTCCCGCGGAAGCACGACCGCGGCTGGTTCTCGTGCCTACGCAGAACCACGCTGGCGGCGACTAGGCCCCCCATCGTCGTGTCATTTAAGTGCGCTCGCGAGGGTTCACTGGCCGAGGTTCACTGACCCAGATTCACTGACCCACATTCACTGATCCAGATTCACTGATCCAGGTTCACTGACCGTTCACTGACCGTTCACGGACCGAGGTTCACTGACCGAGGTTCGCCGGTGAAATCGACGGTGCTTGACCCGACCACCCTCAGAGTCTACGCTAGTCAGTAATGCGGTTGGCTGGGCCAATTCTTCGGGCGGTGCTCGCAGTCGCTCTTGCGACGTATGCATTCGACTGCGGCGCCACGACGACGCCAGAACAGGCGATGCAGTGCTGTAAATCAATGCATTGCTCGTCGCATGGTCATCATGGTCAGGATTGCTGCAAGACCATGCCAACGACGCACGGCCCTTTCGTACAGGTCTCCTCCGGGCAGGTCGTATCCTGCTTTCCCGTTGTTTTCGGCAATGTGCCAGCGTCGAGCGAATGCCCTGGTTTAGATTTCTCCACTCGAAACCTCACGGCCCAATGCCACGCCCCGCCCATCTTCTACCCACCGGCTTCCCGTCCTCTTCGCATCTAGTCTGACCTCCAGTCGTTTCCCCGGCTTCACGGATTCGTGTGCTTGGAACCGTCGTCTTTCATTTTTGCTGGAGGAAGAACCTCGTGGGATTTCGAAAGGATATTGGGTACTGGAGCGGCGTGTGTTCGGCATTCGTCTTGCTCTTGTGGGTTTCAACAGCCAGAGGACAAGGGCCAGCCCCGGAAACGGCCCCGCCATTGTTTCCGGGAGGCGAACTCATCTCGTACAACTCCATCTTCACCACACGCGGCCTGATCCCGGGAATGTCAGCCGGCATTCCTGTGACTGCCCGCCCTACCTTCTCGCACGAAGGGGATTTCAACTTTACCTGGGGGTTCCGCCACGATTTCGATTTGACCGTTCTCCTTCCGATCTTCACAAATCACTTTGAGATGCCGGACACACCAGCCGCTGGAGGAACTGGCCTTGGCGATGCAATGGTGCTGGTAAAGTACCGCTTCTACCGGCGGGATTCACCGCGAGGGACTACGCAGGCGTCGGTTACGTTCGGCCCCAAGATTCCAACTGGGCGCACAAATCTGACCGATGGAAATGGCATGCGGCTGCCTGCAAGTTTGCAGCCCGGCTCTGGTTCTACCGATTTGTTTCTAGCGGCGAATTGGACTTACACCGGGCTTTTCAACCTCAAACGCCTGGTAGCCGACGAGGACTTCCATTCCCTCTTGCGCTCGGAGGGAACACAGGCAACGCGCCTTGGCAGCGATCTCGAATCCCGTTTTTGGCTCTCGTACCGTCCCTACGAGTCGAAGAATGGGAACCGCGAGTGGTTTGTCGGCCCGGTGCTCACCTGGCTGCACTCTCAGGATGACCGCATTGCCGGGGCCACTCAGGGAGGAAGCGGGGGCGACCTGTTGCTGGCCGGAGTTACAACCTACGCCGGCTTGCGTCCCGGAATGCACGTTTGGTTGGGGATGGATTGGGCCGCTGCACATTCCACCGGCCCATTATTCATGCCCGTCCGCCGCCACATCAGTTTCGGAATCACACAGCAGTTTCGGCTACACCTTTAAGAAAGGAGGAAGCATGCACACAAAAAGAGTCGCGCTCCTTGTTCTGCTCGGTGCGATGGTGGTTGCGCCAGTGGCTCAAGCGCAGGTCAAGCATATTGAAATGCGCGTCGAAGGCATGACTTGAAATTTTTGAGCCTACGGTGTGAAACAACACCTAGGACGCCAGTCTGGCGTTCAAAAAGTAGAAGTTAGCTTGCTGGACGGAAAAGTCGATGTCACCCCCAAAGAAGATGGGCAAATTGACCCCGCTCAACTTCTGAAGGCGACCTACGACAGCGGTGTGACCGCAGCGGAGATGGATATGACCGCACGCGGAAAAATCGTGGAGGACTCTTCGGGCAGCCTTGCCTTACAGGTCGAACCGAATCGGTCCTTCGCGTTCGCACCGAATGAATTGTCGAAAGGGCTGGAAATCCTTGCGGGTACCCAAACGAAGGTCACAGTTCGTGGCCAGTTGTACAAGAAGCCCGCGGGAAAAAAGAAGTCAGACCCTTCGGCTCCCCTAAAGCTGTTGATTCTGGAAGTGCAAGAGAAGGAATAGATGCTGGGAAAACGTTTGTTAGTTATGAGCCTCGTTGCGGTTGGATTCGCCGGATGTAATCAACATTCGGCGAGTCCCCTGCCGCCGAAAGAAAATGTCATCGCGACAGGTGAGATCGGTTCGCGGCTGCCTGACTTCTCCGTCAAGGACTTGCAAGGACGCGATATTTCCTCGGCTGACCTTCGCGGCAAGGTTGTGCTCATTGATTTTTGGGCCACATGGTGTCAACCGTGCAGGAAAGAGATGCCGGGCTATCAGAAACTTCTAGACCGCTATGGCTCTCGTGGATTCGCGGTTGTCGGGTTCAAGTTCGACACCATGAAGGATATGGAAGACCCAGTCCTGTTCGCGAAGAGGATCGGAATTCGCTATCCGTTGGCGGTCGCGGTTGATGACGTGAAGCGGAAGTTTGGTGGCATTGAAGGCATACCCACCACGATGCTCTATGACCGCCAGGGAATACTCAGAGAGAAAGTCGTCGGGTTTGAATACACGGATGTCATGGAATCGGAGTTAAAGCCACTTCTCTGAATTGCGCGCGTTACTGTGTGATGGATCCCCCCGACGCCCGCACCGTGACAATCTCGGCAATCGTCAGGAACAAGGCGTAGGTGGCGAAGAGAAAGGCTCCATATTTGCCCGCTGTCTCGGGATGCATTCGGGACATGAGCGTGGCGAAGCGGGAGAGCAGCACGGCTTCGCCGACATGCCGGGAAGGGCAATCAGCAGCGCCGCCGAAGCCCAGTCTGCGGCGGCAACGTGGCGCCACCGGAGCAGCATCATGCACAGGGCCGCGGTCACGACGGGCGTGAGCACGAAGTTGATCCAGTAGCGCTGGCTGCCGCTCTCAAACACCTGCGGACCGCGCCACTCATACCAGATCGTTCCCACCACCCAGAAGGCCGCGCCGAATACGAGAAAGAGCAGTTTGTCGTTCATTTTCATGGAACTCCCCAGACTTGAGAAAACATGTACCACTCGGTACATCGTACTTGTACCATATGGTACATTACGAAAGCAAGATGCCTCGCAAGAAACAGCGCCGCAACCGGGACCAATTGCTGGAAAGCTGTCTCGCCGCCTTCATCCGCGCCGGAACGCTGGAACTCAGTCTGGACACCCTGGCGAAGGCCGTAGGCAGCAGCAAGCGCATGCTGATCCACTACTTCGGCGGACGCAACGCCATCGAAGAGGCGGCCATGTCGCTGTTGGAAGACCGCCTCCGGACAAGATTCCGCGCCAGCGCATTCCCGCCAGGCGCGTCCCTTCAGTCCGTGGTCAGGGCCTTGTGGGAACAGACCACCAGCGCCGAGTCCCGCGGCGTTCTTCTGCTGGCGATGGACCTGACGCGGCGTAGTTGGAGCGGCTCGAAACGAGCCCGGCGATTCTTCGAGGAGCAACAGCGCCTGTGGGCAGAAATGCTGCAAGAATTCCTGCCCGACGCGAGCGCAGTCGAGATCCTCCTGCAACTGTTCCAGGGCGCAATGCTGGTCTATCTGGTTACCGGGGACCGTGATCGCGGCCGCCGCGCGCTGGACCGGCTGGTCGCAACCGAAACGGAGTTAGAGCGGATGAGGAGATAACGCGGCGCCCGTTAGTGCTTCCACCCACGTGGGGCGGGGCTAGCCGCTCACCTTCAATTGCCTCAGGTAAGGCTGCAACGCTTTCTCAAGGCGATCCATGTCATGGATGACCTTGTCTTGAATCATTGGCCATTGCTCTTCCGCTGATCGGTAGCCGCCCTCCTGCCGGGTGTGCTGAATACGACAGGCTCTTCTGCCCTCCAAACGCTCCCAGGCAAGGGCGGCACCAAATGCTTGCTCTATTGCTTGGCGGTTAGCATGCAACTGGTCAAAGATCTGCTTATTTTCGTCGTCGGAATCCTTTCCACGATCAATGTAGAGTTCTACGCGACATTCGTCCTGCATAACGACGTAGTTGAAGCTCAAGCCTCGCACCCCGGTACTTGCACTAATCCAGCCGCCATCGCTTGGCGTGATGTGCGCATGTGTTTTGCTCACTGCAACTGAACGCCCTATTAGGCTCGTCCACCAGTGCTTACGGATCAAAAAGCGTTCTGCGATTTCCTTCTTGGTTTCTCCTGCCTCTTTCGTTTCATCTGACGGGCCGACGATCAGCGTGAACAATGGTGCTGCTGGAGAATCGGCGATGCGGACAGCCTCCACCTTCACCATGTAGAAATCTGCGCTCGTCGACTGGTTTAGCCAACCAATCGCGGCCACATGTTCAGGGCGCGGATCTGACACAATCCAGATCGCCGTTTTCGCACCAATGGCAGTCAGGTACGTGATGAGCTTTCCGAGGTGGTCGTGGTTGCTCTTCTCCAGCTGGTTTTCAATAACGACCGTTCCGCCCTCGTCGTCGTCCGCAACCAAATCAACACTAAAGTCCCCAGCCGAGCGCTCTCGAACCGTCCCTGTCAGGTTGAGATCGAGCGATTCATTCAGCACCTCGATGTTGTTTTGAAGCCATTGAGTAAAATCCTGTGCTTCGTGCTTCCACACTTCCCGCAACGCCACTCGCTGCAGGCGTCCAATGTTGGCGGAGGACATCTCTTAATCACCCCTTTTTGGCGCGAAGCCGCGTCGAAGGCGACTCCCATGGCAAGGTAAAGATAGCACTTCGCAACGCGTTCGGAGAGGCCCGTGTTAGCATTTGACGGTAGTGGCATTCTCCTCTCCGCTCTCTGCAGGCATGCGCATGGCCCGCTCTCAACGCATTTCGGTTCGTGCTCTCCTGACAGGCTGCGCGGTTCTTTTCTTGAGTCTCACCGCCCGCGCCGCCGAACCCTCTCCCTGGCTTGAGATTCATTCCACCCACTTCACCGTCATCACCGACGCCGGCGACAAAAAAGGCCGCGAGGTCGCGCTACGCTTCGAGCAGATGCGGGCCGTCTTCGCCACCCTTCTGATGAAGGACCGCCTCAACGAGCCGCTGCCGCTCACCATTCTCGCCTTCAAGAACGACAAGACCTACTACCAGAGCGCGCCGCTGCGCCAGGGCCAGCCCATCGGCGTTCCCGGCTTCTTCCTCCCCGGCGAAGACCAGAACTTCATCGTCCTGGACTTGTTCGAAGAGGAGTCCTGGCGCGCCGTCGCCCACGACTTCGCCCACCTGCTGCTGAACTACAACTATCCCCCCGCTCCCGGATGGTTCGACGAAGGCGTGGCCGAATACTTCAGCTCCATCCGCGTCGACGACAAGCGGATCGAAATCGGCGGCGACCCCGAACTACACTCGGCTTTCACCGAAGACCTGCTTCAGAATCAAAGCGAAGTTCGCAATCCGCCGAAGTCCCTCACCGAGCTTCTCAGTGGCCAGGTCTGGCTCGCGCTGCCCGACCTGCTCACCATGAAGCATGACACTTCCACCTACACCGAAGGCACGCACCATACGCTGTTCTACGCCCAGTCGTGGATGACGATGCATTATCTGCTTCACCAGAAAAGGCTCCCCGAGACGGGAACCTATTTCGACCTGGTCGAGAACCAGCACGTGCCGGTCGAAGAAGCCATCCAGAAGGCCTACGGCGTGACGGCCGCCCAGTTCGACCAGGCGGTGAAAGATTACTTCCACTCGCTGACCCCGCTGTTCCTGGCGCTCGACGCTTCCAGGCAACCCGGCTCCCAAACCGCCGCGCCCCAGGTCTACCAGTTTCCCGAGATCGTGGGACCGAACGACAGCGTGATCACCGCCAAAGTGATCCCCGAGACGGATGCCCGCGCCTTAACGGCTGAGGTAAAGATCAGAGTTCCCGATCGCCGCGAGGCCGGCTTGCTGGAATTGCAGGCGCTGGCCACGCCTCCGGACGCAACTGCCGCCAAAACCGCCAGCGATAAAGATGATAAAGAGAAAGAGAAAGAGAAAGAGAAAGAGAAAGACAAAGAGAAAGACAAAGAGAAAGACAAAGAGAAAGACAAAGACAAAGATAAAGATAAAGATAAAGATAAAGACGACAAGAAAAACGCTGCCCTCGTCACGGCCGCCGGCAACGAGATCGCCCACCGCGCTCTAGCCTGGGACCACCTGCAGCGCGGCGAGTTCGATGCGGCGGCCGAAGAGCTGGGCAATGCCGCCGCCCTCAACCAGAGCGATATGTGGATTCGCTACTATCTTTCCGTGCTGAAGTACCGCGTGTCGCAGGCGAAGAAGACCGATATCCAGGGCCTGCCCAACATGATGCAGGATCTGCGCGCCGTGCTCGACTGGTACTCCGAATTCGCCGACGCCTATGACCTGTTGGCCATTGCGCGCATGGAAGGTGGAGGACCGGTGGCGGCGATGCAAGCCGAACGTGCCGCCATGCAACTCAGTCCGCGCAACCAGCAGTATGTTTACCATCTGGCGGAAATCTACGTCGCCGATAAGAAGTGGGAAGCCGCGCGAGCCTTGCTGGAACGTTTGAAGAGCAGCGGCAATCCGCAGGTCGCCGCCGCGGCCCGCGAGCGGCTGGGGCAGCTCACAACCGAGCAGAAGTACGGCGTCTCGGCCGCCACCGCAGCTTCGGCCCAGAAACTCTCCACCCAACATTCCCCGTTCGACGTGCTGGAGCAGGACGCCGCCAAGCGCGCCGCGGTGCAGGCGACACCATCCGGGAGCACGGCGGATAAGCGTCCCGCCAAGTTCTTGCAGGGCAGGCTTGTGAGCGTGGATTGCTCGCAATCCCCAGCCGCGGTTCTCACCGTGACCTCCAACGGAGTGGTTCTGAAACTGCGCACCGCCGATTACAAGTCGCTGCTGCTCATCGGAGCCGACACATTCTCCTGCGACTGGAATAACCGCTCCGTCTCGGTGAACTACAAGCCCGGCGGCGTCTCCGATGGCGATTTGCTGTCGGTGGAAGTGCGGTGAGGTTCACGACCCATGTGGATTTCTGCTTGAAATAATCTTTGCGTGCGCTCACTGGAACACCTTGGCTGGGATCGATTTTCTTTTCGTCTCTCGATACCCCCCTCCCCCCTGGGGTCTAGTGGAATCATCGAGTTAGCAGAGTAATAACTACGTTGGCTAACCCATTCTGACGTTCCCCGTGTGCTAAGAATGGGAGGTGCTCTTAGAACAACGGAGTGAAGTCGGAGATCAAGTTCTCGGCAAAGTCCGCCGCACTTTGCAGCGTTTCAATGATCGACTCACCCTCAGCAATCCCAGGTTCGTTGAACGCTATATCAAGCAGGAATTGAATATCCTCGTTAATTTCCGCATCCGGCTTATCGATGAACAATTCGTCGCCCACTTTGAGCATTTTCCGGCTGGGGAAGTCGATGAAGGCGTCGGGGAATTGAGGCAATGCAGAGATGCCGTAAGTTTCTACAAACTCCGTCAGCCTTTCAACTCCGATGTGACGACCGAAATTGAATTGGCTCGGAGCGATGCCGCAGGTAAAAATCAGACGGTGCTTGTCGATGTTGTTAAGCCTGTGAATACGCCAGAGGATTTCCCCTTTCCCTCCTTGGTACGGTTCGACTATATCAATAGCTTTTACCGCAGTTTCCGCCATTCCCTTTACTTTTCCTTGTACACCGGATTTGTATTTGTCGGGGGTGTCGAAAATCGGAAAGCTGGTACTGGTGTCGGGAGTGTTGCCAGCGGCCAAGACCAGTTGATAAGCCAAGTGATCGACAGCGCTTCGCAGGTTTTGCAAGACATCCCCAGCAATGAGAGCAATATCGTCTGGGACGGGATCGGCTTTATGAACGTAATAAATCAGCTTTCGCGTCTGCGGATCACGCTTGGCGCTGACTTCGTGGGGGTCAGTAGCCTTGAAGGCCAAGATAGCGGTCTGCAACTCGGCGATGTGCTTATTGGCCCGTTTGGTTTTAAGGCGGATTAGATCGACTCTGTTCATGCCGCAGGATTTGACTGAATAATTTAGCTATTCCAAACCCACCTGACGAAGAGAATGACTGCCATTGCCGTAGTGAGGAAGCCGATTAGCGCCGCGATTCCACCGATTAACCCGAGGAGGCAACCAGTTCGCTCCTCTTTCTGGTCGCTCATCCCGATAGCGACAGCACCAATGATCCATGCTCCAAGCGAACAGAGCAGCCATCCCCACCACGGCAGATTGGACGGGCTGATTGGCATTGAGAAGATTGTAGCTTGACACGGGTGATAAAACGGAAATAGAAAAAGCCCGGATGCCAGTCCGGGCCGTCGTGCTCACTAGACCCATATTAGGGCAGGAGCCGAGATGTGTCTACACCCAAACCTAGAGTCAAGCACTTCCTGTCCTTTGAGGATAGGCTCAGAGCAGTGCTCAAGCGCCAAGATCGCTTTCGCCAAGTTCTGTTGAAGGAGCGATCAAAAAAGCAATCTGTGCGTAAGGGATAAAGAATACTGGTTTCTGTTGCGGACGCGATTGCAGAGTCTTCGGTTTCCTTGGGATATATCCAAGGATTCGTTCCATCTCCGCAATCTCCACCCATAACCCACCAGATTCGACTCCATGTAGCAAGGCATCGTAGCCACCAGCTTTTTCTGATTGCACCAAAGTTAAAGCGACAGTCTTCCCGATGAGGTCTTCAAGCCTAAGCATTGTCGAATTCCTCCTTACGACGTGCGGTATGATACTCCCATGAAGGCGAAACTTGATCCTCAAACGACGCCAAAGCAAAAGTTCGCCCGCTTCCAGAACGCGCTGCGTAGCGTGCTCCAAGTCTCCAAGGACGATCTAAATCAAAGGCTTGCTGACGAAAAAAGACGCAACCATGATAAGCCGAAACGCGGCCCTAAGCCGCGATCTTCTTCGGCTTCGGGCCACGCCTCAAATAACGGGGATTAGCAGGACGCTGGACTACCACTCTTGCCAGTCAGTTCGGCGAAGGTGAGCCGCTTCCCGGCAACTTGTGAGAGTGCCAACAGAAAACGGTCTGAGTCTTTCAGCGGATTGTCTTTTGTAGCGCGATTGTTGTAGCGGAACACCTGCTCATCGACATAGCGCTCAAGGTGGAATGGCTCTACGCAAACGTAGGTTCCTTTCAGATTCCGTTTCAGTAATGACCAGAAGTTCTCAAGGCCGTTTGTGTGAACTTGTCCACGAACATAAGTCTCCGCGTGGTTCACAACCTCGTGGATGTATTTCCAACGGAGATTGTCATAAGGCACGGCATCGTCCGTGTACACGGTGCTCCCATACTTCACGTTCTTGAGAATCTGATTCTGCAAGGTCTCCCGCTTCACGTTCGGCACAACCGTGGCGCGGACCTTGCGTTCATCGCGGTCAAGCATCCCCACGACAATAGCTTTACCAGTAGCGCCGCCGGTGTGACCAGACTCAGCAGCGAAGCGTGCGCGGTAGTAGTACCAGACCACCTCGTTCTGAAAGTTGTCCCTGCCAAAGACCTCGTCCATCAGCGCCTTGACGTAAGGTCCCATGTGAACGTCGAGATGCACGAAAATTGAGCCCTCGTTCGACAGGAGTTCGCGCAGCAAGACGAACGTTTCGTTGAGCCAGCGAAGATATCGGTCCAACTCCGTCACTCCTCGATCGCTGTCGGCTTGATCCACTCCCCAGGTATCGCGATAGGCCTTCTGTTCCAGGGTTGACGGTGATTTGGTGAACTCATCATCCGTTCCGGGCAACGTTGTGCTGAAGGAAAAATCCTGGCCGCTGCTGAACGGCGGATCAATGTAGATCAAATCGACCTTGCCAGCAAACTCGGGCAGGAGCGAGGGCAGGACGTACTTCTTGTCGCCCCAGATGAGGCGGTTGCGCCACTCCGGGTCGTGGCCGGAAGAAGAAAGCTCCAGAGTGCGCTGGCGTTCCTGCACGCTCTCGTTGACGGTTTCGACAGTTTGAAAGGGCAGTTCGATGCGAACCGGGGCGCGCTTGTTGTGGTGCTCGTCGTACTTGCCGTCCCAAATGAGTTCTGCCATGTGATCTGATCTGAAACCCGGGGAAGGAGAACATCTTACAACAAGCAGCAGGCGAACAGCAGGTTCCTCCACTCCGCCGTCGCTGTCGCTCCGGCTCCGGTCGGAATGACAGAATGGTGAAAGTGTCGGGAACTGGGCCTCACAAGCGCAACGAAAAACCCTCCCGCTGGGAGCGGGAGGGTCGGCAATTGCGGTTACAGCAGGCTAGGCGGCGGCGCGGACGACGTTGCCCGCCTGAAAGCCTTTGGGGCCTTTGAGCAGATCGAACTCCACGGTCTCACCCTCGTTGAGCGAGCGGTAGCCGTTCTCCTGAATGGCGGAGAAATGTACGAAAACGTCCTCCCCGGTGGAGCGCTGAATAAAACCATATCCCTTCGCCCCGTTGAACCACTTCACAGTACCTTTCTCTCTCACAGAAAAACTCCTTTCCCCTGATCATCAAGAATTAGTTTCCTGGATCTCGCGATTGTTGCCCCGAACGAAGTAGCGAACGAAGCGCCCCCTCAGGAAATCCAGTGAAACCCGGTTGCGTCTTGCGTCTTGCGTCTTTCTGTGCCGGAGAAATTGCCCCAAAGCGAAAGACTCCTCGGTTCAGCGCCGCGTAAAGAAAATGCGGCGCGAACTTCCGGAGTCTGGACCATCGGCGCTGATTTCTACCGCCCTGCTCAAGACATCAACCTGCTTACGAACTCATTCCCCGACATCCATCGGGTCATGCGCCCCCGATCATAAGCAGTAGTAAATCGTTTCGCAAGATAAATTAGTGGCCGAGGGTCCCACCATAACCCCTGGTCACATGAAAACCTTTAACACAGTATAAGAAACGGCGCGTCGCCAGACCCTAGACCTTCGTGCTCCTGAGAGCCCGAAACCGGCCGCAACCCTTTGATAGGATTAGGGAACGTGCCCGAACAGACTACAGTTGCCGTGACGCTGCCGGCGGAGGACGCGCCCACGCTCCCGCAGCGTCCGCGCCGCGCGCGCCGCTCCGGAATGGCGGTCTCCACCGCGAAATACCTTCTGCGCACCGACGTGCACACCTTCGCCTTCTCGGTCGCCGCCAACTCGATCCTCTCGTTTTTCCCGTTCGTGGTGCTGCTGATGACGCTCATCCGGCGGGTTTTTCACTCGCGCGTGATGTACGACGTGGTGATCGAGATACTGCGCGACTACCTGCCCGCCGGCCAGGACTTTGTCATCCGCAACCTGAACGCCATGGTGAACACGCGCCACCGCGCGCAAGTGGCCTCGTTGATCATCCTGCTGGTGACCTCGTCCGGCATATTCATGCCGCTGGAGGTCGCACTCAACCGCATCTGGCGATTCCCCACGAACCGTTCCTACTTCCACAATCAGTTAATCTCGCTCGGCCTGGCTTTCGGTTGCGGCGTGCTGGCGCTGCTTTCCGTCGCCCTGACCGCGGGCAATGTGACGCTGATGGGAATCCTGCTGCGAGGCCACAGCACCGGAGTCGTCCGCCTGGTGGGCTTTATCGGGATGAAAGCCTTCGCCATCGCCGCCAGCATCGCCATCTTCTTTCTTATCTACTGGGTGCTACCCAACGGCAAGGTTCCGGCGCGCGCGGTGCTGCCCACCGCCATCATCATGGGAGCGCTCTCGGAGGCGCTGAAGTATGGCTACATCCTGGCCCTGCCCTGGCTCGATTTCGCCGAAGTCTATGGGCCTTTCGCGCTGTCGGTGAGCATGATGTTCTGGGCATTCCTGACCGGACTCCTGCTGCTTGCCGGCGCAAATCTGAGCGCCGAAGAACATCAGCGGCACGCGCTCTGAGGTCGCGGGTGGTCACGCGCATCGGGTCCGGCGAATCGACCCAGAGTGGGAATACCTCTTTAATCCACAGGCTCTTTGTGACATCCGTCACAGCAGCGTCTTCAGCCTCCACATAGGATGAGCTCGGTTTCCCAGATTCCTCCGAGCAGACATTCGTTTCCAGGTGTTCGCCATGATCGGGAGTTGCCGGCGTCTGCTCACCGCTTTTTCGCTGATCTTCGTAGTATCGATGTTTCTGTACGGGCAGGACACGGTCAGGGATCGCGCCGCCGTCCTCGCCCCAAACTTGGCGGCGGTGCGGAACGCTCTGCCTTCAGGTCTGCCGCCGCGCTACCCGGTTGGTCGTTATCCGGTTGGTCGTTATCCGGTTGGTCGTTATCCGGATGCCCCCGGCCCCATTGTTTTCCAGCAACCCGTTTTCCAGCAACTCATTTTCCAGCAACTCGTTCACGCTGCGGGAATCATTTTCTCCGGCCGTGTCACCTTCATCGGACGTGCCGCCTCAACCTCCGGGCAAGATGCTGCTTCAACTGCCGTCACCTTCCAGGTTGAACATGCCATGCGCGGCGCCTCGGCGGGTCAGAACCTGACGATTCAGGAGTGGGCTGGGCTTTGGAACAGCGGCGAGCGTTACCACGTCGGCGAACGCCTGCTGCTGTTTCTCTATTCTCCGGGGAAGTTGGGCCTCACCAGTCCGGTGGCCGGGGCCATGGGCCGATTCGCGATGGATTCTCAGGGCAAGATCGTGATGAGCGCCCAGCATATCCACGCCTTGGCGGCGGATCCCATCCTGGGCGGAAAAACCGTTGTCCCCTACACCGACTTCGCACTGGCCGTGCGGCGTTCCAGCGGGCAGGAATGAGCCAGCCATGACCATACAGGAGAACATGGCTGCGCGCTCTTTCTTCTTCCGGCTGGCCACAGCCCTGGCGATCGTGCTTTTTTTCGCGATGCTCGCCCGCGCCGGCGGCCCCAAATATGTGGCGGGCTCTGCCTACTTCAACTCCTCGGCCATGGGCCAGCCCATCACCTGGTCCATGGGCCAAGTGAGCTACTACACCGATCAAGGGGATCTCAGTCCCGTGCTGCCGAACTCGGCCGCCAATGCGTTTGTCGCCACCGCCTTCAGCCAATGGACTTCCGTTTCTACCGCGGCCCTCACGGCCACACGCGCCGGCCAGCTCGCCGAAGACGTTAACGGCGCGAATATCGCTGTCGACTCTAATGGAACCGTAAGCGCTCCTGCCGATATCACTTCCTCCGCCACGCAAACCCCGGTGGGCATCGTCTACGACTACGACGGCTCGGTCACCGACGCCTTGCTCGGCGCGGGCGCGGGCGATCCCTCGCAGTGCTTCTGGAACGCAGTCTACGGCGGCGTCGATAACTTCGGCGCGGGCGCAAATTTCGTGCATGCGCTGGTGGTCATCAACGGCCAGTGCGCGCTGCAGTCGTCGCAACTCACTGACGTTGAATACCGGCTGGTGCGAGTGCTGGGCAAAGTGCTCGGCCTGGGTTGGTCGCAGATGAATCTGAACGTGATCACCGGCACTCCGACCCCAACGCCCGATGACTTCGCCGGTTTCCCCGTCATGCACGCGATCGACTCGTTTAGTTGCGTGCCGATCACGGTCTGCTATGCCGCCCCCTACCAGATCGCGTCCGACGATGTGGCCGCGCTCTCCCGCCTCTATCCCGCCAGCGCGTCTGGCAGCTCGAATTCCGGAGGCCCTCCGGCGCTCGCGGCCACCACCGCCCGCATTCACGGCTCGGTTTACTTCGTGGACCATCTGGGCAGCCTCGCCCAACCCATGCAGGGCATAAACGTGGTCGCGCGTTGGATCGATCCTTCCACCAACCAGCCCTCGCACCGGTATGCGGCCTCGGCGGTTTCCGGATTCCTCTTCACCGGCAACGCTGGCAATCCCATCACAGGTTGGAACGATCCCCTGGGCAATCCCTATAGCGAGTTCGGATCATCCGATCAAACGCTGGAAGGATTCTTCGATCTCGGTGGATTGCCGATTCCGAACGGCGCAAGCACCGCACAATACCAGCTTGCGGTCGAAGCTCTGGATCCGTTGTGGTCGGCCGGCGTGTGCCCCTACGATTCGTCCCAGGTCGCACCTTCGGGAACTTTCCAGCCCATCCTGATCACCGTCTCCGCAGGCGGCGACTTCGAGCAGGACATTCTCATGTCCGGCAGCGCCCAGCCCGTGCCTCCGTGGGCTGCGACCGAGACCTGGAGTGCTCCCGCGCCAGTTCCTTCCCCGGGCGATTGGGTTGGCTCGTTGAGTGGTTACGGCGATGTTGGCTATTTCTTGATCACAGCCCAGGCGAACCGCACTTTATCGGTAGCCGTCACCGCACTGGATGAAACCGGCGCCCCGAGTGAGTCGAAAACCGCACCCGTGGTCGGCATCTGGACGCTGGGCGATGCGCTGGGCACGGCTCCGCCGGCTCTTACGCCGGCCCCATTCAACTCGGAGACGTTCGGCATGAGCCGTCTTGACGCGCAAGTCTTGAGTTCGAACAGCTTCATTATCGGCATCGCCGATCTGCGCGGCGACGGCCGCCCCGATTACCACTACCACGCCCACGTGCTCTACGGAGACTCGGCGATTCCGCCGCGCGTCCCGGTGAATGGTGGCGCGATCACTTTGCAGGGCACCGGCTTTGCGCCCGGGCTTACCGTCACCGTGGGCAGCATCAGCGCACCGCTGTTGGCGACCAACGCCAGCCAGATGCTGGCGACCGCTTTCGCGCAAAGCGACGGACCGCAAACCATCACCATCAACGATCCGGTTACCGGCGCATTCTCCATCATGACCAATGCGCTCACCTTCGGCGCCGCTTCCACCGACAGGATCGTCTTGTTGCAGGGAATGAATCCTCCCACGCCTGTGGGAACCCAGGCCACCAATCCCGTAAGCGTGCGCGTGGTCGCTTCCGACGGCATCACCCCGGTGGACGGCGCAACCGTAGGATGGACGACCACCAACGGCGCTGCACTCTCAACCTGCGGCGGCGCTTCCACCTGCTCGGCGATCAGCGATGAAAGCGGAATCGCTTCCACTTGGGTCACGCCCGCCGCCACAGGGAATGCGGCCGTCACGGCAACTCTCGCCCCCGGCGTCTACAATCCGGCGCAGTCGGTCGCCGCTACGCTGACGGGTACAGCTTCGTCCATGGGCATCGGGGTCACTACACCGTACCTCTGGGTCGCCAGCGGAGCATCGGTCCGCGTACCGCTTACCGCGCGGGTGGTCAGCGGCACGCTGGGCACACCGCAGAATGGCGTCGCTGTGAACTTCTTCATCGATCAGGGATCCGGCTCGCTCAGTTCCGCGAGTGCGGTGACCGACGGCAACGGCTACGCGTCGGTCACGCTCACCTTGACGAACTTCACCGCCAACGTGCAGCTCAGCGTTTGCGTCGCGCAGGGAAACAATCCTTGCCAAACCATTTATGGCAACGCGGTGGCAGCCACCATGCTGAACCTGCAGGCCGTGGCCGGCGCGGGCCAGGTCGTCACGGGGCTGGCGTTTCAGCCTCTGACGGTCCGCGTGACCGACTCCTCCACGCCGCCCAATCCTGTCCTGGGGGCGAGCGTGATTTTTCAATCCACGGTGCTGCATCCGGTGGGGAACGATCTAACGCTGACGCCGGGCGACTCCACCGTCACACAAACGGGAATGCCCGTCATCCTCAGTGTGAACCAGACTACCGCGCAGAGCGATGCGAACGGCATGGCGAGTTTCGTTCCCTCAGCGGGATCGTTCACCGGTCCATTGGAGATTCAGATCCAAGTCTCGGCCGGAACTACAGCCGTACTCGACTACGAGATGGAGATCATCCAGGCCGACAACAGCGGGAACACTTCCCCCACCTTTAGCCCGTGGCGCGGAAGTGTTCCCGCGCGCAGGGGACCAGTGCAGGTGCGCGTTGATGATCGTTGAGAATGTTGGATGACGATGCCGGTCGGTGCGGAAGGTCCCGGAGGGACCATTGACAATAGCCCGCCACTTCACTGGCGGGATGCATCGCGGGATGCGGAGCAGTGCCGTAGGCACGGCTGAAACCGTCGCGAAACCGCACGCAATCGTTTCAGCCGTCCCTAACGGGACCTGTTGCCTAGGGGCGGGTTTACCCGGCGTTGAAACACCGGGCAATTGTCAGGCGTCCCTCCTGGACACTCTCGCAATGACGTTGCTATTTGCCCGCTGCGGAACGGCGCGGCCGCTGCCTCGCTGAGACCGCCCTGATGATCAGCTTGCGGCGCGCTCCAGCGGGCATCGGTACTTTGGCGCGGTTGAGGGCCATGTTGATGAGGGTGAGCACTTCCGGATCGTCAAACACATGACCGTCCGGCTCGCCCGCGTTGTACAGCCGGATGTTCCGCACCACGTTCCCGCTGCCCTTCAGCCGCTTCGTGGGATCGGGCAAGCCCGCGCCTTGCAGAAAGCACAGCGTCACGCGGCCCGGAGGGAGCACGATGGAGAAGATCGCCTCCGAGGGCCTCTCCGTGGGGCCGAAGCCGATGACCAGCCAGTTGTAATTGTCGTAGACCATCTCGATGGCGCCGGAGACGAGTTTGCGCATTTTCGCGAGAGCGCGGCGGGCGAAGGCGGCAACGTCCAAGTCGTATTTCGCCAGAAAAGAGTCGAGTTTCGCCTGGGCGTCGGCCTGCGAGACTGACTTGGCAGGAGTGGAGGCTCGCTGTTTCACTTTACGCATATCAACTCCAACATGTACGGTCCCGGAGGGACCGTCGACAATAGCCCGCCAGTTTACTGGCGGGATCAATCACGGAATGCGGCGCACGTGCCGGAGGCATAGCTGAAGAATCTTCGCGAACGAAGTCAATTTCAGCCGTCCCTCCGGGACGCGGCTCTATTTTCGGTCCCGCAACCCGGCGTTGAAACGCCGGGCTACTATCAGCCGTCCCTCCGGGACGCTCCGGCACTCCATCGTCGAACGTTGCGTTTGGCCGAAGCCCGGAAATCAATGCTCATTCACTTCTTCGTCCACTGATCCACCCAGTCATTCACCGTCTTGTACCACAGCCGTGAATTTTGCGGCTTCTGCACCCAGTGGCCTTCGTCGGGAAAATACAGCATCTTGGACGGCACGCCTTCCATCTGCAGCGTGGTGAAAAGCTGGAAGCCTTCGCTTACGTCGAGGCGATAATCGCGCTGGCTGTGGATGACCAGCGTCGGCGTCTTGAAATTCTTCGCGTACTGGTGCGGCGACCACTTTTGGTAGCTGGCGCGATTGTCGTAGGGAGTGCCTTTGAACTCCCAGTCGTTGAACCAGAGTTCTTCGGTGGTGCCCCAGGCGGATTCGGCGTTGAACATGCCGTCGTGCGACACAATGCACTTGAAGCGGTCGCTGTGGCCGAGCACCCAGTTGGCCATGTATCCGCCGTAGCTGGCGCCCAGCGCGCACTCCCGGGACTTATCAATAAAAGCGTAATGCTCTTCTGCGTAGTCGAGACCCTTCATCAGGTCTTCAAACGGAGCGCCACCCCAGTCGCCGTTGATGGCGTCGATGAACTTCTGCCCGTAGCCGGTCGAGCCGTGAAAGTTGATCATGATGACCACGTATCCTGGGCCTGATGAGGTTGGTGCGGCGAACAGTTCGGGATTCCAGCGGTAGCTCCAGTCGTCTCCCCACTCGCCCTGCGGTCCGCCGTGGATGAGGAACTTCACGGGATATTTCTTGCCGGCATCGAAGTTCGGCGGCTTGACCAGGAAGCCTTCGACATTGTCGCCGTTCGCGCCGTGAAACCAGAAGGATTCGAGCGGCGACATGGCGATCTGCGTAAGAACGGCTTCGTTGATGGACTCAACTTGGGGTTTTAACACGAATTGCACGTCCCCGCATTTTGTAGGGTCGGAAGCCTGGCAGACCTGCCCTGGCCCGAGGTGCTTGATGGTGGTTGGAGCCGTGGCCGTCATCTCGGTAAACCAGATGTTCCCATCCTTGGAAACGACGATGTCGTCGTCGTATCCTCGTGTAAACATTAATCTGTGAAGCTCGGAGCCGCACAGCTCACACTGACCATATGCCCCGGTTGGGAATTTTTTCCGAACAACATCGAGCACGTAGATAGACTGCCAGCCCATGTCCTCCGCGGTGAAAAGGATCCGCAGCGAGTCAGGCGTCCATGCAAATGATCCAACCCAACGATCGAACTCGTTTTCCTCCGTCAGGTCCCGCTTCTCGCCGGTCTTGCGGTCGTAGAGCATCAGCCGGAAGCGGTCGCTCTCGTATCCCGGACGCTGCTGGGCGCGGTAGGCGATGTAGCGGCCATCGGGCGAATAGAGCGGCGTCGAGTCGCTGGCGGGATTCTCGGCGGTGATGTTCTTGGCTTGGCCGCCAATGACGGGGACGATCCAGAGATCGTTGTTGGTGGAAGCGGCTTCGTTCTTGTCGTGATTCGACGTATAGCAGATCTCCTGGCCGTCGGGCGAGAAGGCGTAGTCATCTTGCCCGCCGAGCGAAAAGACTGGCGCGTCGTAGTCGCCGGGGGTTAGGTCGCGAGGGAGAGTTTGATCGATTGGAAAAGCCTTCGTGGGCGGCAGTGTGTCGAAAAGAACCGGTATGACAAAAATGTGGCTGCGCTTGCCCTCCGTGTACGCGTTCCAGTGGCGGTAGAGAAGTCGATCAAAAACCTGGGCCTTAACCTTCGAAGCGCGGGCCTCACGCAGCCTTTTCCGGTTGCAGTCATTTTCTGCGAGGGGCGTGCCGTCACACTCGGGAAAGACATCCGAGGTGAACAGAATACTCTTGCCATCTGGCGACCAGAGTTCGCCGCCGGCCTCTGTGGGGAACGCGGTCAGCTGCCAAGCGCCAGTGACCTTTCCGCTGGAGCCATCGAACCCGGCCACCCAAACCTGCGATCCGTATTCTTTAGTAGACAGGAAAGCAAGGCTTTTCCCATCCGGCGCCCAGCGCGGGCGGTCGGCATCCTGATCGGCGATGATCTCTCGCTCCTGACCACCGGCCGTGGGCACGATCCAGACGTGCGGCGTCTTCGTATTGGCATCGAGATCCACGTCGACCACGCTGAAGACCACCCACTTGCCGTCCGGCGAGATCACAGGTTCGCCCACGCGCTTGAGCTTCATCATGTCGTCGAAGGTGAAGGGATGCTTGGCCTGCGCGAAGGCAGGAAGGGCGAAACTGAGAATGAGGACGAAGACAGGAAGAAGCAGTGCAAGACGCCGCATGAGACATCTCCTCATCAAACGAATGAGTGTAGCAGGGCCGAG
Source organism: Acidobacteriaceae bacterium (assembly GCA_003131585.1). GTDB lineage: Bacteria > Acidobacteriota > Terriglobia > Terriglobales > Acidobacteriaceae > Sulfotelmatobacter. Next base: position 20,003 of record PKVW01000019.1, read on the forward strand.
CCCTAGCTTCTAGCTACTGGCTGCTTCTCCGGCAACCCCTTCATTGCCACGGCATCCAAGTAAGCGGCAGAACCGCAGCGCCCTGCCCTCGGCCTCCCTGAGCGGAGAGGAGTCGGGGGAGGGTCGCTGCGGTGTATACCCAGCCGGACCAGGAATCTCCGATCCCCGACTCCTCCCGAAATCGATTTCCGACTTATTCGGTAGAATAGAATTTATGAGACTGCCGTTCCGCGGTCCTTGGTTTCTAACCGCAGTGGCTGCCTGTGCCATCGCGGCTTCGCCGCTTGCCGCGCAGGAGGGCCCCCTCGAGAACAATCCGCCGAAAGGGGCCACGTCCGAGGAGATCGTCACTCGTTTTTCCGCCCGGGAGAAACTGTTCAAGGAAGCGCGCGAGCATTACACCTACCGGCAAGACATCAAAGTGCAAACTCGCGACGGCGATACGGTCACGGGGGAGTATCACGAAGTCTTCGACGTGCTTTACGACGATAAGGGCAGGCACATCGAAAACGTTGTGTTCGCGCCCCAGTCCTCGCTGGAGCAGGGTGGGCTGTCGCTCGACCAGGGCGATGTCCAGGACTTCCGCAACCGCCTGCCCTTCGTGCTTACCACCGAGGAGGTTCCGGAATACAACATTCTCTATGTGGGGCAGCAGGCCGAAGACCAGTTGCACTGCTACGTCTTCGATATTGCGCCGAAAGCGATTGTGGGCAAGAAACGCTACTTTCAGGGCCGCATCTGGGTGGACGACAAAGATTTCCAGATCGTGAAGACCTATGGCCAGGCCGTCCCGGAGATTCGCGACACGAAGAAGAAAGGCAAGGAAGAACATCTTTATCCGAAGTTCACCACCTGGCGCGAGCAGATCGATAACCAGTACTGGTTCCCCACTTACACTCGCGCCGATGACACGCTGCGCTTCAAAACGGGCGACATTCACATCCGCGAGATCGTGAAATACGAGGACTACAAGCGCTTCGGCTCCAGCGTGAAGATTCTGTATCAGGGGCAGGAAGTTCAGAAGGGGGAGCCGAAGGATCAGAAGCCAGTGCCAGCTCCGGATGACAAGCCGGCTCAGAAGCCGGACGCGGCGCCGAATCCCCAGCCGCCACAGAAGTAGGAACGTTTCAAGGTTTCAAGGTTTCAAGGTTTCAGAGTTTCAAGGTTTCA
>PKVW01000036.1 GCA_003131585.1 Acidobacteriaceae bacterium
AGGGGACGCCGGTGAAATCCTGGAGGAGGACGCGGCTGGGGGTGAAGGCGATCTCTTTGTCAGGCTGGGAGTTTTTGTTCCAGGAGGCGAGAGAGCGGATGTCGTCTTTTTTTACGTTGCGGCCGTCTTCGGTGCGCAGCAGGTTTTCGAGGAGAATGCGCAGGGAGAAAGGAAGATGTTTGGTCGAGATGCCTTGCTGGTCGAGGGCGTCGAGGCGGTAGATTTCGTATTCCTTGTTGCCGACTTTGAGGGCGGAGCGGGAGTTGAAACTGTTTAGAGACATGATGGCCTTCCAGATGAAAAGATGCCGCGAGAGTTGCCAGTATCGTGACGCGGAGAGTTCTCGATTGATCTCCGGCCGCAGATGCACGGCGGGCCCGGGCGGAATACCGGAACTCATAAGTTTAGCTGTTCTGGCGCGGAATGCGTAGAGGTGAGGGGGCGGGTTCACGTGACACAATCGAGAAGAGGGCGAAGGGAAGTGTGGCAAGTGGTGCCGTCCCCTGAAGGGACTCGGTTCTTTCTCTTTAAGCTTTCCCCGCACTTACGTNNGTTTCCTGTACGTTCCTTTCCTGTCTCGATTCACGTCGAGCAGTTCCTGTTGGCGGAATTCGACAAGGAGTTTGTGGTGTGCAACGCGCAAGTCCGTTCGCGGAAGTTCTAGTATCGGGACGGGAGTTCTTATGTTGCATGCACACGCCGCAAATTTCGTTCATTGCGTCTTCAGCACCAAAAACCGCCGTGACCAGATTCCTGCCGAATTGCAAGAGAAGCTTTACGCTTATTTGATTGGTATCGCGGGAAATTTGGGATTCAAGATATTGGCTGCGGGCGGAACTGCCAACCATGTCCATGTGCTTATCGGGTTGCCGCCTTCGCTGACTCTGGCTGGGGTTGTGCAGAAGTTGAAGGCCAATTCCTCGCGCTGGCTCGGGGAGAACAGCGGGGGATTTGAATGGCAGAAGAGGTATGGAGCGTTCAGCGTAAGTCCGTCGTTGTTACCCACGGTGCAGGCCTACATTCGCAATCAGGCGGAGCATCACAAGAAGCGAAGCTTCGAGGAAGAGTTTGCGGCTCTGCTAAAGAAATCTGGGGTGGCTTACGACGCGGGACGATTGTTCGCAGCGTAACGTGCCGTCCCTATCGGGACTCGATTCCTCTCTCGTTCGCCTACCCCGCACTTACGTGCGGGGCTAATGAATGGCGTCGCTGCGCGACTCGTGTTTCCTGTACGTTCCTTTCCTGTCTCGATTCACGTCGGGCAGTTCCTGTTTGCGGAATTCGACAAGGAGGTTGTGAGAACAGCGGGGGATTTGAATGGCAGAAGGGGTATGGAGCGTTCCGCGTAAGTCCGTCGTTGGGCGCACGAGTAAAAGAATGCCCGCAAAGCAATTCGTTTAGCGCGCGGCGATCCACACCTGGTAGGCGACGACTGCCACCATGAACAGAAGGTAGAGTCGAAGTGCCCAGAGGACGAGGAGTTCGGGGCCCTTGAGGTGACGGCGGGGGATGAGGTGTTTTTTGGCGTTGGCGAGCTGATCGGGTTCGAGCGAGGACAGAACCCAGTTTTGATCGGAGGGTGGGGGTTGTGTGAGTTCTTTCCTGACCATGAAATTCATTCTCCCAATTTCAGAAACGACGATACTTGTGAAAGTACCTCAGGGGCTAAAGCCCGCATCATTTGTGCCGTGGGCGGCGCGACTGAAGTCGCGCCCTGATACGAACNNTTCCCGGCTCTCGGCGGGGCTGAAGCCCATGTTGATTCTGGCCGTTTAACGCGGCGCTGAAGCGCCGCCCTTCCACGTCACGACACACACTCACGTTACGGCACGTATTTCGGAGTCTGTGCATGGCTCCCTTAAGTCCCTCCCAGGGCGGCAAAGATGTTGGGGGCGACGATGCTGATGCCGAAAAGCACGCCGGAGGCGGTCAGGATAAATACCACAGCAGTGGACAGTATGTTTGCCCAAAGCGGACTGACCAGGTCGCCCATAATTTCTTTGTCATTGACCAGCATGAAGAGGAAGACCAGGGCTGGTGGCATGGCCAGAACCGCGACCACGTTTACGACCAGAACCACATAGACCAGCGGCAGCCCGGGGATTAGAACGATGGCGGCGGCAGCCACCGCGCATAGAGTCAGCACGGCGTAAAACGACTTGCCTTCTCCCATGGGGAGGTTCAGGCTATGGGGTTTGTGGGTGACCTCGCCGAAGGCGTAGGCCGAAGAAGTTGAAATTGTGATGGCGGCTACGATGCCGGCCTCGACCATGCCGAGGGCGAACAGAGAAGCGCCGAAGTGGCCGATCAGGGGCTGGAGAGCCTGGGCAAACTCCGCAGCCTGGAAATTGTCGGCGGTCATCCGATGGGCGAACAACGGTGCGGTTGCCAGGATCGTAGCCACCGCGGCGGCGGTTGCCAGCGCGGCCCCGAGTGCAGTGTCGATGCGGCCGAAGCGGATGTCTTTCGTGGTCATTCCTTTGTCGACCGTCGCGCCTTGCTGAAAGAAAATCATCCAGGGCGTTACCGTCGCTCCGATGTCGGCGAGCACGATCAGCAGAGTGTCCTGGTTGAAGCCGGGGAGCGGTTGCCAGGTGATCAAGGAATGGCCGACCGAGTGCCAACTGGGGTGGGTCATGAGCGCGACTGGAATGAATACCAGGTTGAAGGCGGCGGCGGCGAGAGTGATCCGTTCCCACGTCCAATAGCGGTGACTCATCAGGGCCGCGTACAGGATGACTAGAGCAATGAGGACTGCCACCCAGGGGCGCACGCCGAAGAAACCCAGGCCCGCGCGTATGGCGATGAACTCGGTGATGAGCGTGAGGAAGTTCCCGATGCCCAGGTCGATCATCGAGAACCAGCCCCAAAAGGGACCGAAGCGGTCGAAGATAAGCTCGGCGTGTCCGCGATGGGTGGCGGCGCCGAGGCGCACCGTCATCTCCTGAACGACGATTGCCATGCAAAACGTGAGCACAACAAAAGGGAGGAAGAATCCGATGCCGAACTTGGCGCCCGTAGCAGCGTAGGCGAGCATGCTGGGGCCGTCGTTCTCTCCCAACATGACCAGGACGCCGGGGCCAACCAGCAACCACAGCAGGCGCGCTCTGGAGGAAAAGCCGTGTTGGGCGCGGGCTTCCGACACGCGGACGCGATCATGGGCACGATCGATATCTTCGTGAGTGATTACTACTTCGTCTTCGTTCTTGACGGCGGCAGGCTTCATGGGTTGAGGTCTGGAGCGCTTTACTGTCGAGCTAATCTCTGTCGATGTGTCCGAGGGAGCTTTTCAACTTTTCCCCCCGTCGAGATTAGCGCAAGTATACACTATGACATAAACCATGGTTAACTAATCGGAGGGAAGCCGTCTTGAATCCCCGATAGTTGAACCCGTGCGCCGCAGGGGCTAAAACCCGAAGTCGAGGGGCAGCTGGGCGGCACGGCTGGAAGCCATGCCCTTCCCGAACCTATTTATTCCTCTTTATTCTTCAATGCCTGGCGAGGCAGGTGACGCAGGCGAGTTGCATAGGACCGCGCCTGGTTCAGGATGACAAACTAACGGGCGCTGCGCTGGCCGGCTGCGGAAACCCATACCCGCTGGGCTGCGGCCCGGCCCAGCGAGACGTTGCCGGCCATGGTAGATAAAGTGAGGGTCTGGTCGTAATTGCGTTCGAGGAGGCGCAACTTTGCTCCGGGACGAATGCCGCGGGCTTCGAGGAACTCCAGCAGGAGCCGGTCTCGCTCATAAATCCCGCTGACGGCGTAGGCGGCTCCGGGCGCGGCATCGGCCAGCAGCAGCAGGCCGCGATGGCGGCGGCTGGCGGGGCTTTCCATCTCGCTGAGGTTGCCGTGAGGACAGGCGCCTCCCTTGCCCAACTTAGCCAGGAGTTTGGCTTCGAAGTCAGGCGAAACGGCGTGCTCCAGGCGCTCCGCTTCGTCGTGTACCTTCCACCACTCCAAACCAAAAAGTTCGGCCAACATGCGCTCGATGAGATGGTGGCGGAGCGTAAGTTTTCGGGCGATCTTGCGGCCGGCGGCGGTGAGGCGCACGTGCCCGTCGCTCTGGACGCGAACCAGGCCGTCCTTCTTCAAACGGCGTACGGCCATGGTGACGGCGGGCGCCGACACCTTCAGCCAGTCCGCGAGGCGCGCCGAGATGACGGCTTCGCCCTCACTCTCGGCCTCGAGGATCGCTTTGAGATAGTCTTCCTTGGAGACGGTGATCATCTGGGACGATTATACGACGGCGTTAAGTACGGTTAACTCCTGATGCATCCGTGAATGCAGAAGTAAGAAGTCAGAATGCAGAAGTAAGGAATACTTAGGCGGGTTGGGTTTTAGTTCTGCATTCTGACTTTTGCCTTCTGCATTTTCCCGGCAATGCGTTTGACAGGTTTCCTGCTTTGCCCCTAACCTTGACTTTCTCCGGCTATGAAAGTTCTTGTTCTAGGGAACGGTGGGCGTGAGCACGCGCTGGTATGGAAGCTGCGGCAGTCCTCACGTGTTTCCAAGTTGTATTGCGCACCGGGTAACGGCGGCATTGCGGAAAACGCGGAATGCCTGGCGGTTGACCTGAAGAATCTCGATTCGATTATGGCTCTGGGCCGGCAGGTGCGTCCGGACCTTACGCTGGTGGGACCTGAGTTGCCGCTTACGCTGGGCGTGGTGGACGAATTCACGCGATGCGGCTGGCCGGCGTTCGGCCCTACCAAGGCGGCGGCGCAGTTGGAGTGGAGCAAGAGCTTCGCGAAAGAATTCTTGCAGCGGCACCGCATTCCGACCGCTCCCTACGCGATCTGCGATTCGGTGGAGGAAGTTCGCGCGGCTTTGGCGCATTTTCACGCGCCGGTCGTGGTCAAGGCCGACGGATTGGCGGCGGGCAAGGGCGTGGTGATCGCAGCGAGCAAAGAAGAGGTTGCCAGCGTGGCGGCCGAGATGTTCAGCGGCAAGATGGTGGGAGAAGCGGGCGCGCGCGTGGTGCTGGAAGAATGTTTGACGGGCGACGAACTTTCGTTTCTTGTGTTGAGCGACGGGGAACGCGTGGTCCCTCTGGTGGCGGCCCAGGATCATAAGCGGATCGGCGACGGCGACACCGGGTCGAATACCGGCGGTATGGGCGCATACTCGACAGCCGACATTGTCGATGACAAGATGCGCGACTGGCTGGTGAGTCACATCGCCACGCCAGTAGTTGCGGGCATGAAGGCGGAAGGCACGGAATACAAGGGAGTGCTCTATTGCGGGCTGATGATGACGGCTCGAGGTCCCATGGTACTGGAATTCAATTGCCGCTTCGGCGATCCGGAGACGCAGCCGATTCTGATGCGGCTGGAAAGCGATTTAGTCGATGGGCTGGAAGCTTCGATCGAAGGCCGCCTCAGCGAAGGCGATTTCAAGTGGTCGCGGGATGCGTCGGTGTGCGTGGTGATGGCGTCGGGAGGATATCCAGGGACGTTCGAGGTGGGAAAGAAGATCGCAGGCCTGGAAGAAGCTGACGGGACCGAGGGTGTGAAGGTGTTTCACGCGGGGACGACGAAGCGCGATGGATCGTTCTATACCGCCGGCGGGCGGGTGCTCGGGGTGTCGGCGCGGGCGGCGGAGTTGGAGACTGCCATCGAACGGGCGTATGCGGCCTGCGAGAAGATTCGTTTCGACGGTGCACATTACCGGAAGGATATTGCGGCGCGGGCGCTGAAGAAATAATTCTAAGGAGATTGATGAGCAAGCCACTGGTGTCGATTGTGATGGGCAGTGATTCCGACCTTGAGATCATGCGTGAGGCCGGGAAGGCATTGGAGGAGTTTGGCATCGCATACGAAATCGACGTGACCTCGGCGCACCGTTCGCCGGAGCGTACGGCCGATTTCGCGCGCAAGGCTGCCGGGCGCGGCATTTGTGTGATCATCGCGGGCGCCGGCGGTGCGGCGCATCTGGCCGGCGTGATTGCCGCTCACACCACGTTGCCGGTGATCGGCGTACCGATTCCTTCCACGCCGCTGCAGGGGATGGATTCCTTGCTGGCGACCGTGCAAATGCCGGCGGGGATTCCGGTGGCGACGGTGGCGATCGGAAAGCCTGGTGCTACAAATGCGGGGATTCTTGCGGCGCAGATGATTGGGTTGAGCGATGCCGGGATTGCTAAGAAGCTTGAGGCGCATAAGGAGAAGCTGGCGCGGGGTGTGGAGGAGAAGTCTAGGAAGTTTAGGAGTTCCGCCGGTGGATAAGCAAGTACCCCAGGGGCTGAAGCCCACTTTCCAAGTGGAGCTTCATCGCAGCGCTGAAGCGCTGCGCCACCCAAAGTCTTACGCTTGAAAGCAAGTCCGGCCAAAGCAACTTCAGCGAAGGCTTCGCTGCGCGAGGCGGACAGCCGGGGGCGGCTGTCCCCACACAGTCACAGTCACAAATTACAGTCACAATGGTCAAATGTTAGAGCTTTAATCCTTTTAGATATTCGCGGAACGGTTGCCCTAAATCTTCCCGCTTGAGCGCGAACTCGACCGTTGCCTTGAGGAATCCCAGCTTGTCTCCCGTATCGTGGCGGCGGCCTTCGTAGACGTAGGCGTACATCTTTTCTTTCTGCAGCAGGAGGCGCATGCCGTCGGTGAGTTGCAGCTCACCACCGGCTCCGGCCTGGGTGTTGGCCAGGCAATCGAAGATCGCGGGTGTGAGAATGTAGCGGCCGATGATGGCCAGGTTCGAGGGCGCGTCCTCGGGCTTGGGCTTCTCAACCATGTTCTTGATTTCGTACAGGCGGCCGCCGAAACGGCCATCGGCGGGCTTTACGTCGAGAACGCCGTAGGAAGAAATCATCTTTCCTTCGATGACCTGAGTGGCCAGGACGGAGCACTGGGTCTGATCGAAAACCTCGACCATCTGCTTGAGGCATGGGACCTTGGCATCGATCACATCGTCGGCCAGGAGCACGGCGAAAGGCTCATTGCCGACAAGTTCGCGGGCCATCAGCACGGCGTGGCCGAGGCCGAGGGCTTCTTTCTGGCGGACATAGGCGACGTGAATCATGTCGGAGATGGAGCGCACAATCTTGAGCAGGTCAATCTTCTTGCGATCCTCGAGCATTCTTTCCAGCTCGTAGCTGACGTCGAAGTGGTCTTCGATGGCCTGCTTGCCGCGGCCAGTGATGATGAGGATCTGGTCGCAACCCGAGGCCAGAGCTTCTTCCACGCCGTACTGAATGATGGGCTTATCCACCAGCGGGAGCATCTCTTTGGGCTGGGCTTTGGTGGCGGGCAAAAAGCGTGTGCCGAGGCCGGCGGCGGGGAATACGGCTTTGCGGAGCTTCATGGGCATCGAGGTGGTCGTTAGTCGGCGGTCGTTAGTCGTTCAAGCGACGGCCTGCTGATTTTACATGACGATCCGCTAGCGGACCTTTTGGGGAACCCCGATGCAAACGTTCAGCGCCTGAAGGCGCGCCACGGGAACGGAACGCTTGCGGCATGCCTGGAGGCATGCCCTGATACGAATCTTACCAGTACCCCGATCAGCTAGACGGTGCGATGGCGGATCGAACCTCCGATGTCGATTCTGCGCTGGCCAGTTGCTCCAATACCGCGCGGAGCGCGCGCAGGACTTCTTCCGCGACAGTGGCTTTCAAAACAAACTTCAGCATGCCGTCTGGAGTGAACTGGGCGCCGCGCTGGGCGGAGACGAAGCGGGCTAGCTGCTCCGGATCCACGGCGGCGTTCTCCTGAAACTTGAGGGTGACGAAGTCGCGTTTGCGCTCGATGGCATTCACGCCGACCTTCATGCAGAGCAGTTTGAGCGAGGCGTAGTCCAGCAGGTTGCGGACTGCGGGCGGAGGCGGGCCGTAGCGGTCCTGCAACTCGCCCGCTACGTCGGTCAATTGCGATTCGGTTTCGACACGGGCTACGCGCTTATACATCTGCAGGCGCTGGTTTTCTTCAGGAACATAATCGGCGGGAATGCGGATGTTGAGGCCGAGGTTGAGCTGGGTCTCGGCTTCGTCGGCCGCGGCTTCGCCTTTCATCTCACGCACGGCGCGTTCCAGCATCTGGGTGTAGAGCTCGAAGCCGATAGCCTCGATGTGGCCGCTCTGCTCGCCACCGAGCATGTTGCCGGCGCCGCGGAGTTCGAGGTCGAGGGCGGCGATTTTGAATCCTGCGCCGAGGTCAGAGAATTCCTTTAGCGCGGCGAGCCGGCGGCGCGCGATGGGAGTGAGTTCGATCTCCGGCGGGAGCATCAGATATGCATAAGCGCGGCGGCTGGAGCGGCCAACTCGGCCGCGTAACTGGTAAAGCTCCGAGAGACCGAGGCGGTCGGCGCGGTTGATCAGAATGGTGTTGCACAGTGGAATGTCGAGACCGTTTTCGATGATCGTGGTCGAAACCAGAATGTCAGCTTCGTGATGCATGAACTTCAACATCACTTTCTCGAGTTCGCCTTCCGACATTTGTCCGTGGCCGACGATAATCCGCGCCGGGGGAACCAGCGCCTGAATCTTGGCGGCGATCTCCCAGATCGTGTCCACGCGGTTGTGGACGAAGTAAACCTGGCCGCCGCGGTCCAATTCCTGTTCAACCGCGGACTGGATGAGTTTTTCGTCCCAACTGGCGACCACCGTCTGAATTGCCATGCGATCTTTGGGCGGGGTCTCGATCACGCTCATGTCGCGCAGCCCGACCAGCGACATGTGCAGAGTGCGCGGGATGGGCGTCGCCGACATGGTGAGCACGTCCACCTGCTTGCGCATTTGCTTGATGCGCTCTTTGTGGCGCACCCCGAAGCGCTGTTCTTCGTCGACGATGAGCAGGCCGAGATCGGAGAACTTGATGTCTTTGGAAAGAATGCGGTGGGTTCCGATCAGGACATCGATTTTGCCGGCTTCCGTCTTTTGCAGGATTTCCTTTTGCTGCTTGGCATTGCGGAAGCGGCTGATCATCTCAATTGTGACCGGGAAGGGAGCGAAGCGCTGCTTGAAAGTTTCGAAGTGCTGAAAGGCAAGCACGGTGGTGGGCGCGAGGACTGCCACCTGTTTGTTATCGCCAATCGCCTTGAAGGCGGCGCGCATCGCGACCTCAGTTTTGCCGTAGCCGACATCGCCGCAGAGCAGCCGGTCCATGGGCTGGGAGGACTCCATGTCGCGAATGACGTCTTTGATGGCCTGGGCCTGGTCTTCGGTCTCGCTGAATTCAAAGGCATCTTCAAACTCGCGAAACCATTCGTTGCCCGGCGGAAAGGCGTGGCCCACCGCCGTTTTTCGTTCGGCGTAAAGCTTGAGGAGTTCGTCCGCCATGTCTTTCATGGCATTGCGCACGCGAGCCTTCGTCTTGCCCCAGGCTGCGGTTCCGAGATGACTCAAGACCGGCTTGGCGCCTTCCGACGAGCGGTACTTCTGCACCAGATCGAGGCGGGTGAGCGGAACGTAGAGGCGAGAGGCTTCGGCGAATTCGAGCAGCATGAATTCGGCAGGACCATCGCCATGGTTGATTTCCTTCAAGCCCTGATACTGCCCAATGCCATGCTCGACATGCACAACGTAATCGCCGACCTGCAGATCGCGGAAGTCCGAGAGGAAGGCCGAGACTTTGGACTTTAGACGCTGCGGACGCGAGGCCACCGCGTCGGATTCGTCGAACAGATCGCGCGCGCCGAAGACGGCAAGGTTGGCCTCGGGCAGCAGCACGCCATCGGGGATGTAGGCCGTGGCCAGGGTGGTAGTGAGCAGTTCGCCCGCGAAGTAGCTGGTTTCGTCGGCATAACTTTCGCCGCCGCGGGTGCGGCTTCCCAGGCGAAACGAGACGTTGTACTCCGTGAAAACATCGGCCAGACGCTCGACCTCGCCGATGTTGGGCACGGCGAACAGCACGCGTTTTCCATCGCTGTTGAGTTTCTGCACTTCCGCGAGCATCGCGGGAACTGCGCCATGGAAGCGCGGTGAGGGCTGCGTGAGAAATGAAATGATCGAGTTTTCTTCATCCACGCCGCGGGTGATGCCCAGGTGCTCGACATCGGCGCCGGGAAGTGCTGCCGCTTTTTTCCACCAGTCGTCCGGCGGAAGGTAGAGATCCTCGGGCCTTACCAGACTGCCGACGCCGCTGCGCTCGTGGGCTTCGGCAACGCGAGTCCAGAAGCGGTCGAATTCCTGCTTGAGCTGATCGGTTTCGTCCAGAAGAACCGCGGCGCGGGGAATTAGATCGAAGATGGTGCTGTCGGCTCCGGCAACCGGAGAATAAAACTCCCAGCCGGGGAAAACGTTTAGGCCACCCGCGCGGACAGCGGCTTCCACGATCTCTTCGGAGCCCGGCTTTCCCGAGCCAACGATACGCTTGCCGCTGAGCCGCGTATGAATTGCGCCAAGCAGATGTTCGCTGACCGGCGTTTCGGTGAGGGGAAGGAGCAAAGCCTCGTCTACAGGCGTCGAGGAGCGTTGCGAGGCGGGATCGAATTTGCGAATGGAGTCGGCTTCATCGCCGAAGAACTCGATTCGCAACGGGCGGTCGGCCTCGGGCGAGTAAACGTCGAGGATCCCGCCCCGTGAGGCATATTGCCCCGGCATCTCGACCACGTCAGTGGAGGTGTAGCCGACAGTATTGAGGTGCGCGAGCAGGGCCTCGAGATCGAACGATTCGCCGCGGCGAATGGTGCGGGCAAGGTCGGCGTAGTAATCGCTGGAGCGCAGGCGGATGGCCGTCGCCGCCACAGGCGCCAGCACAATGGAGGCAGCCCCGGTCGCGATCTTCCACAAGGCAGTGGCGCGTTCTTCCTGGAGCTCCGGGTGTGGTGAGAGGTTCTGGAACGGAAGCACGTCGCGCGCCGGGAGAGAGATGACGGACTCTGGATCGCAGGCAGCCGTGAGTTCGCAGAAGCCGCGCAGGACAGGAAGGAAGTCTTCCACGGCGCGGTTGTCGTTGACTACAAAGATCAGAGGGCGCCCGGCGGCGCGTCGAAACAGCACGAGCAGCAAGGCTTTCGCGGTGGGAGTGAGGCCGGATACACGAATACGCCCCGCGCCCTCCTTGAGGTGGGAGGCTACACGCGCGAAAGCGGGAAGCTTTTCTACGTCCACGAAGAGTTCGCGGACGAAGGGAAGAAGCATGCAGGATTATTTTAGCAGGAGCGGAGGAGTTTACTGGTTGTGTTTGGGCATGACCGCCTTCACGTCCGCATCGCTTGCGAAGTCGCCAGCATCGGCCTCCGCAATTGCGGTCCGAACCTCCTGCATCTTCCACTCGCCGCGCAGCAGCGGGCGGGTCAGGCACGTGGGGCCGCCGCTGCCGTTGATGCAGATCTCGCTGCCGGAGAAAGTGCGGATGTCGAATCCGGCTCGACGCAGGCGGGCGTTGGTGTTGCGGTTTTCTTCGATCGCGAGCAGGCGGTTGTTGCCGAGCGCCAGAACGTTGCAGGCTAGCGTGTCGCGCTCGGCGGGGTCGATTTCGATGAAGCTGAATCTGCGTGATTTGAGCAGTTCGACTGTTTCCACGGCGAGCCAGGGCAGATCGACGAGTGCGGTGCGCTCGTCGAGCAGGCTGATCAGCGACATTAGATGCAGGCACGCCGAGGGGCCCGGGCCGTAAGGCAGCGGCGCCGAAAAAACCTCCACGCCCTTGGGTGCGAGTAGAGCGCACATCTGCTGAATGCCGGCGGCATTTGTGCGATAACCGCGGCCGATCAGCAGCGTTTTAGGATCGAGCCACACGATGTCACCAGCTTCGGCGGTGCCGGGAAGCGCAATCGCGCCGAGCGTTGGGATGTCCAGGGTCGCGCAGAACGAGCCGTGGCGCGGGCCTTCCGCCATGCGGTTCGGCTTGCCCGGGCGCATCACGATCAAACCGAAATCGGTGGGAAGCGACGCGTCGTGGGCATAGACGGCATCGAGGGAGAAGTCCGGCGCCGGAAGCATCTCCACAACCTCGACTCCCGCGGCTTCCAACTCGCGGCACAGCGCTTCGTGCTGGGATTGCGCCGTCCCGAAGTCGGGCGCATGGTGGAAGCCCAGTTCTTGCCAGCGCGCCGCGCGTTCCCGCTGGTTCCAGCCTGCCGTGCGCGGCGAACATACCAGCACGCGCTCCAGCGCGCCCGACATTGAGTTGCCGTTGAAAGAGTTGCCGTTGAAAGAGTTGCCGTTGAAACGCGCCCTCGTTATCGCCTCTGGCATCGTGCCCCCGCAACATTGTGAAACTGCCGAGCCTGCCAGGAATCTATATGGGCATTATGGCAAAAGCAACCTGGGAAGGCACAGTGCTCGCCGAAAGCAATGCGGCAGTCGAGATCGAAGGCAACCAGTATTTTCCTCCGGATGCGATTCGCAAGGAGTATTTCAAGGCCAGCGATGCGCATACTGTGTGTTCGTGGAAGGGCACGGCTAGCTACTACGATGTTGAGGTCAACGGCAAACGGAACTCGGGCGCGGCTTGGTACTACCCGCAGCCGACGGCGGCGGCGAAGCAGATCAAGGGGTATGTGGCGTTCTGGAAGGGTGTCACAGTGGAGAGGTAAAAGAAGTGGAGAGCCCGTGACGTCTTAGAACTCGACGTGGGCGCGGAACGATGGCACGAGGACCGGACCTCGGTCGCGGTTGTAGCCGGGGTCCACGATGTGTTGCAGGCCGGGCGCGAGATAGATGCCGCGCCACACGTGGACGGTATAGTAAGTCTCCACAATATTTTCGCGGCCGTAGTTCAACTGGCCATCGCCCAACAGAAAGCCGTAGCCGCCATCGGCGAGGTAGGCCTGGTGATCCTTGGCAATCCCGTTGGTGACGAAGGCAACGCCAGCGCGGTCCTGCTTGCGGCGCCACCATGCGCCGTTTGCTCCCAGTCCTCCGGCGAAAGTTTGATCGACCTCCGTGTAGGCGAAGGATTCGGTCTTGCCGTTATCCCAGCCGAAGCGGGCGAATGCCGCCAGGTTGGGCAGAAGATTCTGCTCGACGTTCACGCCGAAACCATACTTGCGCGTGATGTGCCAGGGATGGTTGGTGATATCTGGAATGGATGTGAGGCCTGCTTCAAAGTTGGCAACGGCCTGACGATAGATGCCCATGTTGGCGTAATTGGTGAAGGCCAATAGACGAACCACTCCGGACTTTTTGGGGATCAGGCCGTGACGCAGTTCGTATTCAAAGTTCTCCGCATGGGCTTGCCAGGGCTTCCAGATCAGATCGATTCCGTTCGCGACCTTGGGCATGAGCGCCTCGGCGAAGCGGATGCCCCAGTTGCGGTCTTCGTAATCGGCGGTAGCGCCGACGGTGTAGCCGCGCGTGTCGGCTGCGTAGTCGTATGCGCCGTTGTTGTCGATGGTCCAGTTGCTGAACTGAAAGTGAGTGTCCGTGCCGACGGAATTGATGTCGAAGAAGTCCGGCATGCTGAATTTGCCGAAGCGGATTTCCAAGCGGCGGCGCGGAAGTTCGTCGAATAGCGACAGGAACGTACGCTGGTTTTCCACTTTGTCCTTGCTCAACGCAAAGACCTTATGAATCATGCCCCGCGCTAGATAAGGCGCTTTGCTCAACAGAGGATTGCGCACGATATCGAGATCGGGCGGGCCGGCCAAGCCGAGGCCCGTGCTCAGGGCGGCACCGCCGGTCTCTTCGACGTCGACGATAAGCTCGGTGGAATTATTGAGTCGCGCGCCGGTGTAGAGCGTCATCACGCGCGACGTGGCTTTCTCGTAGTGCGGGCTGAGGCTGTTCTTGCCACTGTAAGCGGCGTAGAACGGGGGATGAGTTTGAAAAATAAAATTCGCCTGGCCGGAGAGCCAGAAGCGCGTGTCCTTGAAATGGGGAAACATCGCTTCGGTACCCTCTTCCGACGGTGGATCGGGCACATTGGGCGCGGCCGCAGAGTCCCCTTGCGGCGCGGTAGCTGACTGTGTCGCGGAGGGTGGGTCCGGCTGTTGCGCGAGCGACGGCAGCGCCGGACCAACAACGGTTGCGGTGCAGAACGCAAGCAGCAGCCAGCGCGCGCTCCGAGTCGCGAGTTGGGTTTGCCTTTTCATTCGTACGATGTCCCCATAAATGACTCCGGCGAACCAACGAAGCCCCGGTTCGCCGGGTCTCTGTCCTCTATTCCAGATTACTGAACGCAAATATATCACGATGAGTTAACTATGGTTAATCATATTGCGCTAACAGCTCCGGCGGCCGGCGCCAGGCTGGGATGCCGCCAAATCCACCGTGCATTAGTTAAAGGAATATGCAGATAGAATCTTAAGTGATATGAGGCCGGAGGCGGGTTCGCGTGGGCTTCGCCGCGCGAAGGAATCATTCTCCGACTTTCCCGAGATCGAGCGACGTGGCGGCAGAAAACCAAGAAGGACAGCCCGGAGCCCCCGAAGCTGTCCTTGAACCCTCCCGGTTAGAAGGGCAACGTGATGACCCAAAGTTACCTGCGCGATGTTGCAAAATGATGGCGAAATGGTGAATATCTGATGAATTTGTTTGCGATGGCAGCTGCTATAGTAATCGCGCGGTCTTGTCTGTTCACATCCTTCGTGTGGGAGCCTCGATGCCGTCCATAGCATCGCGAAAAGTCGAGCAGTCGCGCCGCCTTCAGCAACGCGCCGAAAGCATGATTCCAGGCGGAGTGAACTCGCCGGTGCGCGCGTTCGGTTCGGTGGGGGGCGACCCGCCGTTTATCGCGCGCGGAAAAGGCTCGCACATCTGGGATGCCGACGAAAACGAATACATCGACTATGTCGGCTCCTGGGGACCGCTGATTCTAGGCCACGCCGCGCCGGACGTGCTCGATGCCATCGTAGGCGCGGCCTGCAACGGCACCAGCTTTGGGGCTTCCACGCCCGCCGAGGCCGATCTCGCGGAGCTGGTACTGGCGGCGTTTCCGCCCATGCAGAAAGTTCGCTTCGTGAATTCCGGAACCGAAGCCACGATGTCGGCCATCCGTCTGGCGCGAGCTTATACCAAGCGCAAGTATATTGTGAAATTCGAGGGCTGTTACCACGGGCATTCCGACTCTCTGCTGGTGAAGGCGGGTTCGGGCGTGGCGACGCTGGGTATTCCAGGATCCGCGGGCGTTCCCGAGGAATTCATCCAATTCACGCTGGCCTTGCCTTTCAACAACGTCAAGGCGGTGGAGTACGCCTTCCAAAAATTTAAACATCAGATTGCGTGCGTGATCGTGGAGCCGGTGGTGGGAAACATGGGATGTGTTCCCGCGACGGACGATTATCTGGTGGCTCTGCGCATGATTACGGAACGCGAAAGGTCCGTGCTGATTTTCGATGAAGTGATGACCGGATTTCGCGTGGCCTTCGGCGGAGCGCAGGAGCTCTACAATATTCGTCCTGACCTGACGACCATGGGCAAGATCATCGGCGGAGGCCTGCCAGTGGGCGCCTATGGCGGTTCCAGCGAGATTATGAATCTGGTGGCGCCGCTGGGACCGATGTATCAGGCGGGCACGCTCTCCGGCAATCCGCTGGCGATGGCGGCGGGGTGCGCGATGTTGAAGCACCTGCGCGATCACAAGGAGATTTATCCGCGGCTCGAAAAGTTGAGCCGAACACTGGTCGAGGGCGTTGCCACAGCCGCCAAAGGTGCCGGCGTGCCGCTGTGCTACAACCGTGTCGGCTCCATGTTCACCTGGTTCTTCACGCCGGGGCCGGTAACGGATTGGGATTCGGCCTCGCAGTCGAATACCGAAGCGTTTGGCAAATTCTTCCGCGCCATGCTCGACAGCGGAGTGTATCTGCCGCCGTCCCAGTATGAGGCTGCATTCCTGGGCGCTACACATACGGAGCAGGATATACAGCAGACGATTGCGGCGGCGAAGCAGGCGTTCGCGGCGGCGCGGGGATGAAAGACGATTTCATCCCGGAGACACGGAGACATCTAAAATACAATACCGCACTAGCTGACAGCTCATGGCTGATGGCTGACCACTGACTTTGCCATCATCTGCGGAATCGTTACGAACTCATATCCTTCGGTCTTACAGCGGGCGATCAGGTGATCTGTGGCGATCACCGTTTTCAAGCGGTCCGCTCCCATTTGCTTATGCCCTCCATCGTGGAGCAGGATGACGTCGCCGCCGCGAATCTGCCTGGCGACCCTGCGCTCGATCGCCGCGGCTGGCGGCGTGTTCCAATCGTACCCGGTTACGTTCCACATGACTGGTTCCAGGCCAAGTTCGCGCGCCACGCGGAGCACCGCGGATCGGCGCCCTCCGAAGGGAGGACGAAACAGATTGGAATGTTGGCCAATCGCATCTTGCAACGCGGCGCGGCATTCGGAGAGTTGCCGCCTGATTTCTGTTTCGCTCCTGAAGGTCAGCAGCGGATGCGTGAAGGTGTGGTTGCCGACGACGTGGCCGGCTTGGACAATTTCGCGGGCGATGTTGGGACGTTGCTGCACGTAGCATCCGATCAGAAAAAAAGTCGCCTGTACGCCGTGGCTAGCGAGGACTTCCAGCAAGCGCAGGGTGTGCGGGTCGTTGGGGCCGTCGTCGTAGGTCAGAGCAATCTGGCGCGATCCGCGCGGCAGTCCGACGAAAGTTTGGCCGTACCATTGCCCGGTCGGCGCCATGGACTGGTAACCCGCGGCTAGAGCGGCTGCGGCGGAGACGGCGCCGGTCAGGGCAAGGGCGAGCATGAGGGAATTGTAGAGCATTGAGTCATTGAGTCATTGAGTCATCGGGTGATTGAGCGAATGAAATCGCAAGCATCGACTTCCAAATCTCTCAAGCACTCAATGGCTCGATCGCTCAATTCTTCCCTGTTAACTCTTCCCTCAATTGCCACTCGGCTCCATCCGAGCTATCCTGCAAATTCCGGAATATTACGAGTCCATGGCCAATCTCTTCGAGTTGCCCCGTTACATTGCTGTGGAAGGTCCCATCCGAGTGGGCAAGAGTACGCTGGCGCGCATTCTGGCCGAACGCCTGAATGCGCAGCGCGTGATGGAGCCTGAGTCCAACCCTTTCCTGGGCGCTTTTTATGAAGGCGAACGTGGCGCGGCGTTTCAGGCGCAGTTCGCGTTCCTAGTGCGGCGCTTCGAGCAGTTGCAGGCGCTCGACCTGGGTCCGCGCTCGCAGAAGACCGTGGTCGCCGACTACATCTTCGAAAAAGACAAACTCTTCGCCTGCCTCAACCTCACCGACCAGGAGCTCGATACCTACAACCGCTACTACAACCACTTCCGCGAGCAGTTGCCCACGCCGGACCTTGTCATCTACCTGCAGGCCACGCCCGAGGTGCTGAAGAAGCGCCTCAAGAAAAAGAATGCCCCCGGCGAGCGCGCCGTCAGCGACGAGTATCTGGAGGAAGTGGTAAAGGCCTACGAACACTTCTTTTTTCACTACACATCGTCGGACCTGTTGATCGTCAATACGTCAGAGATTGACTTCGTCGACCGCAACGAAGACTTGCAGGAACTGCTGCGAAAAGTTACCGAGCCAATCAAGGGCACGCAATACTTTTTGCCGCTGGGCGGGCAGGAAGCGGCCAGCGCGTAGGAACCGTCGTTGGCCGGCAGTCGTTGGTCGTTACCTCCAATAAAACTGCGGCCTTGCGGTATCCTCAGTATGTTATTACAATTGTAATAACGGAGACGAAGGCTCATGGTTCAACTCAAGATTCGGAAGTTCGGCAACTCACTTGGAGTGGTTCTGCCGAAGGAGGTCATTCACCGCCTGCGGACGGGCGACGGGGAGCGGGTTTTTCTGATTGAGGCTGGAGACGGCGATTATCGGCTCACACCGTACGATCCCGCGTTCGAGAGGAAAATGGAGAAGGCTGAAGAGATCATGAGCCGCTACCGCAACACGCTGCAAGCGTTGGCAAAGTGAAAAAGCGGCGTGCAGGCAAGAAAAAACCGGCTTGGATCGAGACGCGCGATGTGCTGGCGATCCATGACCGGCTTTTGGCGCTACACGGCGGCGCGGCGGGAGTGCGCGACCGGGCGCTTCTTGAATCCGCTCTTGCTCGACCGCGCCAGCACCATGCCTACGCCGATTCTCCGGACATCGTTGAAATGGCGGCGCTTTACACGGCGGGTATTGTCCAAAACCATCCTTTTGTCGACGGGAACAAGAGGACTGGCTTTGTGGTCGGCGTTCTCTTCCTGGAACTTCACGGCTTCGACTTCGCGGCGAGTGAGGCCGATGCCGACCAGTGGGTCATGGGACTGGCAGCGGGCAGGCTCGATGAGGCCTCTTATGTAGGTTGGCTGCGGGAGAACGTCAGGCGGAGCAGATGACCATTGAGAGACCCTACCTCTCGTATCGCGGCAGCGAGTAAACCGCCAGCGCTTTCCCCACCTTGGAGAATTCTGGATCGGCGGTGACCAGCCATGCGCCGCGTTCAATAGCCAGTTCGGCGGCGAACGCGTCAGCGTAGCCCAAGGCGTATTTTTGCTTGAGCGCACCCGCCCGTGAGGCCCGTTCTCGATCCGCATCGATAACCGCGATGGGCATCTCCCGGAGCTTCGCTGCGGCTTCATGAGCCCTTGCTTCTCCGTGCCGTCGCCACGTGACGTAGAATACTTCACCCCAGTTCACAGCTGACATCAAAAGAGGCACCTCTTTTTGCAGGGCTTGTTCCAGCAGACGTTCAATCTTTCCCGCTGTACCCTCCCGGTCCTCGAATAGCCCGACCAATGCGTTGGCGTCCAGCACGTGTCGTCGCGGGCCGCGTGGGAACGGAGGAGTCATTGATCCTCTCGTTTGCGCTCGCGTTCCCGCTCCGCGAACAATTCCTCAAACATGGAGGGTTCTCCGGACTTGGGTTTCAGAAACCCTCTAATCTCCCGCAATCGCTGTTTCGTCATCGGGGTCAGAACGAGTCTTCCGTGGTCTTCACTCCAGGTAGCGGGTGTTCCCTTCTCCAAACCAAATTGCTCGCGGAGTTCCGCCGGAATGACCACCTGACCTTTAGAACTAATCACTGTGCGGTAGCTTGCCATGAAGTGATCTTACCATACAGTAAGACCATTTCGAAGCGTCTTACGTGCGATTAGCTTCTGATAAACCGGTGACAACCGGCCATCGACGAACGCGGGCTTTGCGGCTACAATAGCTGCAGCATCCACGAAGATGCGTACAGGCTCTATCCGGCCGAGCCGGAGGGGCACTGGAGGGCAATATGAGTGTCACCCCGATTGGCGGGCGTCCCGGCTTTTCTAGTCACGATGAACTCCGCCAGAAGGTCACCACCGCTTCTCTGCGGGAACAAAAACTCCGGCACGAACCCATCACCTGCCTCACCGCCTACGATTACGCCACCGCGCGTCTGGTGGACGAGGCCGGCATCGAGATGACCCTGGTTGGCGATTCGCTTGCCCAAACCATTCTTGGCTATGACAACACGCTCTCGGTCACCATGGACGAGATGCTTCATCATGTGAAGGCTGTGCGACGCGGCGTGAAGCGCGCGCTGCTCGTGGCCGACATGCCTTACGGGTCTTATCACGTTGACCCCGAAAGCGCCCTGAGCAACGCCACGCGCTTTGTCAAAGAAGGCGGCGCGGAAGTGGTGAAGATCGAGGGTGGCGAGAAGCGCGCCGACCTGATTCGCCGCATCATTGACGCCGAAATTCCCGTGGCCGGTCACATCGGGCTCACGCCGCAGTCGGTCAACGTGATGGGCGGCTACAAGGTGCAGGGCAAGAATCTCAGCGGCATCGAGCAGCTCATGCGCGACGCCGTGGCGCTTGATCGCGCGGGCGTGGCCTGCATCGTGCTGGAAGGCATTCCGCGCGAAGTGGCGGCGATGATTACGGCGGAGGTAGGCACGCCGACCATCGGCATCGGCGCCGGTCCGGAGTGCGATGGCCAGGTGCTGGTGTTCCACGATATTCTGAACCTGACGTTTGCGCCGCCGGCCAAGTTTGTGCGCCGCTACGGCGATGCGGCCGCGCTGATCGGCAATGCCGTGCGGGCGTTTCGCGCCGATGTGAAGTCGCTCCAGTATCCGTCGGATGAAGAGTCGTACCATCTGCCGAAAGAGACGAGGGCGGGGTTGGAAACGGTGCTGGCGCGGAAACGTGCGATGCGGCGGTGAGAGCGGGTTCACCACCGTTCGGCCTAGCTCAGGGCGGATTCCGACGCTGAGGCACGGAGAAGATATCGGGAGAACTGGTGGAGACTGTCGTCCGCGCGGTGCTAGGCTAGTCGGCAGGGAGGGAGTCTTATGCTGTTCGCAGCGGTATTCTTCATTCCATTCATTGGTTTTGGGTTCGTGATGTATTTTCTGCCGTCGATCATTGCTTTTGCCCGCGGTAAGCGAGACACAACCGCGATTCTGCTGCTGAACTTTTTTCTGGGCTGGACGATGATCGGATGGGTGGTCGCTTTGGTCTGGGCCGTGAAGACAGACGTTGCCATGGTGGTGCGGTGAGTTCTTCCGCCGCCCGGCGTTGCCTGCAAGCCGGCTTCGTATTCGTGCTTGTATTTGTTTTGACGATGAGCTTCTCGCTCGCGGCCTGCTCGCGGCAAAACGCGCCACCACCGCCGGACGCGGCGACTCTCTTGCTCGCCATCTCCGCTGCCGATCCAGCGAAGTACCCAACCCCGCAAGAGAGCAGGCACTGGAGCAATCCGTATCTCGTCATCCGCCCCGATGCCGTTGGACTGCTCACCGGCGTAACCGCCAATGAAGAACAAATTCTGAAGCCGGAGGAAGTGTTGAAGGCGCTGGCCCACTTGCCCGCATCGGCTTGGCCTTACGGGCGCGCAGTCGCGATCCTGATGGATGAGAAATCCACCGCTTCCGAGCAAGACAAGATCGCGATTCGACGATGCCGCGGAATTGTCGCGGGCGACCTTGAGGGCGCGCACATTGCACTCCACTGGATACCCACCTCCTGAGACCGAACATCCCGGGACGTACGATCCCAGGACGGACTACCCTGACGCGATGAGGATCTGCGAGACCATCGAAGACATGCGGGCCGCCTGCCGCGCCGCGCGGCGCGGCGGCAAGCGATTGGGGTTCGTGCCTACCATGGGAGCCCTACATGAGGGGCACTTGTCGCTGGTGCGGGCGGCCAGGGCTTCCTGCGATATCGTGACGGCGTCGATTTTTGTAAACCCCACGCAGTTTGGGCCTAACGAAGATCTGGCGAAGTATCCGCGAACCTTCGAGCGCGACCGGAAACTGCTGGAAAAAGAAGGCGTGGAATTGCTCTTCGCGCCGTCGGTCGAAGAAATGTATCCGGTGGGTGCCGCGGCCTGGGTTACCGTCGAAGAGCTAAGTGACAAGCTGGACGGGCGTTCGCGGCCCGGTCACTTTCGCGGTGTCACCACGGTGGTGGCCAAACTATTTCACATCGTCGAGCCGGATGCGGCCTTCTTCGGACAGAAGGACGCAGCGCAGGTGGCGGTCATTCGCCGCATGGCGCGCGACTTGAACTTTTTCCTGGAAATCGTCGCCTGTCCGATTGTGCGAGAGGCCGATGGGCTTGCCATGAGTTCGCGCAATGCCTATCTCGATCCGCAACAGAGAAAGCAGGCGCTGGTGCTATATCGTTCGCTGATGCGGGTGCAGAAATTAGCGGATGCAGGCGAGCTCAACGCGGCCAAACTAGCGGCTGCCGCTCGCGAAGAAGTTGCGGGAGAAAACTCAGTCCGCCTCGACTACCTCGAAATCGTGGATCCCGACACTCTGGATTCGGTCGAAGACGTCGCCAACGGCGCGCTGGTCGCGGTCGCCGCATTCGTTGGCACGGCGCGGCTTATCGATAACATCCTGCTTCCCAAGACTGCAGGCTAAGATTTGCGGAATAAAACCTGCCGGCTAAGGTTGCGGATGGACTGCAGCAGAAACGGCCGCGGAAGTGCCCGGTGAAGGGCCCGGAGAAGCCCCCGGAGAAGCTCCCGAAAACGACAGCCGCTCCCGCACCATGTTTTCGATCAGCGACCAGAGGCGGGGATCGCACTCGCTCTGCATGTGGCCGGGGGTAAGGGCGCGCTCTAACCGG
The DNA here is from genome assembly GCA_003131585.1 of Acidobacteriaceae bacterium. Classification (GTDB taxonomy): domain Bacteria; phylum Acidobacteriota; class Terriglobia; order Terriglobales; family Acidobacteriaceae; genus Sulfotelmatobacter. The sequence goes on from PKVW01000036.1 coordinate 21,908, forward strand.
GAAGCGTCTGGGCATTCGACTGGGTTTTCCTTGTAATCCATACGGTAATTCCCCCGGATCTCAGTCTTTGCGGGATCGGCGGCCGTGATCCGCGCCCGGCCGTGGATGATGCCATGCGTCTGATAAAAATTCACGGCTTCGGCGACATTGTCGGGAATGACGGAATCGTTCTGCCACGCTTTGGCGACGCTATCCACTTGCACCGTCAGCAAAACCGGCACGCCTTCCCGCCGCAAGTCGCGCGCCAGCAACACCGCCGCGGCGGCTCCCCAACTTTGGCCGAAGAGGATGATACGGGCCCGAGCCTTTTCTTCGGCGGAAAGGACGCCGTCGTGATTTGTGTCCAGCAGGCGAACAATGGCGTCATAGGCTTTTTTCCTGCGCCGGTTTTCAAAAATTCGGACGTACGTGTCTTTGGGAACGGTAGGCCGGATTTGCGCCGCGAGTCGAACCGGGCCGTGGTGCGGATTGTCGTGGCCTACGAAGCCACCCACGAAACCGATCACAATGTTGGAAGGAGCCGCAGTCGCCCGTGGCGGAAGCGATGCCGTATCCGTCGGTCGCGCGAGCGCAGGCATTACCGCACCCAGAATCGTTAACGTGACGGCCAAAGCGCGAAATGGAGCGAACCGGCGCAAGCGGATTCCTATTCAGTCAGATAATTCGTTCCGTCAGGGGGATACCGCAAAGCGGACGATGCATTCGCCGAGCGGAACATTTTCGGAGTGCCGTCAAATGCCTTGAGCAGCGCGGTGTTCCGCGCATATGACCCGAAGGACAGTCTACACCCGTTTGTCAAATCCCAGACGGGCCTTTAGTCTCTGGCCGGCGTTTTCCTGCCGGAAACGAACGCGTTTCCCGCGAGCATGTACCGCAGCGGCTCGTTAGCGGCTTTGCTGATGCCGATGCGTGGAGTGATTTGGATGTTTCCCGCGCGCCAGCCGTCTTCTCCAATCCACAACCCGGAATTGGGAGATGTGAGATCGCGGCTGTTGTCGCGGGTGCGCGTGATGCCGAACGCTTCGGCCAGGCGTCCTGGGCCGCTGGTGAGTTTAGGAAGATCGCGAGGGCCTTGTAGCGGGATTCCTCGAGCCCGTGCCATTTTCTCGATGCCCAGGAGCGGCTCGACCGCGCGGAACAAAACCGAACCGGCCTTCCCTTCCCGCTCACACGACACATTGAGGCAATAGTGATTGCCATAGATGAAGTAAACGTAGGCGCGGCCCGGCGGTCCGAACAGGACTGAGGTGCGGGCAGTATTGCCGGCGGCGGCATGGGCCGCGGGGTCGGCTTCTCCGAGATAAGCCTCCACCTCCACGATGCGGGCCGCCAGAGGCAGCCTTCCGCCATCGCGCACCAGAACCTTGCCGAGAAGTTCGCGAGCCACGCGCCGCGGACTGCGGTCGAAGAATGCGCGCTCGAGCGGGCGGATAGGCCGAACTGGAGGAGAAGTGGACAAGGTTACAGGGAAATCAGAAGCCGGAATGCAAGAGTCAGGATACGGGAGGCCCTCCACTCGCGCCAGACGCACACCGCTCTCACTTCTGCATTTTGACTTCTAACTTCTGACTTTTCTACGCCGCCCCTCGCTCCGGTTCTTTCAGGTAAGCCAGCACTTCTCCCGCATGGCCTTCCGCCTTTACCTTGGGGAAGATGTGTTGGATTTTGCCATCCGGCCCGATGATGAAAGTGGTCCGGACGATGCCCATCACTTTCTTGCCGTACATGTTCTTTTCCTGTAGTACGCCAAACGCGTCGGCGACTTTTTTGTCGGCATCCGCCAGCAGGGAGAAGGGCAGCTTGAATTTGTCCTGAAACTTCTTCTGCGACTGGGGCGTGTCGGGTGAGATGCCAAGTAACACGACGCCGGTTTTCTGCATCTGTTTGTAGGTGTCGCGAAACTCGCAAGCCTCGACCGTGCATCCCGGAGTGTCCGCGCGAGGATAGAAATACAGCACCACCATTTTGCCCCGCAGCCCTTTCAGCGAGATGTCCTTTCCGTTCTCGTCCTGCAAAGTAAACTCGGGAGCCTTATCATTGACGTTGATATTCATGAGCGCCTCATTTCCAGGGAAGTCAGGGTTGAAGACGGCGTCCGCAATCTCGGCATTGCCAGGGCCGAGGCCGGAACGATTTATGTCCAGAAAGTTCTTATACCGCAGATTAGGGTCGGCCGTCATCGTCATTCTGGCGTTCTTCGCTGGGATGGCTCCGCGAAGCGCGGCGCAACAGGATAAACCGCAGCTTAAACGCCCGCAGGACATTCCTCAGGAGAAGCCTCCCGAAGATAGGAAGCCGAAAAAGGGCAAAGGCCCGCGCGCCGTTGGACTTTTGCAGCTCAACGGCAGCGGCAAGGGAACGTTAATCCCGATCGCAATTTTAGTCGAGGGCAAGTTCTACGATGCGAGCGTCTATAAGGCGGATCCAGTGCCGATGGCGCTGGAATCCGGCACCGTCTACGAGGCCGAGCCGGGGGGTGATTCGCAGGGCCTGTTCACGGTGAGTGGAGCGTTGCACAGCAAGACTCCAGGCAGCCCGCGTCCCTGGCTGGGCACGGGATCTTACTTGCCGCATGGAACCGAGGCGGCAAGGGCCACACGCAAAGCGGAAGACGTGCCCGTGGGCATGGACAGCAGCGACAGTGATGCGCCGCCGCGGCTGACCCGAGGGAGCGCATCGAAGCCAGCGGCGGCGGCTCCCAACCCGGGTCCAGCAGCTACTTCCAGCGCTCCCGCCGGTGCAGGATCACCCGAAAAGCCGGGCTCAGCCGCGCCTCCGGCATCAGCGCAACCGTCAGGCGGTTCGCCTGCCGCTACGTCTACCGGTCAGGACGCGCAGAAGCCCGCGGCTCCGGCAGCTTCCGACAAGCCCGCCGATCAAAGCGCCAAGGAGCAAGCGCCGCCAGCGCAGACATCGCCGGGGCAAGCGGCGCCAAGTCAAACGTCTCAAGGTCAGGCGGCTCAGGGTCAGGCGGCTCAAGGTCAAACATCGGAAAACTACTATCGTCCCACGCTGCGTCGAGGCAAGCCCACGCAATCTGCGCGGGGAGAAGATGAAACTGCGCCGAAAGCGGGCAAGCCGGCTTCCCCGGCAACCGCGGCCGCCGACAATCAGGGATCGGTGCAACTGGTGCCGGCAATTTCCGATGCCGGTGGACCCGATTCGCGGTCCTACAAGTTCTTCTGGAAGACCGGAGAAGAGGAAGAACGCCGCAAGCAGATGCTCGCCTTGGCGGCAGATGAGGTTCGAACTTACGCCAGCGCCCTGGCCAGGAACCGCATTCCGGCCAAACCGCCCGCCGGGAAGGCTGGCGTCCCAGCCCGCAAATCGGCGGCAAAGCAAGCCCAGCCCGTGTTTGAGAACGTTCAGTTTCGGGTATTCGATGTGTGGGCGAACAACCAGCCGGTGATGATCTTGAGCGCCGAAGCGCACCTTCCCCCCGCGCCCGGAGGGGCTTCGGCCGCGGAACCGTACTCGATTACGCTGGCCGCCCGAACCGACATCTACGGCAACCTGCGCAAGCTGTATTCGGGCGTGACCGACAAGTTTCACCTCGACGTAACCCCGCGGCTGGAGTTGATTGACGCGGTGGACGCCGACGGAGACGGCCGCGGGGAGCTGCTGTTTCGCGAGACCACGGATGCCGGCAGTGGATATGTAATCTATCGCGCGACCGCGGACAAGCTGTGGAAAATGTTCGACAGCCTCGCTGCGGAGTAGGGACTTCAGTTTTCAGTTCTCAGCAAATACGCCCGGGGCGCGAACTGAAACCCGCGAACTGAAACCTGGGAACTGAGAACTGTCTTTAGGTTTCGATTCCCACATGGCAGACGCGACCAACCAGGTAATCGGAGGCGGATTTGCCCTCTTCCATGGTCATGACTTCGATGGGATACGCCTGATTGTGCGGCCGCAGAATCAGGTGATTACCGGCCGTCTCCACGTATTTCACCGTGCAACTGCCGTTCTTGAGCACGCAGTACATGTTGAACTCGCCCTTGCGATAGGGCTTGAGTGAGTTGTAATGGCGGTCGATCAGCAGCGTGGCTCCGGGCAGCAAGCGCGGGTACATGCTCATGCCCTCTGGGCCGTCCACCTTGATGAGCACGAAGCGCTCCCACTGCTTGCGATCGCCATCGGTTTCCGGTTTCAGCTTCTTAAGAAAAGTTTTCTTGAATTTTACAATTTCCTTGACGTTCATGCTGGTGATGAGCGGATGGGTGGCGGCGACGCTTCCGTCGGTGAGCAGGACGTTCTGGAACTCGTCGTTGCTGGGAGGCAGGATGGACGCGCGCTTGTTGACCTCGGAGGGATCGAGCAGATCCAACACCGAAAGATGCTGGACCGCCAGCACCCGGTCCATGCCCTCGAGGCTCAAGCCGCGCTTGCGATTCAGGAAGTTGGAGATATGGGCCTGCTTAAAGCCGGTCTGTTGTGCCAGACGGAGGCCGGTCAGATCGCCTTCCTCGATGCGCTCCCAAATAGTATCGCGCAGGTTGTCTTGCAGCACTCGAAATTTCATGGCTGGGAGTATAGCACGGGACTTATAGCGCGGGATTTATAGCACTACGCTAATCAATTACGATTTCCACAGCCCCTTGGGTATAACGACCTTGACTCCGAAAATTGGCAGCTATACGATCGCCCTACCGTATAACCCAATCTGCTTTCCAGGGATCATCAGCCATGAGCAGTAGTGTGGATAACTGCAACGAAGAAAAGAACTTCGTCGAATTTCGCCGGAAAGTGCGGGGGGCCGAGGTGCTTTCCGCAGCCATGGAACACCTGTTGAAATCGCTGCGCTTTAGTGGACGGGTGAGTGTGGTTGTGCAAAATGGCCGGGTGCTGAAGTCAGGCTACGAGGAGGGATTTTTTCGCCAGCGCGAGCCCGGCTCGATGCTGGAACAGGGCGCGGCGGTCGAACCATAAACCGTTGCAAACGATCGAGTTACGTTTTTGTCGAACAGGTAAGTCGAACAAGTAAGTCGAACAAGTAAATAGCTCAAGCAGGCCATCGTAAGAGAAACGAGCCCTGCGTTCGGTTTCCGCTCTGGAGCGGCGACCGGCGCAGGGCTTTTTTTTTCGGCTGCAGCCTTCGGGCTTCAGCAAGAGCGTTTCAACCGCAACCGCCCAGGTTCGCAACGCGAAGCCCGGAGCCTCAGGAGGAGTCAATGAAAGCCAAGGCAAGAGAGAGCAGTCCTACGAACGAGTTGTGCCTCGAACTGAAATATTGCGAACGCTGCGGCGGGTTGTGGCTGCGTCCAGTGAACGGAGGGCAGATCTATTGCGCGGCTTGCGGGCGTCAGATGGCCGAACTGCCGCCGGCTTCGAAGGAAGCGGAAAGCGCGAGGCTGCCGCGCGGACGACGATGTGACATGGATAACGGCGACTTCGAGGGCGATGAGGGAAATGAAGGAATCGATCTGGACGCGGCGGGAGGTGTGGCATGAGCGGCTCTGTGGATTGGATTGCGGCACAGGCGGACGGGCCGGACCCGGCGAAGAGTGCCTCGAACATGCGCTATCCGGTTGAGACTCAAGCGGATACGCAGTCTCTCGGCGAGTCTTCGCCGCGGAGTGCGTCGTGGCAAGACCTGCCGGCGCATAACTTTCCGGCGCGGCTGCCGGGACTGGATGAGGGCCAACCGGAAAGCGCTCTGGACCGGAATCCAGACCTTTGGCTGTACAGAAAGCGTACCACCGCGTTGCTGCGGCGCTACATGCGGCTGTCGATCGAGACGGGGAGATTGCCGTCAGTGCTCGGCCGGGAGCTATTTCGCGCGAAGATCACAACCTACACCGCGATCACGTTCGAAGACCGGGTGATCTTTGTGCACGATGTGGAGAGGTGCCTGGAGCGTCTGGCGCCATTCGACCAGAAAATCATCGCACGCATCGTGTTGCAAGAATACGACCATGAGCGTGGGGCGCGGATGCTTCACTGCACCCGCAGAACGATTGAACGCAGATTGCCCGAGGTGCTCGACGAACTCAGCGAAGAGTTCCTCAAATTGCGACTCCTGGTGCCGCTGCCTCAAGGGAAGAGGGAGCCGCGATGAACGGAGAGGACGGAAGGAGCCGACGAAACGCGGTCAGAAATCTTGTCAAGAGGGGGAAGACGCCGATTTTTGCGCAAGTGATTGAAAACGCGGCAAAAATAAATGTGCAAAGCATGTCACAATTACCCATTGCGACATGCTATTCTGAATATATAGAGTAAAGAAAAAAGAAATACTCCGCCGAGGGCGCGCTGCAAAGCGCGCCTTTCGTGTTTTTGGGTGAAAATTTCTGTTGCATTCGCAGCTTCGCGCGCTGGCGGCGCGGAATCTGCGGGCCAAGTCGCCGCTCGGCATGAGATTGGGATTGCCTCATGCGGCTGAGGCCTGGATTCGGGATGACGCCGACAGTTTTGTGGGAGGCGAGCTAGTGAGCATAAAGAAGGCAAAGGGAAAAGACAAGGGAACGGTGAAGAAGTCCGCGAAGAAAAGTGCGCCGAAGACGAAGAAGCCGGTGGACCTGGCGCGGGTGCGGGAAAACATCAACAACCTGGTGGGAGACTCGGCGGAGGATATTGCGACCCAGGTGATTACAGTCGCGAAGACCGGACAACTGGCGTCGGCAAAGTATTTGTTCGAGGTCGTGGGACTGTATCCGGCGACGGAACAGACAGCAGCGAAGCCGCAAGAAAATTCGCTGGCGCACACCCTATTGCAGCGCATGGGCCTGCCCTTGGAACCTGTGGTTCGTGACGAAGATCTGGCCCCGGTCGTGTCGATAACCGATGCGAAGGGCATGAGCGCCGAGACCACCATGCCGGGCGTGGCGGAAGACCTGGGCGGAGATCGCGAGGAAGGGCAGGCGCCGGTCCAGGCGGAGGACGAAGAGTAAACGGCAAAGAGCGTGAGAGCTGATGAGGATACCGTAGAATGAAGCGCGGGAGTTGGAGTGCAGGAGAGATGGGCGAGCCGACGGCGCTGTCGGTTTCGCCGCGAGTGGGATCGCGCAGGAGAAAGCGGCTGGATGCCGATCCTCGGTCGGAAGGTTCGGGCGGCGGGTCGGTGGTGGCGGATGGAATCCCGAGGGTCGAGTATGATCGGAACATTCGGGCGGACATTCTGGCGGAAAATCGGGCGGACAATCGTGTCCGCCTCACGCGACGCAAGGTGGGGATGGATATAACGTGGGTGACGGAGCGGATCGCGGTCGGGGGCGGAATCTGGACGGCGGATAACATGGCGGCGGTATCGCGCGCCGGGATCACGCACATCATCGACATGCAGATCGAGTTCGACGACACGCCGCTGGCGGGGCCGCACGGGATTGCGGTGTGCTGGAACCCGGTGGACGATGATTTCGAGCTGAAGCCTCCCGAGGTATTTGGGCGCGGCGTGGAGTTTGCGCTGGTGGCACTGGAAAAGAACGGGGCGAAGCTGTTTGTCCACTGCGCGGCTGGCGTACACCGGGCGCCGATGATGACGCTGGCGCTGTTGGGCGTGTTGGGGTGGACGGTGGAGGACGCCATGGATTTGATCGAGGCGCGACGGCCGGCCGCTGATTTCGCCGAAGTTTATGTGCGCAGCGTGGAAGACTTCCTGAACGGACGAAGTTGAGAGTTCGGCCTTCAGGCTTCGGCGTGGAAGCCGCGCCCTTGCAAAGCGGCCGCGTTTATGCTGCGCAGGTACGGGCACTACACTAGACGAGTTTGAGGAGGAAGTATGTTTCAGGCATGCCGCCCGGTGGGGCGGATTTTTTATTTGGTGCTGGCGGTCGTGATAGCGGCGAGGGGCGCGGCTTTACCCGTTCCCCAGAGCGGGCCGGCGCTGACGAGCGTGATCGACACCGTGTATATGGCGGATGGAACCGCGGCCCAGGGCGTTCTGGTGATTACATGGCCGGCGTTTGTGGCGGCGGGCGGAACGGCGGTGGCGGCAGGCGCGACGAATGTGACGCTGGGCACGAACGGCGCGTTAAATGTAGCACTGGCGCCGAACGCGGGAGCGAATCCTCCGGGCGTGTACTACACGGTGGTGTTCCAGTTGGGGCCGGGCGAGGTGCGAACGGAGTATTGGGTGGTACCGGCGAGTTCTCCGGCGAATCTGGCGCAGGTGCGGACGACCCCGGGATCGGGGACGGCGGCTGCAGCCGCGTCTGTGCAGTACGTGAACACGGCGCTGGCCGCAAAGGCAAATGACAACGCCGTGGTTCACCTTGCGGGGGCGGAGACGATCAGCGGAAGCAAGACGTTCGCTGCGCCACCGAACGTGCCGGCACCGGTGGGTACGGGCGACGTGACGAACAAGGCGTACGTGGATGCGGCGATCGCAACCGTGGGAGCGGGGAATTATCTGCCGACGGCGGGCGGGGCGATGACGGGGCCGCTGACGTTGAGCGGGAGTCCGACAGCGCCACTGCAGGCAGCCGCGAAACAGTATGTGGATTTGACGGCGGCCGCCAAGGCGAATCTAGTGAGCGGGCTGGTACCAACGAGTGAGTTAGGGAGCGGAACGGCTTCGGCGTTGAACTGTTTGCTGGGAAATGGAACGTGGGGGCCATGTGGATCGAGCGCGAACGCGACAGCGATCCAGAGCGTCCCGGTGGGGTCGAGCTCGCCTTCGGACGGGCAGGTGCTGACGTATTCGGCGGGGTCAGGGCAATATGCGCCGACGACACCGAGCGGAGGGACCGGCAGCGTGTCCGTGAGTCCGGCATTGAGCCAGAACATCGCGCAGCCGGCGGGAACGCAGTTCAGCGTGAACAACCTCAGCGGCATTCGCTATGTGACGGCAGGCGACAACTGGAGCACAAGTCCGAGCGGGAGTCTGACGGGAGGAACGCAAGCGACCGTGACGCTGTCGCCTTGTCCTGTGGGAGTAGATACGACGGGGAACTCGATGTATTACGTGTACCTGAGTGGACAGGGGACGCCGGAGCCGGCGATGGTGACGGGGGGAAGTTGTACGCCGGGGGCAGGATCGGGAACGATCATATTCACTCCGAAGAATTCTCATTCCGCGGGGTACACCATCAAAAGCGCGACGAGCGGGATTCAGGAGGCGATCAACGACGCTTGCGGGCTTCCGAGCGGGAGCGGCGGGAATCCGAATGCGCGGGTGGTTCTTCCGGCGACGGGTGCAGCCACGAACGCGCTGCCGGTGTATGGAACGATTTTTGCGCACTGCAGCCGCGCGCTGATCGAAGGGAACGGGACGCAGCTTTCGTGCTCGACACGCGACCGCTGCATCGTTCTGGGCGATCTGACGAATGCCAACCACTACGGCGCGGTCACGCTGAGAGGCGTGAACCTGACCTCGACGGTGAATGCAGACGGATGCCAGGTCACGAATACGCAGCGGCAGTCGAACGTGGTCACGATCACGGTGGCGTCTGGATGCGGCACGATTCAGACAGGAGACCTGGTCAATATCAATTTCACGGACTACACGGCTTACTGGGGCAGTCACGGGCCGGTCACGGTGTCCGGAAACTCCATCACGTATAGCCAGACGGGGGCAAACCTGGCGTCAACCGCGAGCCCGGGGACGATCGCGATCCAAAATGCGGCGGTCGAAGATAACGCGCTTCCGGGAACGATGGAAGACGTCAAGTACTCGAGTGGCGCGGGAGAGTTTAACCAGTTCTTTGTTATCGACAATGACCAGGCAGCGACGATACGGAATTTTGACAACGGAGCGCACTCGTTGCTGTGTACCGCCAATCATTGCGGATCGTTCGTGTACTCGGCGGGGACGACGGCGTCCACGCCCGTGCTGTGGCTGGACAAGCTGAACATCAGCGCGCAGTGCGGCGGAAACGGCGTGACGGTTTATGCGAACAACAGCACACACATCACGGACAGCGTGATTCAGGGCTTCGGGATGTGGGGGATCTACACTTCGACGGTCCTGGGCAGCTATGGCGGGACGCAGATGGATAACAACTACAACGAAGAGGGCGGGATCAACTGCCCGAACCCGTACCTGGGGAGCGCATTCGGAGCGGCGGGGATCATTTACGCCTCCGGGGGGGAACCGCTGTCGATCAGAGGAGGGGAGCAGCCGAATGGGTGGATGCCATTGTTCGCGAATACGGGAGGCACCCAGTACAACTACTACGTCGTGGAGCATGACACGACGGGGGGCGTGACTACTCCGCTGTACGCAGGATATGCGCTGAGCAACGGGAGCGGGAACATCACAGTGCAATGGCCGCACATCGCGCCGGCGGGAACGGTGACCTACGACCTGGTGCGGATGACGCCAGCCACACTTGGGGCGAACAGCGCGATGTTTCCGGTGCAAGGGGCATGCGGGGGAGGAAGCCCGACGGCTTGCGGCAGCGTGGCTACAAACCTGGCGCAGTGTGCGGGACTGGTTTGCACCTATACGGACAGCGCCTCGGCTAATACGTCGAACTACACGATCGCTACTCCGGGCTGGTTCCCGGCGCTCACTTTCTGGCCGGGGGGATTGGTGATGAACGGAAATGGGACAACAAACGCCGGCACCCTTCCCGGCGCTTTTATCGACACCGACGCGGGGATTGGAAGCGGGATAGCATCGCCCTGGATTTCGATGGCGGGTTTTTTGCGTCCGACGATCTATGCGCGGCAGTGCTCGGGTATCGCGTCATCTCCGTGGGGAGGCGCGTGGGTGCAGTGTCTGGAAGGGGACAGCCATGGGAATTCCTTTACCGGGGTAGGCGCCCTTCTGCTGAACAGCGGACCGAATAGCGGGGGACCGCAGGCCGGGCTGAAGGGGAGATTGAACTTCGCCATGTCCCCGGCCGATGCCATCAACCAGTCGCACATCATTACGCTGGTGGACTCGAATCCGGCGAAGACCCTGGCGACGGGTCTAAACCGGCCAGTGAACGATGCCGCTGACACCTACATCGGACTGGATGTAGGTGTGAGCGGCGCCTCACGAAGTTTGGCGCAGCTTGCCTTCGGGGCTCCCGTGGCAATTTCGTCCTACATAGGGAATGCCGGGGACAACGCGAGTTTTCTGGAGCGGCTGACGGCTTCGGCGAAGACGTTCAACGTACCGGTAAACATCAACGGAAATCTGACGGTAACGGGAACCTGTACGGGATGTGGAAGCGGATCGGGTGGGGTGAACAGCGGGACGGCGACGCAACTGGCGATGTATTCGGCGAATGGAGCGACGGTGAGCGGCGACGGCGGCCTGACGGATAGCGGCTCGACGCTGAACTACACCGGAAGCAACGGGATTTCGGCAGCGGCGGGAACATTCAGCGGCAACGTGACGGTGAACGGTCAGTTGCTGGTGGCGGGGCCGTGGATGGTAAGTTCGCCGATTCCCGGGACGGCGATGGCGGCGGCGGGAGCGGGAACGTCGGCGCTGGGGATCTCGAACGACGGAAACTTTTATGTCTCGGCCAGCGCGGGGACTCCGCAGAAAGTGGCGACGACGGCTACCAGTTCCTACTTCTCGAATCTCTTCCAGGAAGATGCGAACGACCTGGGCGAGTATAACGGGACGACCGCGCAGACCCTCCACGTGTACTCCAGCTACACGAACAGCTCGACGTGGCAGCGGACCTCGCTGGGGTATGACGCGACCGACAACTACGCGGTGGTGCGCAGCGAGAATTCGACGTCTGGAGCGGCGCCGGGATTAGGCTTCTGGGTCAACAGCGGGTTGAAGTGGGTGGTGGATGCGAGCAGCAACTTCAAGCCCTGGACGGACCAGACGTTTAACGTAGGTTCGTTCAACAACGCGGGAAGCGGCAGCGGGCTGCGGCCGGGGACGATCTATGTGGCGGGAAATTCCACGAGCGGCAGCGGCTTCGAGCTGGGCAAGTTTGCCAGCGAGAGTTACGAGCTTTGTAATGACACAGGTACCGGCACGATCGTGAACGGGTTGGCGACGCTCACCACGTCGGGCTGCGCGGTCAAGCCGTCAAGCGCACTGATCAGCGGGAGCATCGGCGTGGTGATTGCCAATGCCGGGACGTCTGGAGTGGCTACGCTGGCGCGGGCGGGATCCGCTTATTGCAGCTTCGACGGGAGCGCGACTGTGGTGGGGGATTACGTTGTGCCTTCCGGCACCTCCAACAGCGGTTTCTATTCTTTATGCCACGACGCGGGTGCGACGCGGCCGACTGGGACACAGATCCTTGGCCGGGTGCTGCAGGCGAGCTCGGGCAGCGCGACGGTGCAGATGTTCCTCGACATGCCGGGTTCGAATGTAAGCAGTGGGGCATCGGCGGGAACTGGGAGTTGCACGAACCAGGCGGTGACTGCGGTGCTGGCGGGCGGGCCCACGTGCACGACGATCACTTCGGCATACGTGGACTCGTCGATTGCGGCAACGGCATCGCCGGCTCTGAGCGGAATCCCGACAGCGCCGACAGCGGCGGCGAACACGAACACCACACAAATGGCGACCACTGCGTTTGTTTTGGGACAAGCCAGTTCAACCACGCCGAGTATGGACGGGACGGCGGCGGTGGGAACGTCGAACACCTACGCACGCGCGGACCACGCGCATCCGACGGACACGAGCCGGATTGGGGGGGGCGGGAGCCTGGCTACGGGAAACTATCCAAAAGCGAATGCGACCGGGACGGTGACGGACTCGGGAGTAACGGCGGGGCCGTATTCGATTCCGTGGTTCACGACGAACACGACAGGGACGGCGATCAGCTTTGCGAGCACAGCGAACAAGGCGGAGGTTTGGGGCGCGGTGCTGACGTTTCCGCTGACCACGACGCAGGTTACGTATTACATTTCGACGGCGGACAATACGAGCAACACGTACGACATTGGAGTGCTGAACAGCTCGGGAAACATCGTGGCACACAGTGGGAACACCGCGGGGACGGCATTCGCGGCGAGCACGGGATGGAAGACCTTGAGCTGGGCCGCAAGCGCAACGCTGCAGCCGGGCAAGTATTACCTGGCGATCACGAGCAGTTGTACGAGCTCGTGCGCGCAGGTTTACGGCGGGAGTGCGGCGGGGTTCAGCTTCCTGGGAGGAAGCAGCGGGACTTCGGAGAGCGTGACGGCCGGGGGCACGCTGAATAATGGGATCACGATTCCGGCGGACAGTCCCACGGAGTCGACGATCATGGCGTGGGAGATTCACTAAGGTTGGGAGCGAGGCCTCGAAGGGCCATCGGCGAAAGCCGGTGGCTTTTTTTGTTGGCGAAAACAGACGGAACGAACCATAGAGGGCACAGAGAGCACAGAGGACAGGGAGTTCATGAAACGGATCTTGATCATCATCCTGCTGGGACTGAGCGAACTGGCTTCGGCGGCGACTTATTACGTGAGCTCGAGCACGGGAAGCGATGCGAACAACGGGACTTCCGCGTCGACACCGTGGCAAACAATCGCGCACGTGAATGGGCAGACGTTTCAGCCGGGAGATTCGATCCTGTTCAAGCGGGGGGATGTTTGGAATGAGAGTCTGGCGCCTGCTTCTTCGGGTAGTTCGGGAAATCCGATCACGTTTGACGCCTATGGTACCGGGGCGGCGCCGAACTTGACCGGATATTACGCGGTAGCGGCGACGGCTTGGGTGCTGGTGACGGGCAATGCATGGAAAGCTCCGGTGCCGGCGACCTACACGACGATCAATTTTTGCCTGTTTGGGTCGGTATGGGGTCAGAAGGTGGCGGCTGCGTCGTCGAACTTGACGGCGCCGTGGGATTTTTATCTGGCGAATGGGTATGTCTACGTTTACTCGGTAGGGAATCCAGCGACGTTTTACGGCGGGCCGATCGTGCCGATGGCGCTGAGCAACGTGCCGGTAATCAACATCAATGGGCAGTCATGGCTGACGTTTCAGCATTTCCTGGTGAACTGGTTCGATCAGTATGGCGTTTATGTGCAGGGGACGAGCGATCATCTGGTATTCGCGAACATGGAAGCGGATTCGATGATTCCGCAGGGAACACAGCCGCTGGGATTTTATGTGAATGAGAGTGCGCCAGGGCCGGGCGACATCAAGATCTACAACGCCGAGGCGCACCTGAACTATGACGGCTTTCGGTTTGATGGGTCGGCAACGGCGATCACGATGGTGAATGACAAGGCTTACGCGAATCGCGATGGGGCGCTCGTCGATAACACCTCGGCGGTCTCCTATTCCTACTGTCACTTTTATGCGTCGAGCCTGGCAGTGGCGGGATCGACGGATGTGGAGTACACGAGCGGCAGCGGGCCGACGGCAGGCGCGGGAAACGTGGCACCGGATACGGCGCCGGCGGTGCAGGCGTACCAGAGGTATCCAGCCGAGGTGACGTTGACGGTGGACGATGCGGGAATGACGCCGAACGCGGACGCGTATTACGCGAGCACGGTGCTGCCGATCTCAGATGCGGCGAGCGTTCCAGTGGGTGCGGCGATTACGGTGGGGTATCCGCTGGCGCAGACGCTGGTCTCGGAGTTTCAGGGATGGGTGAACGCAGGAAGAGACGTGACTTCGCATTCGATGTCGCACACGTACTACACGAATACCGACGCGCTGGAAATTCAGTACACAGGGAGTGGGACGGCGGCGACGTTGAGCATCAGCAATAAGACGTTGACGATCACGGTGACGGGCGCGGCGGACGGCGTGAGCTACAACCTGGCGCAGGGCCAGGCGCAGGGGACGATCAAGGGATTGCGGCTGGCACTGCTGGCGACAGGAAAGTTCACGGCGACGGAAATCCCGACCTGCCAGGGGCCGTACGGGACGGGGTGTTCGGCGTACACGGAGGCGGCGCTGCTGGCGCAGGATCTGGCCGACGTGAGCGGGCAGGACGCGAGAACTTCGGTCTATTCCATGCAGTTGGATGTGACGCGGCTGACGACGGACGAGATCACGTTGTCACGACAGTGGATGACAACGAATTTGACGGGACTGCCGGCGACGCCGGTGTATGTGTATCCCGGGGGATATGAAACCACTTCGATGCAAGGGATTACGGCGGGGGTGCCATATACGGGAGCGCGCGGGGCGCTGAAAGAAGATCTGGGAGTGAAGGACACGTATGCCGACGGATTCGATGCGCAGAACATTACAAGTTTTGGCGTGAATCCGACGTGGCAGGGATTACAGGCGGCGGCTTTGAATCAGAAGATTCAGGCGCTGCTGTGGAAAGAATCGGTATGGGGAGTGCCGTGGGGAATCTTCTGGCACCTGAATGAGCTGAGCTCGACGGAGATCACGAATCTGATTCAGGATTTCAAGACGAGCGGTGCGACGATCCGGACGAATACGGGGCTGGTGAACTGGCTGCTCGGCGGGACGCAGGAAACCGGGACGGACGGGAATTCATACTACAAGCTGCCGGCAACGAGCATGACGCTGGATTTCCGTCCCACAAAGAATTCCCCAGTGGTGAATGCGGGACAGAATCTGGGCGCGGGTTATGCGCTCGACATCAACGGAGTCGACCAGAACAGTTACGGAAACGAGTGGGAGATCGGGGCGCACGTGTATGAGGGGTACGGGGTGTATGGCACCGGGGCGGGCAGCGGCCGGTTTAGCGTTGGAACCAACGCTTCTTCCGGCCCTCCGAACTATGCGGGGTCTTGCACTTCTTATGCCTCCATTCCGCCGCCTGCGACTGCGCCGTTTTCGGGCTTACTTGGTTCGGGAACGATTGTAGTTGACCCAGAACCGGTGTCGGGCGGCAACGTGAGCGGATGTTTTCATAATCCGATGGTGCGCGTGACCGACGCAGCGTCAGGATGTAACGGCATTGGAGAACCGGCTGGGTCGCCCTGCTCCCGGCAGAATTTCAGTTTCTTCGCCGATTCCGGTGGCTCAGGCGACGTGAACCACTGGAGCGTGAACGATGGCTCGTTCTTTATTCAGGACCAAAACCAAAGCCTGCTGTTCTACAGCTTTAATCCATCCACGCTGGTAGCGACCTTGAAGTATGGCAACGTCGGCAACCGCTTCGGGATCCCGGACTCGCCAAGTTATTCGCGCATCACTCCAGACCTGCTATACGACTTTTCGAACGCCGGGAATAACACAAAGGGCAGCATTCTTAAGTCGTTTAGCGTAGCCTCGAACACGGCTCCGAGCACACCCGCAACAGTGGTGGACTTCGCGAGCCCGGTCTTCTCCGGCGCAGGATTGGCGTCGGGGACCTGGTTTACCACCGACCCGGTAAGCGTTAACGGCACCGATACCGTCTTCATCGACGGCTTTTCTCCGAGTGGCACGCAAAATACCGCCCGCATGGCGTGCGGTTGGACCAGCGGCGTGGGCATCGACTGCTGGAACACTTCGACTTCGACCATCACCAGCAGTCATGGTCCGAGCGGAGCGGTCGCGTGTCAGAACTGCCCCAACGGGGCTACACAGGTGGCCACGTTTGGCATTCACAACGTGAAAGCCTCTTTGGATGGCAAATATGCCGTGGTGGGAGTGGGAGGCACTGCGGACGGAGAATCGCTTACCTCCGTGACCTCGACGACGGGCGGGGCGGTGAGCGCGGTGGTGAGCACAACCTCTATCTTCTTTGTGGGGGCCGTGGTGGAGGTTACGGGAAACACGAACGGCGGGTTCAATAGCCAGACATTCAATGTCAGTGCCATCAATGTGGGGACCAACACCGTCACGGGCACGGGCTGGACCGGGACGGCGAGTTCGACGGGGACGGGAGGCACGCTGGAATTTTCGTTTCCTAATGGTCCGTTTCTGTGGCAAGTGGGCACGTTGAACGTTTGGACGCTCTGCGACCCTGTGGGGCTGCATTGCAGCGGCCATGAAGCTGCCGGTTATTTGGGTTATGTGAACCAGTACAGCACTCCTTTCTACGCCTACCGTCCCTTGGCGAACCTGCCGGCGACGGTCGCGTTTCCGGCGACGGGCTTTACCGCGCTGTGCGGAGTGGATGCCGGGGTCAACGACTCGCATCCGGGGTGGTTCAACAATACGGGAGCGGATCAGGAAGCGTTTCTGACGACGGCCACTTCCGGGCCGAACGTTCCCAGTTATACCAATTGCGATGTGAACGAGGTGCTGGGAATCTTCGCGCCCAGCAATGGCGCGCGGTCAGGAACCATTCTGCGCTTTGCCCACACCGGCGGGATGCCGAGCGCGCAATTTTCCGGGGAGTATCAGATCGGCTCGGTATCGCAAACCGGCAAGTTCTATATGTTTGGGTCGCCCTACTACAACGCGCTCGGCGATACCAGCGGCAACTTTCCCTGCTCGGTGACGCCCTGCCGGGCGGATGTGTTTATCGTGCAACTGAAGTGAGACCCAGGCAGCAGGCAAGAGGAATGTCAGGAGCATAGGGGAAAATCGGAAGAGCTTCGGCTAACAGGGCACGGTGAAAACCGTGCCTTTTCGTTTGCGAATCGACAATCGGAGGAGATGAGTCATGAAGAAGAAGGTGGGAATCGGGAAGGCATTGGTGGTGTTGGTAATGTGCGGGACACTGACGTGGACGGCGTGCTCGACGGCGTGGGTCAACGAGGCGGAGCAGATTGTGGCTGCACTGATTCCGGCGACCGCGAACCTGGTAGCACTGGTGGCGATACTGCAGGGGAAGAACGTTTCGGCTGCCGATCTGCAGACGATCCAGAGCGCGGGCTCACAGGCGGGGGCGGATTTGCAGCTGATGCAATCGTTGATCGCGGCGTATCAACAGGCGGACGCCGCGACGCAGCCGGGGCTGCTCAATCAGATCCAGGCCGAGATGAGCGCGGTGCAGTCGACGTTCAACGGCCTTCTGCCGGCGCTGCACATCAAGGATGCGACCACCCAGGCGAAGATCACCGCGGTGGTGGGGATCCTGCTCTCGGAAGTGCAGTCGGTGGCGGCGATTGTGCCCCTGCTGAATCCGGGTGCTGCGCCGGGAATGATGGCCATGGCGGCAAAACAGGTAAGGCAGCAGTCTCCGCTGACGGCGAGCGAGTTCGCGGTTTCGTATAACGCGACCATGACGGCGAAGACGGGCAATGCCGAATTGGATCATGCCGCAGCCGGGCTGCGGATTCACTTGCATGGAAAGTCGGCGCGCTGGGCAAGTGCGGGACTTTTGAAGTAAGTGTGCCGAGGCCAAAGGAAGCGAGCCGAACGCGCGATGACTGCGTCGCAAAGAACGCGACGATTCGCGGGGCTCGCCCATATCCCTCGCTCCGCAAAGAACGCTTGCTCGGGATGACAATGAATCGAGGGATGACTCTGTGAGCGACGAATGGAAGTTGCAACACCATGTGCGTTGCGAATGCGCGCGCTGTATCGATCACCCTTCGCAGGCCCGGCCTGGGGTGCATGTGCTTCCAGACCGGCTCCATGTGGTGACGATGCTGGAGAATCCTCTGCGCTGGCGGTCACGCTATTGGAACTACTGGATGTTCGAGCGCGAGTGCGAAGCGGCGGGCGCGATCCTGTATACAGCCGAGGTGGCGTTTGGCGAACGGCACTTTGAGGTGACCCAGGCGGGCAATCCGCGGCATTTGCAGTTGCGGACCTCGAGCGAGATCTGGCACAAGGAGAACGCGCTGAACCTCATGATTCAGCGCCTGCCAGCCGATGCAAAGTACGTTGCGTGGATCGATGCGGACGTGAAGTTCAACCGGCCGGATTGGGCGCAGGAGACGCTGCAGCTTTTGCAGCACCATGACGTGCTGCAAATGTTCAGCCATGCGCAGGATGTGGGGCCGAACTATGAGCCGTTGGCCATGACTCCTGGATTTCTTTACAAGTGGGTGACCGACCAGCCCAGTCCGCATGAACCGGCTTTCATGGAGCCAAAGCCGACGTACGGCTACTACAGCGTGCACAGCGGCCAGTTCTGGCATCCGGGATTCGCCTGGGCGGCAAAGCGAAGCGCGCTGGAAAACGTTGGCATGCTGATCGATCACGCCATTCTCGGGCAGGGCGACTGGCACATGGCGTCGGCGCTGGTGGGACAGGTTCACCGTTCTTTGTACTCAGGGTATTCGCCGGCATACATCCGGCGATGCCGGGAGTGGCAGGAGCAGGCCGAGAAATATATTCGGCGGAATGTGGGCTACCTGCCCGGACTGGTGAACCATCTTTTTCACGGAGCGAAACGGAATCGCTCCTATGACCAGCGCTGGAAGTTTCTGGCGCAGTCGGGATATGACCCGGATCTGGATTTGAAGCGGGATTGGCAGGGTCTGCACCAGCTTACGGACCGGAGCCTATTCCTGCGAGACGGGATTCGGCAGTATGCGCGGATGCGGAATGAGGATTCGACGGAAGTGTGAAGAGGGGCAGTTGTCGGCTGTCGGCCTTCAGCCCCTCCGCCTAGCGGCGCAGGACGGGTAAGAACAGTCCTCAACAAATGCGAAGAGCAAAGGACACCAAGCAAGGCGCGAACCGCGGAAAGGCGAATTGTGGAGGGCGATCTTTATCTGTTGCAGCAATTCGGGCCATTTCTCGATGAGCCAATCGGAGAGCAGACCGTACGGGACTACCTGATTACGGAGCTGCTGAGAATTCGTCCCAAGAAGGGCGGGACCAAGCGGCTGCACTTGAACCGGGCGCAGCGGGAGTATTCGCGGAAATGCACCAGGCAGAACATTGTGCTGAAAGCGCGGCAGTTGGGGATCACGACGTATGTTGCGGCGCGCTACTTTCTGCAAACGATCACGCGGCCGGGGACGTTAACCGTGCAAGTAGCGCATAGCCAGGAGTCGGCGGAGGCGATTTTCAACATCGTGCAGCGCTTCTGTGAAAACCTGCCCAAGGAGATGCTTAAGGGCGCGCTGTTGAAGTCGCGCTCGAATGCCCGCCAGATCGTGTTTCCCCGCCTCGACAGCGAGTATCGAGTGGAAACGGCGGACGACAACGCGGGGCGCGGGATGACCATCCATAACCTGCATTGCTCGGAGGTCTCCCGCTGGCCCCGCGGTGGCTTGGAAACGCTGGCTTCACTGCGGGCAGCAGTGGTGCCGGAAGGCGAAATCGTGTTGGAATCCACGCCCAATGGGGCGGTGGGCGTGTTTTACGGGGAGTGGCAACGGGCGAATGAGACCGATTACACGCAGCATTTCTTCCCCTGGTGGTATGAACCGAGCTATCAAGAAATCGTCAAGCAGGCAACGATGCTGCCGCTGACGCCGGAAGAAAATGAGTTGGTGAGGCAGTACGGGCTGAGCGAGCGACAGATCGCATGGCGCCGCAAGCAATGGGGGGCGCTGCGGGCCCTGGCATCGCAGGAATATGCGGAGAATCCGAGTTCGTGCTTTCTAGTTTCCGGAGAGTGCGTGTTCGAACTGGCAGCGATCGAGAAAGCGGCGGCGTTGGCGGGCGAAGCAACGGAATCGGAAGACAATGGAAGGCTTACGATCTGGTTTCCGCCGCAAAAGGGGAGGCGGTACATTCTGGGCGTGGATACGGCGGGCGGAGGAGCGGACGGGGACTATGCGTGCGCCCAGGTGATCGAGCGGACGATGGGAGTTCAATGTGCGGAGTTGCACGGCCACTTTCCTCCGTACGACCTGGCGCGGCGGGTTGCGGATCTAGGGCAGAGATACGAACGGGCGCTAGTGGCAGTGGAGCGGAACAATCATGGGTATGCCGTGCTGGCGCACCTAACTAATCTGGGGTGCGAAAACATTTTCGAGAAAGATCATCAGTTGGGGTGGCTTACATCGGCGGCGAGTCGTCCGGCGATGATCGAGAACATGGCGGCAGTGCTGATTGCCGAGCCGGGGTTGTTCCACAGTCCGCGTCTGCTGGAAGAGTGCCGGACATTCGTGAGGCGTACGGATGGAAATGCGGCTGCGGCCGATGGCGCGCATGATGATTGCGTGATGGCAATGGCGATCGCACTGGCGGTGCGCCGGGAGGATGCGGGGCGGGGTGTGAAGAAAAGAGCGCTGGAGATGGCTAGCCTGGTCGTGGAGTAAAGGAGAGAGAAACACAGAGGAGAGAGTTCATCGGTCACATCAGGATTGGGGCGAGTTGGGGTAAAATGTCAAGCCTTGTGGTTGGCGGCAAGCTGCCCTACGGGGCTTTCGCGGGCGAGGGCGCCCGCGCCACACAAAATTGGTGGAAGCAGTCCAACACGTGAGAAGGATGCGGGGAGGGGCGCAGGGGCACTTGATGCGCTGCTCCGATGGGCATTTCTACGTGGTGAAGTTCCGAAACAATCCGCAGCATCTGCGGGTGCTGACCAATGAGATGCTGGCGACCCGACTAGCGGAGCGGGCCGGGTTGCCGGTGCCGTTGACGGAGGTGGTGGAAGTGGGCGACTGGCTGGTGGAGCATACGGCGGAGCTGAGTATTCAGCTGGCTCACAACACCATCCCGTGCCAGGCGGGACTACAATTCGGATCGCGGTACGCAGTGAGTCCGCTGGAAGGGCAGGTGTTCGATTATCTTCCGGTGGAGATGTTCGGGCTGGTGCGGAATCTGGAGACGTTTGCCGGGATGCTGGTGGTGGATAAGTGGACCGGGAACGCGAACGGGCGGCAGGCGGCGTTCTGGCGGAAGTTGCGGGAGAGGAAATACACGGCCGCATTCATCGATCAGGGATATTGCTTCAACGCCGGAGAGTGGACGTTTCCGGATTATCCGCTGCGGGGCGTGTATGCGCGGAATGAAGTGTACGAAGCTGTGCGCGGGTGGGAGTCGTTTGAGCCGTGGCTTTCGCGGATCGAGAAGATGGAAGAAGATCTGGTGTGGAGTTTGGCGGGAGAGATCCCTCCAGAGTGGTACGGCGGGAAGTGGGACGAGTTGGAGAATCTGGTGCGAACGTTGATCGTGCGGCGGGGAGTGGTGCGGGAATTGATCGAGGCATTTCGAGTTTCGCCGCGGAGGCCGTTTCCGGAGTGGGGTGCGCATTAGGGGAGCAATCACGACGGAGAACAATTCTAGCCGCTGGACAGTTGATGGCTGAGAGAAAACAACTTGAGTTCTTCCTGCTGCGGTATGTTCCGGACGCGGTGAAGGATGAGTTCGTCAATATTGGCGTGGTGATGGTTGAGCCGGGCGCGAACGTGGCTGGGGCGAACGAGGCCCGGTTTGCGGATGTGCGCTTCACCAAGGATTGGCGGCGGGTAAGGTGTTTGGATCCGCAGGCGGATGTAGAGATGCTGGCCGCGCTGGAGCGGGAGATTCGCGGACAACTCGCGACGACGCGGGACGGCGAGACGTTGCTGCGGCGGTTGGAGGATTCGTTCTCGAATGTGATTCAGCTTTCGCCGGCGAAGGGATGCCTGGCGGACGACCCGGCGCGGGAGATCGAGGCGATGGCTTCGATGTATTTGGAAGCGGCGAAGGTTGGAGGCAAGCGCGAGGCGAGTGGGCGGCAGCGGATTCTGGGGAAGATGCGGGATGCGTTTGAGCAGGCCGGGGTGTGGGCCTTGATGCGCAAACAGATAGCGGTGGCTCAGTACACGCATAAGGGCGATCCGCTGAAGATTGATTGCGGCTATCGGCCAAACGGCGAGATCAAGATGTTTCAGGCGGTGTCGCTGGAAACGGATGTGGACGCCGCGAAAGTGTTGGCGTTCAGCTATCCGAAGATTGCGGAAGGAGTTCGGCGCGTGAATGGGGCTTCGGCTTTGCTGACCGCGGTGGTTGAGGATGATCTGAATCGTTCGGACGAAGCGGTCTTGTTTGCATTGGCGACATTGCAGCAGAGCCAGATTCGAGTAGCGGCGGCGGGAGAGATGGCGGGGATTGCAGAAGTGGCGCGGCAGGAGTTGCGGGTTTGAAGACATGACGGGGACGGTTCCGCGATGGCCAGTTTGATTTCGTCCATTCGCATGGCCGTTCTTTGAACAGGACGAGTGAGAGTGAAATAGCAAAATAGTGTTGGAAGCGTACACGATGGGCAGACCCCGCTGCGGCGGGGTTTTTCTTTTGGCCGCGAGGGCGACGCGTCCTCGCGACAGCCGGCGGGACGCCGGCGCTACGAAACCTAGGCGCGCTGCGTTCGACGGACAGCCGGGGACGGCTGTCACCACGTGATTTTCGCGGAAGACAAAACATTATGAATATCAAAGAGACGTTGCGCGGCGCTTTGCGCCGGATTGCGGGAGTGTCTTCGTCTTCCTCCATGGGGAAAGACGAGAAGAAGCGGCGGACACTGCCATTGCCTTCCATTCTTAACTCCTATGGGCCTCCGGGCGACATTATGCCCAAACCGACGGCGTACAACCTGCGGCGATTTTCGGAGATTCCGGTTCCGCGGCGGGCGATCAATTGCATTAAGGACCGCATCGCGGGAATGCGTTGGCGGATTCAGGCGCGCCAGGGTCTTTCCATGGACGCGATTCCCGATGGCGCGGAGCGCGCGCAGATTCTCACCGACAATTTTCATGCACCCAATCCCGATGACTCGTTTCGTTCGTTTTCAGAGCAGGTGGTGGAAGACATCATCGTAGGTGGGTATGGGGCGGTCGAGGTGCAGCCCTCGGGTGATTCGAAGCGCCCGTTGCTGCTGTGGCCGGTGGATGGATCGTCGATCCGGATGAATCTGGATTGGGATGGTTCGCCGCAGGGACAGCGCTACTTGCAGGTTACGGATCAATCGGGGCCGAGGAGCCAGATCACGCTGGATGACGACGAGCTGATTTACATACGGCTGAATCCGCGGACGCATACTCCATTTGGATTGGGACGGCTGGAGGTGGCGTTTGAAACGATCAATGCGTTTCTGGGCGCGCACCGGTATGCGTCGCGGCTGG
This sequence comes from Acidobacteriaceae bacterium, assembly GCA_003131585.1. Lineage (GTDB taxonomy): Bacteria > Acidobacteriota > Terriglobia > Terriglobales > Acidobacteriaceae > Sulfotelmatobacter. Next base: position 45,554 of record PKVW01000036.1, read on the forward strand.
CTTCGAACTCGGTGGTGCAGTATGCGCTGTGGCTGCAGGATTTGACGCCGGAGCATCACGAGCGGTTGATTCGCTGGTGGCAGGACGAGATTGAAGGCACGGGGCGAGTGCCCATCCTATCGGTCGAAAGCAAACCGGAGGTGCTGCGGTTCGGTGGCGGCACTGATGCCGACCTGCGATTGCAGTGGCAGGAGTTTTTGCTGCGCGTGATCGCCGACGCTTTCGACCTTCCTCCGTTCTACCTGGGGGTGGAGCGGGACGTGAACCGTTCCACCGCGGAGGAATACAACGACATGGCGTTCCGACAGGCGATTGTGCCGACAGCGCGGCTGCTGGCGGAACACCTGACGCGCGATGCGATTCAGAAAAGGCTGGGATGGAACGATCTGGAGTTTGTGTTCGCGGAGCTCGAGACGCAGGATCCGCTGGAAGAGGCGCAGATTCAGCAGATCCTGTTGCAGAACGGCGTGCTCACGGTGAACGAAGTGAGGAGGATGCGGGGATTGTCGGATTTGGTAGCGGCAGTTAGCCAGTGATGGCGCTTTGACGGTTGGTGGAGAGGACTTCCGGCAGCTTTGGTGGTGATGACAAGTACGGAGGTCCTTCGCTTCGCTCAGGATGACAGAGGGAGAAAACGGACATGGCGACGCTTGAACTCAAGAGTATGGCGGTAGCGATGCCGGAGGTTGCGGGGCATCCGAACCGGGCAGCGTTTCAGGGAGTATTGACGATGGTCGATGTACCTTCGCAGCGAGCGCCGTCGGGTGCGAAAGGCCATCTGGTGATGCTGACGAAAAGAGCGGCAGAGGCGGCGCTGCCTTCCCTGCTCGGGATGGCGCTGGATTATTCACCGTCTCTGGATCGGCATGATGTGCGGCGCAAGGTAGGCGTGATTACGCGGGCAGACGTCGTAGGACGAAACCTGGAGTTAGGCGGGTATCTGTTTGCCCGGGATTTCCCAGAGATCGTGGAGGAGATTGCGAAAGCAGGCCGCGGCGGTCCTCACAGATTTCTCGATTCCTCCCGCGATAAGCACTCCCAAGCCGCGACGATGCATGAAGGAGTAAGCCGATGGGTGCCGGGATGCGGGACGGAAGGATCAAGACTGAGATCTTCATTACGGGCGGCGGCCGGACGGATTCTCAGCTTAACGGCGGCGATGCGGCAGATTCCGGGAACCAGTCCGGAGCAAGCTGGACAATCTTGTTCCACGGCGCGCGCCGAGGCTTGCATGTCGGCTGGAACGGCGGGCCTGGGGTTGTCGTACGAGGTGACCGATGTGCAGTTGGCGGACACGAAGGCGAGCGTTTGGACGCTGGCGAAAGTGACATTCACGGGAGCGGCGATTCTGCGGAGGGACAAAGCGGCGTATCGGGACACATGGATCGAACTGAGTTCTTAGCACGGAGTCCAAGAAACAAGAGCTTTTGCGGTGAGGATCACCGAGGAGGAGAAGGGCATGAATGAAGAAGTAGTGCAGCAGTTGATGACGACGGCGGAACGGCTGGCGAATGCAGCCGAATCGCTGGATCGTGTGCTGGGGCGGCTGGATGCGCAGCAGGAAGCGCTAAACACGAAAGTAGACCGGATTGTGGCGGCGGTGGAAGAACAGCCGTCGTATGAGATGTCGGCACGCGGCGAAGGCGCGCGGCATTTGCAGGAGCGGGTGGCCGAACTGGAGAAATCCAACTCGGATTTGAAAGCGCAGGCGGCCCGAATGGCACGGAAGACGCTTCCACCGCTGGTTTCGGCGATCCTGGCCAAGAGTTGCGGTGACGCCGGCAGCGAGAAGCTCGACAAGGGCGTGCTGGACAAAACACTGCAGAGCTTGAGCGTGGAGCAGCGGATCGCGGTGAAGTCGGAGTTGGCACGGGCGGGAATGATCGAGTAGGGAGCTCTGGGCCGTTAGCGCATGGCTTCTAGCTTTGGTCTCTCCGGCTCGCGATTCGAGCTGTCTGGGCGACAACAAAACGGGATGAGACGGGGCACGACATCGTCGTGCCTTTCTTATTTGGCGGCAAGGCAAGGAATCGAATTCCAATCGCAGGAAAAACCAACAGAGGAGAACACATGGCAGGACAATTTGTGGATTTGTATGCGGCGGCGGATTATCTGGGACCCGGTGCGATCGAGATTGACCGGTATCAGACGGAAATCTTTGACATTGTGCGGCGGCGCGGCGCGTTCGGGCAGAGGATCAAGCAGGTGCCAGCAACGGGGCATCCGTCTCGATTCTTCGAGGAGACGGCAATCGCATCGCCGACAGCAGCACAAGCGTTCGTCGATCCGCGGAACATCGCGCCAACGGTGAACGCGCCGACTCGTATCGAGCTGGCCGTGCCGCTGAAGGCGCTGGTGTCGCAGATCAACTACAACCTGTTCGATTTGGAAGTGACCGCGCAGCAGAGCCAGTTCGCTTACTTGCAAGCAAAGGACCTGGCCGATGCAGTGGACGGACTGCTGCGCACGCACGACGTGGCGCTGTGGAACGGCACCGACACGTCGCTGAGCGCGCCCACAACCGCCCAATACTTCGGGGCGATCGGGCAGATCGAAGCCGGCGGGAACACGATGACGATCGGAACTACGGCGAGCATCGTGGATGGGATCAAGAGCACGATCGCGCAGATGGTGGCCAGCTCCTCGTTCGCGGTGCGGCCGACGGCCATCTATGCCAATCCGGTGCTCCTGGACCTGATTGACCGGGAGATGAAGGCGGAGTTCAACGTGGTGCTCAATACCGTGGAAATCACCGGAGGTCTTACGGTGAAGGCGCTGAGCACGCAGGCCGGAGAACTGCCGCTGATCCCGGAGTGGGCGCTCGGGTATACGGGAGTGGTGGGAAGCGGCAGCGCGGTGCTGCCGGCCTACATCGTGACCGAGGATCTGATCGAGTACCACTGGCTCACGGATCCGAATCCTCGTGTATTCAAGCTGGGATTACCGAGTGCGTTGTCTCAGCAGATGGTGGTGGTGAAGTTCGGCGCGATGGTAGTAAAAGGGGCGAACTTTGCGCACTACGAGGTGAAGGTACAACGGTAGAGCAAATAGTCGTTGGTCGTTGGTCGCTAGTCGTTGGCTGCCGTAAAACTGTTCCACCCTTGCCGACGACGAACGACTGACGACCAACGACATCTTTTTTCGCAACCGAGAACTGAGAACTCACTATGAATTATCTCTCTACAACGGATTACCTGACGTACGGACTGGATGCGGCAACGGATCCATCGTGGATCACGGCGGCGTCGGCCATCATCGACGCGCATTGCCGGCGGGCGACGCTGGGCGTGAATCAATACGAGGAGCGGCTGAAGATGCCGCCGGAACTGAACACGGTGCGGGTGAGTTATCTGCCATTGGTGACAGTTGCGCCGGCGACTACGCCGATTGTGACGCTGCAGGGGAGGTACGGGATTCCGCGACGAGGGGAATGGCCGTTTCCTGAGATGAGCCTGGAGTTCGCCTTGGTGTTCTCGCTGCCGGGAATGTGGACGGCGATTGATCCGACAACGATTGATATTTGGGCGAACAGCGGCGAGCTTACGTTCCCGGTGAACGTCCTGGGACTGTTCTTCAACGAAGTGGACGTAGTTTACAACGCGGGATGGAGCACGATTCCGACGCCGGTGCAGGTCGCATGCGCGCAGATCGTGAAGAATGCGCAGGTCACGCCGGGACTGAATGTGAAGTCGAGCAAGATCGACCGGATGCGGCTGGAGTATTTCGGCGGAACGCTGGTCGATGGCATGGTGCGCAGTCTGTTGGCGCCGTATGTGGCGCAGAAGGGCTCGTAAGAAGAGTGTTCGTTCGTCGTTGGCGTAGTCGTTTATCCAGCGGGAAACGCGCAGGAGGAATTATGGGAAGCGGGATCTGTGGGGCGGCATTGGTGCGAGCCGCGAATGCAATGTTGACGGCGCTGGGAGGCGACGATGTGAGCTTGCTGTTGCCGGCGACCGCCACGGCGAGCGATGCGGCCGGACAGTTGGGGCTGGTCGATCCGGGAGTGCAAGAAGTCATCGTCGCTCCAGTAGTGGCGCACAACCTGCCGACCGGCAATTTGGGACCGAGACGAAGAATCGAGTTTACGCTGCCCGCTTCGGCGATTGAGGTGCAGTTGCCCACACTCGGGATGGGGTCGGCGGAGGATCTGTTCAATGCCGCCCTGGGGTTGGTATACGACGGCGATCTCTTTCATATCGAGGCGGTCGTGACCGAGAATTTCGCGGGAACGGCATATTTCTATGTGGTGACGGCGGTGGAGTGAAGGAAGCTATCAGCTTCTAGCTTCTAGTGCGCGGCTTCTGGATTGTGCGGCTTCGACGCAAGCAATGAGACAAATCCCGACACAAAGCGGCAGGAGACTCATCATTACAGTTCCACAGGACAAAAACTTTTCAAGCTGGAGTTTTCAACTAGAGGCTACGAGCTAACAGCTAGGAGCTGGTTTTCATGCAATTTGCCAAAGACAGTTTTTTTCTTGCGCTGCAGCAGAGGCTGGCGGGATTGAATCCGTCGCGGACGGTGACCATCAACGGCGCGACCGTGCCAGCCGTGCTGGTGGTGGAGAACCTGCCGCCCTCGTCGGCGGAGCCGCAGCCGAATACGTTCTACATCGAGTGGGGGCGGGCAGACGTCGTGGACGGGCATGCCGGCGACGCCGCACTGATGAGCTTGGAATGCGTGATTTCGTATTACACATTGGGAACAGTGCAAAGCATGGTGGATCGCGGGCGCGTGCTGGGACAACTCGATGACGAGCTGCTCGGAATCTGCCAGCCTCCGAATGCAGAGAAGTACGACTACACGCAGTCACCCAGCGCGGACCTGGGTACGAGCGTGTTCTGGAATCAGCCTGCGTTCGAAGAGACGAGAGCAAGTGGCGTGGAGGACAACGCAGAACGGCATCCGGACGAGCGCGTGGAACGTATGGTGCGGCTTACCGTTTTCTTCTTCTCGGAGGTAACGCTTTTATGAGCACTTCTCCGGTGCGCCCGGCGATGGTTCCGGTGACACGACAAATACGGGCATACTTTGCGCCCGTGAATCGAGCAACAGAGACACCAACGATTTTTGATCCAGCGGCGAGTGGGTTGTTCGCGCTCGATTCGCCGCCAGTCCCGTGGCTAGATTTGGGCTGGATCGAAGGTTTCGAGCGATACTCCGACACGCCGACGGATGTGGTGCGATCCGGAACGAATGCGCTGCCCGGGGTGCAGTTCCGAGGGCCGATCGAGGCGAGGGTGGAGTTCGACTTCCGGGAGTGGGGCAAATTGCAGATGGCGCTGGCAGGCGGATCGGAACACATGAACGTGCTGGCGACTACTCCAAGCGCGACACCGGCACCTTCGGGGGGAACGCCCATCCCGGGAGTAGCGGTGTTGGCAGGTTCGACGGCGAGCCAGCTTGTGTTTGGCGCGGGCGCCGTGAATGGATTTGTGCCAGGAAATCTAGTCGCCGTGGATGTGGACTACCAGCAGCAGATTGGATACGTGGGATCGGGGATCTCGGCGGCTTACGTAAGCAATGCAGCCGCGGTAAACCGCGATCTGAATTATGTCCGGAGGGTGACGTTCAACGTGGGGCGCGTGGTGGAAGTGACGGCGACCTCGGTGATACTGGTCCAACCCCTGCTCGCAGGAGCGCCAGCGACGGGAGCGTCCGCGCAAGTGGTGGCCGCATTCGTGGACCGAGAGGGAGGATCGTTCTTCCAGGAATGGTCGGCGCTGTTTGTGGCCGAAGCGGAGTCCGGCGGGCGTGTTTGCTTCTACTATCCTCGGTTGAGTCCGAATCCCGGGGCAGGGCCGGGCGGCGTGAGCTTGAAGTCTGGCGCGGGATTGAAATCGCCTAAGAGTGGAGGCGGAGCGAAGGCGAGTACGACGGCGAACACACAAGGGAATAGCGCGAGGGGTTCGTCGCAGAAATTTCTCCGGGAGGATTTCGCGGAAATCGCAAGACCGCTGACGTCGGTGGGGCTGCATGCGGCGTTCATCGCGCTGCCGTTCACGGACACCAACGACGGGCAAACAGTCTTGTGCTATCGAAGTTACTTTCCGGCGGCGATGGCGGCAGTGTATTGAAGGCGGACGGAGCTTCGGCGTCAGACCGACAAACGGAGCCATTCGCGAGACGCACGGTGTTTCGCCAACCCGAGTGCCATGCGCTAGCGATCTGCAGCGGATGAAGTTTTGCAGGCGAATGAGGTTGTGTCGCCCGCGGGAAAGGTAGCAAGCCAGATCCGAAATGAATCTAACCATCGACAATCTTCAAGGGCAAGGGCCGCAAGACTATACCGTAACATTGGACGGAACCAAGCCGCCCAGGGTCGAACGCAAGCTCAGTCAGCCGGCGGAGTTGCAGTTCAGTCTGGTGGCAAATTCGCCCGGCTTTGTCATTCCGCTGACGGGGGCAAGGGTGATCCTGGGTAAAACGAACGGGAGCGATGTGTTCACGGGGTATGTGACCGCAGCTCCGCAGTACGAATATCTGGGCCGGGGAGAGCAGGGTCCGGTGTATCGCTACAACGTGGCGGCACAGAGCGACGAGGTTCTGCTCGATCAGAAGGCGCTGCCGAACCGATCCCCTTTCGTGGACCGGAGCGCGGGTGACGCGCTCCGGCAGCTGGCGCAGGATTTGTTGCCGGGATGGTTCAACACCAGCGCGGTGCAGGACGTGGACACGCTCGCTACGTATGCAGTGAACCCGCAGAAAAGCTTTTCGTTTCATGCGGCGGAACTTGCACTCGCCGCGCGGGCGAGCTTCCGCGCGATGAATGGAGCGCTGATCCTGGCACCGGTAGGAGCAGCCACGTATCCGCTGAATGAGAGCGATGCGAACTTCTCACCGGAGGGATTGTGGCTAAACAGTCCAAACCTGCTGGTAAATGATCTGACGGTGATTGGACAGGACGAGCCGCAGGCTTATGTACGAGACTATTTTGTGGGGGATGGGCTGAGTTTGAAGTTCTATCTGTCGCAGAAGCCGTTCGCGCAGGCTAAACCTGCCTTGATTGACGAGCAGTATCTGGGATCGAGTCTTGATCCGACGACGTGGTTAGTGAACGATCCGTCGGCAGCGGTTTCGGTGGTGGCGCAGACGTTGCAGATTGCGGGCGGGACCGGTGCAGACGGGCAGACCACGGTGGGCTTCATCGAAAAGATTGAACTAGGCGGGGCGCTGGAGTTGCAGCACGGGGATGTAAGCTTCACGGGTGCGTCGCAGGGAGTGCTGGGCGGGTTGTATGCGGGAGCGATCTCGGCAGCGGGATGTTTGGCGGGATTTCAGATCGTGCCGTCCGGCGCGGGGTCGACCATTCAGGCGCTGATCAATGGATCAGTCACGGGGCCTGTGATGGCGACTACCGCGGGACACCGGTATGTCCTGACGACGTATCTGTATTCGATGGAGGTGTACCGCGCGCAAGAGACGTTTCATTCGTCGGCGCATCCGGCGGGCAGCGGGTGGGGAGGCGCGGCCGTACCAGCGGATGTGCGCGTGGTGCTGGAAGTTCATGACATCGACCCGAGCAATCCGGCGACGCTGGTGGCGCCCGCGACTGTCTTATACGACGATGTGCTTGCGAACGCCCCCGGATTGTGCGCGTATGCGCTAGTGAACGCGGCGAACGTGCAGTGCAGCATCGCCTACACCTATGCCGCACACATTTCGCTGGCCGAGGTGAGAACGGCGCTGCCGAGTGCGAGTTATGTGACGCAACCGGTGGGCGCACTTTCGGACGGGGCAGAATGCGAGATCACGAGCTCGCCTTCGCTGGATTTCTATCCGGCGTATGTACCAGCTTTGAATGAACTGATTGTGGCGAGCTATCGAGGGTATGGACGCGCGGTGGCGCAGGTGCAGGATGGGGCGAGTGTGGCTTCCCTGCAGAACGGCGCAGACGACGGAACGAGAGGCGCGGTGCGGGTGGCGAAGACTCCGGGTGCGCGTACCGATGCGGATTGCGAAAATGCAGCCCTGGCGATTCTGGATGATGCCACGGGAGTTGCGTGGTCAGGAACCTACGAGACGTGGAGCGATTTTTTGCCGGGTGCGGCAGGGGACATCTTCCCGGGCGATATGATTGCGGTGAATGTGCCGTCGCGGGGCGCGTCGTTCACGGCAATTGTGCGAGAGGTAGAAATTCAAATCGCCGATCCGGCAGACGATCGCGGATTCTACACGATTGGGTTTGCGAACGATGTGGCGGCGCCGTTGGGCATTGAGTACCAATCGAGTGCGAAGACGATCCCTCTGCAAGATATGCCTCCGCTGCTGCAAACGACGCAAGTCGGCGCTTACTACCAGGCGAACCTGACGGAGGCGCAGATTACAGAGGTTACGTCGACGACGGTGCAGGTAGATGCCGGGCTTGCGCCGTCCGGCGGGTACGGCATCGAGGTTCGGGAACACGACTACGGCTGGGGGCAGGCGAACGATCGCAATCTGTTGGGACGGTTCAGCACGCAGGCGTTTAGTCTGCCACGGCTGGCGCGGACACAGAATTACTTTCTGCGGCTGTATGACAGTTCGTCACCGCCGCGATATTCGCGATATTCGGCGGCATTGCACATTGACTATCCGCTGTGAGGAACTCTGAGAATGAAGGGACATGGGTCATGGGAATCAGCGATAGAGAATTGGCGCTAAGGACGATCGACAACGAGTTCCAGCGAGAGGTGCTAGACAAACTGGGACGGCTAGAGACGAAAATGGATGCGCTGGTGGGTAACGGGCAGCCGGGGCGCATGAAGATGGCGGAGGACAAGGTTGCGGTGCTGGAACGAAACGACCTACGCAACAGCGTTCATAACCGAATGGTGAATGGAGCGATCAGCGCGGCGATCAGCGCGGCAATCGCGCTGCATAAGTACTGGCTAAAATAGCTGCTTCTGGAATTCAGTTCTGAGTTCGGTTTCCCGTTTCACTTCCCGAAACAATCAGGTTCAGGCACGGTGGACTCGTTTTGGTGAGTCCAGAGAATCGTCGAAGTGTGCATGAAAGAACAATTTCAAGGAGGACTACGATGAACTTTCTGTCTCAATTGCTGCGGGGGATTGCGTTTGTTCCGGCGCTGGTGAACGGAATTGAAGGGCTCTTCGGCAACAAGCCGGGAGCTGAGAAGAAGGATGCGGCAATGTCGTTCCTGCAGAATGCGCTGGCCATGACGGACGCCGTGGCGGCGCGGGAGATCATCGAGCCGGACAAGTTCAGGGACGGCATTTCAAAGATTATCGATGGCACGGTGGAATGCTTGAATGCCTCCACATGGTGCAAGCAGCCATCGGCCACAAGAACCGAGACTTCCGCTCGATGAAGGCTAGCCGATCTCCTCACTCCAGTTTTCCAGCGTCTTCTTGACCAAGGCCATGAACTGGTCGGCGACGGCGCCGTCGATGAGGCGGTGATCGTAGCCGAGCGTCAGGTGAACGACCGAGCGGATGGCGATGGAATCGTTGCCTTCCTTATCGGTAATGACCAGAGGCTGCTTGGTAATGCCGCCCACGCCCATGATGGCGGAGTTCGGTTGATTGATGATGGGCAGACCGAAGACGGCGCCGAACTGGCCGGGGTTGGTGACGGTGAAAGTGGAACCTTCAACGTCTTCAGGCTTGAGCTTCTTGCTGCGGGCACGCTCGCCCAGGTCCGTGATGCCGCGTTGCAAGCCGAGGAAGTTGAGGTCACCGGCATTCTTCAGGACGGGCACGATGAGCCCCCAGTCGAGGGCGACGGCGATTCCCACGTTGATGTGACGGTGGTAGCGGACGCTCTCGGCTTCCAGTGAGGCATTGACGATGGGGAACTGTTGTACGGCGATGATCGCGGCGCGCACAAAGAACGGCATGAAGGTAAGGCGGACGCCGTGACGCTGCTCGAATCCGCTCTTGTGTTTGGCGCGCAGGGTAACGATGCGGGTGAAATCCACTTCGTACATGCAGTGGACGTGGGCGCTGGTGCGGCGCGACTCGATCATGCGCTGGGCGATGATCTTGCGCATGTTGGTCAAGGGAACGAGGTCTCCGGGATAGGCGGCGGGAGCGGGCGAAGCGGCGGGACGAGAAGCGATCGCTGCAGGCTGCTGCGCAAGTGCCGGCGGAGCGGTCGGGGCCGAAGACGGGCGTGCGATGAAGGCCATGATGTCCTGCTTGGTGATGCGGCCGCCGAGGCCGGTGCCGGAAATCCGCGAGAGACTGACACCGTGCTCGCGGGCGATCTTACGGACCAGCGGCGATGAGCGGGCTTCGTCTTCTTGGGTTGCCTCATGCGCCGGCGGAACGCTGGCAGTTGCCACGGGCCTCGCTGCCGCGGCGGGCTTCTTCTCTTCTTTCGCTTCTGGATCTGGCTTTTCTGGAGCTGGTTTTTCCGGGGCTGGCTTTTCCGGTGTTGAAGCGGCCGGTGCCGCGGGCTTCGAGGGCGCGAGGGCTTCGCCGTCGGCGGCAATCGTACCGACTACCGTGTTCACCCCGACCGTTGTGCCCTCGGAGACTTTGATCTCCTGCAGGACTCCGGAGGCGGGGGCGGGAATTTCTGCGTCGACCTTGTCGGTGGAGATCTCGAAGAGAGGCTCGTCGCGCTGAATCTTATCGCCAGGTTTCTTCAGCCACTTGGTAATAGTGCCCTCGACAATGGATTCGCCCATCTGGGGCATGATGATGTCAGTCGGCATGATTTCCTTCCACGCGGCCCCATTGTTCGGGACAGAGGGCCGGACGCAAACGAACATTATAGCGGGTGGGGGAGTTGGGGTGGGGAGGTGGGCAATGTGCGGTAGTGAATGTCGCCGCTGCTCTCTTCATAGGCCTCGGTTCTCCGTCTTATCCCGAACCGAGAGCGCCAGTCCTTGTAGTGCTAGTGTGCGTCTTTGCCCGCATCGCCGGTTGGCGGAGCCACGCCGAAAGTGGTCTTCCAGTAGTCCTGAACCGCGGGCGGAAGCTTTTCCATGTGCGAGAGGAGGCTGGTGATCTTCCACATGTCTTGCTCGCTTAGAGTTTTTTCCCACGAGGGCATGCCGGTGTAGCGGACGCCGGTGCGGATGGCATAGAAGATGTGCCACTCGGGGTCGTCGGGCGGATCGGAGACAAGATTGGGAGGGGGCGGGTAGAAGGAGTTGGCGAGAGAGGAGGGCTTGCGGTCAAGGTCGCCGTGGCAGAGGGCGCAGTTCATGCTGTAAAGCTTCATGCCATCTTCAAGGTTCTGGTCGTTGGGAGGCACAGGGTTGGTGACACGAGGAGCGTGGCGTTCCATGGATGCATCGAGGGCAGTGTTTGCGATGCGGTGCTCGAGGTGAGGCGGAGCTGCGTTCGCGTTGGTGGGAAAGAAGCCCAGCATGGCGAAGCCGAGTGCGCCGAGCGCGAGTACGAGAAGGGTGACGATAACGCCGAGAAAGAATTTGCCCATGGATCGCCTCCGGAAGGACTATTGTGGCAGAAAGAGTGGGTGGGAGGCTAGTTTTGGGTCCAGGCGGCTGTCGATACGCGCGCTCAATATGCCTTCAGGCGGCGCGCCTCGCGGATCACGTCGCTCACCTTGGGCAAGTAGTGCTCTTCCTGCGGCGGAGAGAACGGGACGGCGGAGTCGAGACCAGCGATGCGGACGATGGGGCCGTCGAGATCGTCGAAGGCTTCCTCGTTGATGATGGCGGCGATTTCACCGGCCAGGCCTCCGGTGCGGGAATGCTCGTGCAGGATGATGACCTTGTTAGTTTTCTTCACGGTCTGCGCGATGGCTTCGCGATCAAGCGGCGAGACAGTACGGAGGTCGAGGATCTCCAGATCAATTCCTTCTTTGCTCAAGACCTCGGCGGCTTCCAGCGCGGTATGAACCATCGCTGCATAAGTAATGATGCTGAGATCGCGGCCTTCGCGGACGATGTTCGCTTTGCCGATGGGGACGACGTAATCCTCTGCGGGAACTTCGCCCTTGATGCGGCGGTAGAGATATTTGTGCTCGAAGAAGATGCAGGGATTGTTGTCGCGGATGGCGGCTTTGATCAGGCCTTTGGCGTCGTAAGGCGTGGCCGGGCAGATTACTTTCAGGCCGGGATTGTGGACGAACCACATCTCGGGATTCTGCGAGTGGAAGGGGCCGCCGTGGACGTATCCGCCGCTGGGGCCGCGCAGCACGAGCGGAGCGGGCGCGCCCCAGAGATAATGCGTCTTCGCAACCATGTTGCTGATCTGGTTGAAGGCGCAGCCGATGAAGTCCATGAACTGGAATTCGGCGACGGGGCGCACGCCGGTGAGCGAGGCTCCGAAGGCCGCGCCTACGATGGCGGATTCGGCAATGGGCGTGTCGATGACGCGCTCGGGGCCGAAGCGGTCGATGAGACCGTCGGTAACTTTGAACGCGCCGCCGTAGATGCCGATGTCTTCGCCAAGGCAGAAGACGGAGGGATCACGGTCCATTTCTTCCCAGATTCCCTGGCGGATGGCTTCGAGGTAGGTGAGTTGCATAGGGTTAAATTCCAAAACTTCTTTGCCACGGATTTACAGGGATTATGACGGATAAAGCTATTTCTTTTCTTGCCGAAGATCAGCCTATGAGATCAACCATGTCAGACACCGACGCGCGTCGCAACTTCAGCAAACTGCTCGATCGTGTCGAGCGCGGCGAGCGGATTGTCATCACTCGATATGGCAAACCGTTTGTGGCGGTGATCCCTATCTCCGACCTCCGAATGTTGGGGCAAACTAAAACGAAACGCCAACGGATGGCTTCGAGATAGGTGGGATTGCATGGTTTATTCGATCTTTGCCTGAATCTTCTTCGGTAAATCGATGCCGCGAAAATAAACGAGATGGACCGGCCCGTCCAGAACCTCAGTTCCTAAATTTTCCCATTCATATCTGAGATAGACATAGAGTTCGATATTTCGGGCCATGTGCTCTTTGGGTACCTCGAACACGATGCTCTGGTTCTTTGGAATCCACCATTCGGTCATGAAATCAACTCGCTGGAACTTTGGGACCGGCGGATGTTTAGGTTCGTCAGGCGGGGACTTGCGCCCGGACGCGTCGGTCATCTGCATCCACGGGCCGGGGTCATGTTCTTCCAGGTAATACCGCACTGGCGCTTCGGCCCCGTCAGGGTGAGCCTTCGCGGACTTTACAATCTCGAGACCATTTGCTTTGCCAGGAAAGTTCATCTCGACCGGGATTCGTATGTCCCAAGCGGTCCAATTATGCAGCCTCAACTTTATGGTTCCCTGTTCTTTGTCGAAGCTCTCGAACTCAATCGAGACCCTCTGATTCTTTGGGATGACTGTCGGGTCCTGGTCGCTTTTCGTCTGTGCCTGAGATGTGACCGAAACACAAAGCACGCCTATGAACAGCAAAGGAGCGACGTCTCGCAACCGTAACCGACATCGTACATTTGCGGATGAATTCATCTTCACTTCAAATGGACTGCGGCTTCGGTCTCCTTGAAGCCGCCCGTTCCCTTCTTCACCTTCGGCATCCCATACTTCGGCTTGATCTCGTGACACCCGTCTTCGCAGAAGACGCCGCCCTCCGCTGATTCCGGCGTCGGCATTGGAGAGTTCACCGCGATCTCGCGCTCGGCTTCGATCACCCGCTCGACTTCGGCAATCAATTCCGCGTTCTCCTTCGCGGTCAGCCACTTCTTTTCTTTCACCAGATAATTCTCGAAGCGCGCGATCGGGTCGCGCTTCTTCCAGAAGTCGAACATGGGCTTCGGCACATACGCGGCGGCGTCGTGGATGGCATGGCCTTTCATGCGCATCATTTTCGCTTCGATCATGGTGGGGCCTTCGCCGCGATGGGCGCGCTCGACGGCTTCGTGTGCGGCGTCATAGACCTGGCAGGCGTCGGTGCCGTCGACGATCACGCCGGGGATGCCGTATCCGATGGCGCGTTCGGCGAGGTCTTTGCAGCGGTACTGAATTTCTGACGGCGTGGAGTAGGCCCAGAGATTGCTTTCGACGAAAAGCACGAGGCCAAGGTTCTGCACGGCGGCGAAGTTGATGCCTTCATAGGTAACCCCGGTGGACTGGCCGCCGTCGCCGATGTAGGTCATGACAGCGAGGTTGCGCCCCTGGAGACGCGCGCCGAGTGCGACGCCGGCCATGACAGGGATGAGATCGCCGAGCATGGAGATAGGCGAGACCATGTTGCGCTTTTCGATGTCGCCGAAGTGCGAGGTGCCGTCGCGGCCGCGGGTGGGCGAATCGGCCTTGGCCATGTACTGCATCATGGTGTCACTGGCGCGAAAGCCGCGCACCAGCAGCGATCCCTGGTTGCGGATCATGGGCGCGAACCAGTCGTCTTTGTCGAGAGCGTAGGCGGAGGCGCAGGAGCAGGCTTCCTGGCCGAGTCCGAAGTAGACTCCGCCGACGACCTTGCCCTGCTTGTAAAGGTTTTCGAGGGCCGTCTCCATTTTGCGGTTGAGCAGCATGTAGCGATAGATCTCGATGCACTGCTTCTTGTCGAGATACTTGGAGTCGCGGATTGGAGGGACCGGAGCGTTAAGGTTGCCGGTGACTTCGTAGCGGATGTGCTCGGCGCCGTCTTTGTCTTTCTCTATCACTTGACGGACGGTGAGATCGGGATGCTCGAGGCGCGTATCAGGGATGGAGTAGGTGCGGAGATCGGTGCGGTCGGGACTGGATCGAGAGGGCCCGTTACGCCCGCGGTTGCCGTTGGAGTTGGAGCTATGCTTTGAGCTCTTTTTCTTGATCGCCATGGTGGAGGCCTGCGCTGCGAGCGCAATTGATTAATGCTATCGCAGAGTGGCAGATTGGGCTAGGGAGAGTGTCGCAAGCATGTTTACCTCCCGTGAGCGATGGCAAGATGCCCTGGCGACAGCCGGCGAGACGCCGGCGCTACGTCCAAGTCGTGCCATCTTCTTTGTGGTGCAGTTCGCGGAGTTCGGCGGGCGGCTTCATCGGGACACCGACAGTGTGGCCGAGCAGTGCATCGAGCGTCTCAACCCAGAGCATTTGGCTCGAAAACACTACGCCGAAGTTGCGGGAGATGGATTCGGCAACCGCGTTCAGGTCGAGGGGCTTGCCGAGTTGCTGCTGCATCGAGGTGACCGGCTTTGTCGTGATGCCGCAGGGGATGATCAGGTTGAAGTAGCTGATGTCCGTGTTGACGTTGAGGGCGAAGCCGTGCGAGGTAACGAAGCGGGAGATGTGGACTCCGATGGCCGCGATCTTGGCTTCGGCTGCATGCACAGCACCAGCAGAAAGCAGGTCCCTCGACTTCAGAGAACGATTCTGCGAATCGTTCTCTTCCGCTCGGGATGACAAAGGGTTGGGATTGGTCCAGACGCCGGTTACACACTGAATGCGTTTCGTCGGGATCGCAAAGTCGGCGCAGGCGCGGATCAATACTTCTTCTAGGCGGCGGACGAATTCGACGACGCCGAGCGTCTTGCGATTTCCGTCGGGCGTGGCGAATCCGCGCAGGTCGAAGATGGGATAGCCGACGATCTGGCCGGGGCCGTGGAAGGTGACGTCGCCGCCACGGTCGCATTCGAAAAGCTCGACGCCGAGTTTCTTGAGGAGTTCAGGCGAGGCGATGACGTTGGCTGCTTTGGCGTTGCGTCCGAGAGTGATGACCGGTGTATGTTCGAGTAGGAGGAGAACGTCTCCGATTTTTTCCTCTTTGCGCAGGTCGACGAACTGCTGCTGCAGGCGCAGCCCGGTGGCGTAGTCGACGGTGCCAAGTTGGACTAGGGAGATCAAATTCAAACCGCCCCGGACTTGCGCGGATTCATACGGAGCAAAACGTGAACCATTTCACCACAGAGGTACAGGAGACGCGGAGGAAGACATAGATCCTTCGCTTTGCTCGGGATGACAGCATTCGGTTTTTTATCCGTGTTCATCTGCGTGAATTCGTGGCCATACAGGTTCAGGCGTTAATCGCGATCCCGTACACGCTGTTTGCCGCGTCCAGCATGGCTTCGGCCAGAGTCGGGTGGGCGTGGATGGTCCACATCAAGTCTTCGACAGTGGCTTCGAGTTCCATGGCGGCGACGGCTTCGGCGATCAGTTCCGTGGCCTGCGGGCCAATGATGTGCACGCCGAGAATCTCGCCGTAGTCGGCGTCCGACACAATCTTGATGAAGCCTTCGTGCTGGCCGACGATGGAGGCGCGCGAGTTCGCGGTGAAAGGGAATTTGCCGACTTTCACGTTGTATCCGGCTTCGCGGGCTCTCGTTTCAGTGAGGCCGACGCTGCCGATTTCCGGATGGCAATACGTGGCTCCAGGAATGTGTTCAGGGTTGATGGGCTTGCCCGGCTTGCCCGCGATCTTGGCCACGGCCACAATCGCTTCCATTGCGCCCACATGCGCCAGTTGCGGCGAGCCCAGCACGATGTCGCCGACGGCGTAAACGCCGGGTTCGGCAGTCTGCATCCAGGAATCGGTCTTGATGAATTCGCGGTCCGGCTTAATCTTGGTACGCTCCAGGCCGATGTTGTGGGTGCGTGGCTTGCGGCCTACCGCGATCAGAATTTTCTCGGCGTCGATCTTCCGTTGCTTCCCGTCGACCGTGATCCTCATGGAAACGCCAGCCTTCGTCTTCTCAACTTTGTCGACCTTCGCGCTGGTGTGGAAGTTGATGCCACGCTTGCGGAATACGCGCGCCAGTTCCTTGGAGACTTCTTCATCTTCAACGGGAACAAGCCGTGGCAGCATTTCGACGATGGTGACTTCACAATCGAAAGAGCGATAGATCGACGCGAACTCCACCCCTACGGCTCCCGCGCCAACAATGACGAGCGACTTCGGCATCTCTTTCAGGCTGAGAATCTCGATGTTGGTAAGAATGCGGTCGTTGGTCTCAAGCCCGGGCAACATGCGAGCTTCCGAGCCAGTGGCGAGAATGACGTTCTTCGCCTTGAGACGGCTGGCTTTGCCATCGTTCACGACTTCCACCGTGTGCAGACCGTTTTGCGCCGAACCCGTCAGCTTTCCGTAGCCCTTCACGGTCTCAACTTTGTTCTTCTTCATCAGAAACTCGAGGCCTTTGGCGTGCTTGGCCACGATCCTCGACTTGCGATCCTGGACCGCAGCCCAGTTCAGCTTGCGCGCGTCCACGCCTTCGATGCCAAATTCCTTGGCGTCTTTGAGGTGGTCCCAGAGTTCGGCATTGAAGAGCAGAGCTTTGGTCGGAATACAGCCCACGTGAAGGCAGGTGCCGCCGAGGAATCCATCTTTTTCGATGAGTGCTGTTTTGAGACCCCACTGGCCCGCTCGGATGGCGGCAGTATAGCCAGCGGGGCCGCTGCCGATGATGGCGACGTCGTAAGTGGTTTCTGGCAAAGGAATCGTCCTCAGTAAGAAGAGATGACTAAAGGCAAACGAATGATTCTAGAACAGCGGGGCGGGTGAGACCAAACCGCAGCAGTGGCGAGGTAGGGATCCTTCGACTCCGTAGCAGTCGCTAATCGCGAAGCTGCTGCTGCGCTCAGGATGACAGAGTAGTCTAGTTGTTTTCGTTGCTGGCGCGCTTCCATGAGATCAGTTCGCCGATGGTCGAACTGGTGCTGGAGACAGGTTGCTTGTAAGCCTCGACCTCGGTGCGGGAAGCCTCTTCGCCAACGGCGCGGATGCTGAGTCCTACCTTCTTTTCTTCCGCACTCATCTTGATGATCTTGAAGTCGTGCTCCACGCCGGGTTCAAGATGCTGCGGCTGTCCGTTTCCGTCCATCGCTTCCGACTTGTGGCACAGACCCTCCACGCCTTCGGCGATCTCGACGAACGCGCCAAACGCGGCCACGCGCAGCACTTTGCCGTGCATCACGTCGCCGACATGATGCGTCTCGAAGAAAGTTTCCCAAACATCGGGCTGAAGCTGCTTTACCCCAAGCGACAGCCGACGTTTGTCGGGTTCAATGGCCAGCACCACGGCTTTCACGCGATCACCCTTCTTCAGCACCTCGGAGGGGTGCTTCACGCGTTTGGTCCAGCTCAGATTGCTGACGTGCACCAGGCCGTCGATGCCATCCTCGATTTCGATAAACGCGCCGAAATCGGTCAGGTTGCGCACCCGGCCCTCCACGGTCATGCCCACGGGGTATTTATCGTGCAGCGCATCCCAGGGATTCGCCGCCAGTTGCCGCATACCAAGAGAGATGCGCCGCTCCGTGGGATTCACATTGAGCACCACGCAGTCCACCTCATCGCCCACGTTGACCAGCTTGGAAGGATGCTTCATGCGCTTCGACCACGTCATTTCGCTGACGTGCACCAGGCCTTCGATCCCTTGCTCCAGTTCGACGAAAGCTCCGTAGTCGGTCACGCTGATCACCCGCCCGGAGACGTGCGCGCTTACCGGATAGCGGTGCTCGGCATCAAGCCAGGGATCGGGCGTCAACTGCTTGAAGCCCAGGGAAACGCGCTGTTTGTCTTTGTCGTACTTCAGCACCTTCACCTGAATCTGGTCGCCGACATTGACTAAATCGCGCGGGTGCGTGAGCCGGCCCCAGGACATATCGGTGATGTGCAGCAAACCGTCCAGCCCCCCGAGATCCACGAAAGCGCCGTACTCGGTCAGGTTCTTCACCACTCCCGTTAGGACGGACCCTTCTTCCAGATGTTCGAGGGTCTTGCTGCGTTTCTCGTTCTGCTCGCCTTCGAGCAATTCCTTGCGCGAGACCACGATGTTGCCGCGCTTCTTGTTGACCTTAATGACCGTAACTTCGAGGGTCTGGCCCTTCATGCCGTCCAGATTCCGGATGGGCCGCAGATCCACTTGCGAGCCGGGCAGGAAAGCCCGCGCGCCCAGGATATCGACCGTCAGGCCGCCCTTGGTGCGCTCAATTACTACCGCCTTAATCGGCCTTTTCTCGTGATGCGCTTTTTCCACCTCGTCCCACGCGTGAAGGCGGGCCGCCTTCTGGTGCGAGAGGTTGACGTAGCCTTCCTCGGTTTGCCCCTTCTCCCGCATCACCTCGATTTCATCGCCGGGCTTCACTTTCGGATTGCCCTCGTGATCGAGCACCTCCGAGAGCGGTAACATGCCTTCCGACTTGGTGCCGATGTCGACCACCACATGCGTCGCAGTAAGCTTCAGCACCGTGCCTTTGATGACCCGGTCTTCTCCCACGGCCTCTTCGGTTTCGGTGGTGAAGGTCTCAAGCGCTGAAGCGAAGTCTTCGCCGCCGTGTTTGTCGTCCTCCGCGGGCGCCGGATGCGGCGCTTCCTCCGTGGAAGCGGCGGCCGAAGCGGCAATGGAAGCGGCGGTTGCGACCGAAGCGTGATTTTGCTCAGTCAAGCTCTGCTCGGTCAAGGTGGGTTCGGTTGCCGTCGGTTCTGCTTCGGTTACGACGGCGGTGGCGGATTCGGAGTTGTGGGTTGTGGTTTCGTCGAACAAAGTCATGCCTCTCTGCTGAACCTCGCACTCGGTGCGGGGGGATGCGGGGCTGCGTGGCGGACTGCTGGAGTGAGTCGTTTGGTTGTGGTGGGCTCACCCTGGCGAGTGAGCTTGGACAATCCCAGCTGCCGGACGTTTTACAGAAACCCGCGTCCAGTGGAACACTTCGACTATAGCAACGCCTCACAAACAGTGTCAAACCCAAATCTCGCGCAGGTTACGGGAGTGTCTCAATCTGCCGGCGACGGGTGAAAGAGCGGCGCTTCAGCGCCGCCTAAGGCTCCAGAATCCATCTTGGCTTCAGCTCCCTGGATGATCCGCCACTTTGCCGTCGCGCCGCATTCTCGAAATGGCTTTCCAGTTTTGCCATGCGCCGCCCATCTGCTACGCTGCCCTTTGCTATGGATTACCTCTGGACCCCGTGGCGTTACGCCTACGTCTCAAGCGTGGAAAAGCGGCCCACCTGCGTATTCTGCGACGCCGTGAAGGCGGGAGACGACGCTAAAGCCCGCATCGTGCATCGCGGCGAGCATTGCTTCGTCATCTTGAATACTTATCCGTACACGCCCGGACACGTGATGATCGTTCCCTACGCGCACCTGGACGAACTGCAAAAGCTCCCGTCAGAAGCCGCCAGCGAAATGATGCGGCTTTCGCAGCGCATGGAGTCCGTCCTGCGCGAACTTTACCACCCCGACGGCATCAACCTGGGCATGAACATCGGCAAAGCCGCCGGCGCCGGCATCGCCGGACACATCCACATGCACGTCCTGCCCCGCTGGGTCGCCGATGCGAACTTCGTGTCAGTGGTCTGCGAGACGCGGGTTCTGCCGGAGACGCTGGACGAGACCTGGAGGAGGATGACGAAAGCTTTGGAGAAGGAAAACCTCTAGCCCCCGACGATATCTTCCATCTCTCTTTCGTCCATCACCTTCACGCCGAATTCCTTCGCCTTATCCAGCTTCGACCCGGCATCCGCCCCCGCAACCACGTAATCCGTCTTCTTGCTGACCGAGCCGGTTACTTTCCCGCCCGCATCCTCGATCATCTTCTTGGCTTCATCGCGCGTGAAGTGCGCCAGGGTCCCCGTCAGCACAAACGTTTTGCCGGCGAGCTTCGTTCCGCGCTGCTTTTTCTGGCCCGTTAGCGTAAGCCCCGCCTCGCCCAGTCGCTCGACCAGCTTGCGATTGGCCGCGATGCTGAAGAATTCCACAATGCTCTCAGCGATGCGCGGACCGACTTCATTCACATCTTGCAGTTCCTCGACTCCAGCGCTCTCCAGCGCCTCCATCGACCCAAAATGCTCGGCTAAGAATTGCGCCGTGCGCTCGCCAACCATCCGAATGCCGAGGCCATAGATGACCCGCTCCAGCGGCAGCTTCTTCGAGGCTTCGATCTCTTCGAGAATGTTCTGTGCGGATTTGTCGCCCATGCGCTCCAGGCTGAGCAGGTCGTCTTTCGTCAGCTTGTAGATATCCGCGACGTTCTTTACCAGCCCGCGCTCGGTAAGCTGGGTTACCAGCGCATCTCCCATGCCATCGATATTCATCACTCCCCGCGAAGCGAAGTGCAGAACGGTCTCGCGCAGCTTGGCCGGACAGTTCGCATTAACGCAGCGGTAGTCCACTTCGCCCTCGGTTCGCACCACCTTGGTCCCACAGACGGGACACTTCTCCGGCATGTGAAAGCTCTTATGCCCGCGCGGATGATCCTCGTCATCCTTGATCACCTCCACGACTTTGGGAATCACATCGCCGCCACGCTCGACTCGCACCCAGTCACCAATCTTTACACCCAGACGATCGATCTCGTTCATGTTATGCAGCGTGGCGTTCGCAACCATCGTTCCGCCAATCGGAACCGGGACGAGCCCAGCGACCGGCGTCAGCTTGCCGGTGCGCCCCACCTGCACCCGGATGCCTTCCAGTCGCGTGATCCCAGCCCGCGCAGCATACTTGTAAGCAATCGCCCATCGCGGAGCTTTCCCCGTGAACCCAAGTTCGTCCTGTAATGCGGTACGATCGGCCTTGATGACAATGCCGTCAATCTCATAAGGCAGCGAATCGCGCTTCGCCTCCCATTCCTGGATGAACGCCCAGGCGTCGTCGATGTTTTGCACGAGCTTGCGGTTCTGGTTGACTTTGAACCCGGCCGCGGCGAGCGCATCCAGCCTCTTCCAGTGACGGTCAAAATGAGTCCGCCCGTCCCGCAAAAGCATGTAGGGAAAGTAGTCGAGCCCCCGTTCCGCCGTCACTTTGGATTCGAGCCGCCGCACCGTGCCCGCCGTGGCGTTGCGAGGATTGGCGAATAAGGACAGCCCCTTGCTCTGGCGCTCTTCATTCGTCTTCTTAAAGGCCGCAAGCGGCATGAGCAGTTCGCCCCGCACTTCGAAATCTGCTGGGATGCCGGCCTTCTTCAGTTTTTCTCTTGGAATCGAAAGCGGCACCGAGCGCACGGTGCGCACGTTGAGCGTGACGTCCTCTCCCACACTTCCGTCACCGCGAGTAATTCCACGCATCAGCTTCCCATCTTCATAAATCAGTGCCAGCGACATGCCATCCAGCTTCAGCTCGCAAACATAGTCCACCTCGGTCCGCCCACTGAGCTCGTGCACGCGGCGTTCCCAGGCTCGCAGTTCCTCCTCGTTGTAAGTGTTGTCGAGCGACAACATGGGCGAAGAGTGCGGCACTTTGACGAAGCCCGCGCGCGGCTTGCCTCCAACCCGCTGCGTAGGAGAATCCGCCGTGATCAGCTGGGGATGCGCCGCCTCCAAGTTCTTCAACTGCTGCATCAGCTTGTCGAACTCGGCGTCTCCGATCTCAGGATGGTCCACAACGTAGTACAAGTATTCGTGGTGTCGAACCTTCTCGCGGAGGGATTCGATCTTTTTTCCGACGTCCTCAGCCATCGCAAAGATTATAGGCGGAAGCGGATTGCTTGCACTCTTCTATGCACGACGCTCAGGTACAATCCAGCTTCGATCCGGCCATGCGTAAGGCGGCTTTGTTCTATAACCCTGACTCCGGCGGCAGCCGCGTGCGGCGCCAAGCGGCGTTGGAATCCGTGCTCGCGTTGCTTCGCGGCGCAAACGTCGAGGCCGAACTCGTCCTCACCCGCTCTTCTGCGCATGCGGAGGAGCAGGCGCGGCAGGCTGTTCTAGCCGGGTGTGACACGGTCTTTGCCTGCGGCGGAGACGGCACCATCCACAATATTTTGCAAGTATTGGCAATGTCGCCCGTCGCCCTCGCGATTTTGCCCATGGGCACGGCCAACGCGCTGGCTCACGACCTCGGTTTGCCTATGAACCCCGTCGCCGCGGCCGCCGCCGCTCTCCATGCTGCGCCCCGCCGGGTTGCGCTGGGCCGCATACAGTATCTCGATCTCGACCGCCAACCCGGCACGCGCTTCTTCATTATCGCGGCAGGGGCCGGAGTGGATGCCCACCTCTTCTACAAGCTCCACGCCGGGACCAAGCAGCGCATGGGCATGGCAGCCTACTACGCAAAAGCCTGGCAGCTTTGGTTCACGCATCCCATGACCCGCTTTCGGGTTGAGTTTGCCGAGACCGGCTCGGACGAACCCCGGCGAGCCGACGTCACGGAGTTAATGGCCGTGCGCATCTGCAATTTTGGTGGAGTGCTGCAGGAGTTGGCTCCAGGAGCTTCTCTGGAGCGCGACGATGTGCGACTGCTCTTCTGCCGCACCGCGAGCCGTCTTGCGTATCTTCTCTACGTGACGCGCGGATTGCTGCGGCGCAATTGGAAGGTCCCGGGCATTGAACTGGCGTACAGCGGGCGAGTTTCGTGCCAGTACCTGCGTGCGTCAGCCTCCACCAGTGGCCCGCAGCAGGCGAAGCCGAAGGTCTATGTCGAGGCCGACGGCGAACTGGTTGGCACGCTGCCGGCCGAAATCACCGTGGTGCCGGACGCTCTGACATTATTGGCGCCTTCCCGCTAAATCGCCGCGGTGGCGCATAGAGACAGCGGCCGTTCAACTTGCGCTCAAAGCAGGCGAGGAAAGTTTTGCGACTTCACGCCACCGTGCGCGTCCAAGTAACTTCGTTGACCAAATAGAATCCTGCAGACCACTTGGAACCCGTCACTCATTTCCTAGCCGGCGCGTGCATGGGCCGCGCCGGACTCAATCGCAAGACGGCGCTGGCCACAGCCACGCTCACTCTCGCCGCGGAGGCTCCTGATCTGGACGTCCTCGGCCGCTTCGGCGGTCCGGCGTTCGGCTTCGCTCATCATCGCGGATTCACGCACTCTTTCCTCGGAGTCCCGCTCGACGCCGCCCTGGTAGTCGGCTTCGTCTATCTGATCTGGCGACTGCGCGGACGCAAGTTGAAAGATCCGAACCTCCCGCCGCGCTGGGGACTGCTCTTCCTCTATGCCTGCCTCGCCGGCCTCACCCACATCCTGCTCGATTTCACCAATAACTACGGTGTGCGCCCGTTCTGGCCATTTTCCGAGAAGTGGTACTCCTGGGATATCGTCTTCATCTTTGAGCCGGTTCTGTTCGGCTTCCTGCTGCTCGGATTGATCGTTCCGTCGTTTTTCTCGCTGATTGACAAAGAAGTTGGCGTCCGTCACCGTGGACCGCGAGGCCGCGTCGCCGCAACCCTCGCACTGATCGGCGTGGTCGTGCTTTGGGGCTTGCGCGACTTCGAGCATCGGCGTGCGGTCAGCGCTCTTGCCGCCCGCACCTACCAGGGCGCGGACCCGCTACGCGTTTCCGCGTATCCCACACTGGTTGATCCATTCCACTGGTACGGTGTCGTGGAGACTCCTGCTTTCTTTGCCCTCGCCCCGGTGGATTCTTTGGGTCCGGAAGTTGATCCTGAAGACCATCTCGAAATCCGCTACAAGCCCGAGGAAACTCCGGTCACGCTGGCCGCGAAAAAGTCCTACCTCGGACGCGTGTACCTCGACTGGGCGCAGTACCCGATCACTGAAACCGAGGTGCTCGATCCGCCGGAAGGCGGATACATGGTGGATTTCCAGGATCTGCGCTTTGTGCAGTTGCCCAGCCTGCTAAGCCGCCAAGGTGGACCGCGCAGGCCACTCGGCGCGGGCGTTCAACTCGACCGCAATCTCCACGTCGTCGGCGATGTCTACGGCTCGGGCAGGAAGAAAATAGTGGCCCCGGAACCGGGGCAGGGTAGAAATTAGAGCACATCTCGACGGCTCGGTTTGCGCCCCAAAATACCCATGTGGGGACAGCCGCTCTCGGCTGTCCAGCTCGCGCGCAGTGTGGCGTGCCGCGCCATTGTTCCGGTAGTGTCTTAAACACTGTTCCGCGCCGCTTGACGTAGCCGCCTTCCCGCGCCCAGAATAATAGTTCAGTCTCGAGGTACTCATGCTGCCCTATCTATTCGTGTTGCTCGCCATTGCCGTCCGTTTCCTGCCGTTCGCGGGTCCATTGAATTTCCTGCCGCACGCCTGGCACTTTACTCCGGTGGCGGCATCGCTGCTGTTTTTCGGGGCTCGTGGTTCGCGGCGCCAGATGTGGGCGCCTCTGGTGCTGCTGGCGGTGACTGACGTTGTGCTTACGAAATTCATCTACTCGTACACTTTCTCCTGGGACCATCTGGTCACGTGGGCTTGGTATGCGGCAATCCTGTGGCTGGGTACCAACCTGCGGGAGAAATCCGGGCCGGCGCGCGTGGTGGGCGCTGCCCTCGCCAGTTCAGTTTCGTTCTTCCTGCTGAGTAATTTTGCGGTATGGGCCGCCTGGCCCGAGATGTATCCCAGAACCTTCAACGGCTTGATGCTGTCTTACGCCGCCGGACTCCCATTTTTCCGCGGAACTGCGGAAAGCGATCTGTTCTTCTCCATCGCAATGTTTGGAACCCCGGTATTCTTGCTGGCACTCTCCCGCTGGCTGCACAAAACCTCCGGCGACCACATTGCCGCCGCGTAGTGGTAGCGAATATTGAGAGACGGAATCATTCCTCGTGATCCAGTCTCTCCACCATTCCCTGTTTCGCTGTCTTCGCGGGCTCTGCGGTGAGTTTTTTCGCCTTCTTGTTTCGCCACAGCCACAAGAGCGCCCCACCCGCCACCGCCGCCAGCACCCAATGAAAATGCTGCCGCAAGACCGTCCCCATGATTCCCACAATCTGCGGCCCGAACCACACCGTCAGCAAAGAAAGTGAAAGAAAGCGCACGAATCTTCCCGCGAAGGTGGCGGCTAGAAAATCGCGGAACCGCATCTCAAATACCGCCGCCCCGAGCACGAAGATTTTGAAGGGCATCGGTGGCGGCAGCATGCCGGGAAACATCAGAGCCCAGAATTCGTGCCGTTCAAACGAGCGGTGAATCCGCTGAAAGCGTTCCTCCGAAATCCGCTTGCGCAGTACCTTTTCGCCGCCAAGATACCCGATGATGTAAAGTGGAATGCTGCCCAGCACTGAACCGAGCGAGGCCATCACCACATAGAAAAGCAGCCGCCTGCGATCCTGGTGCACGTACGCCGCGACGATTGCGTCCACGGGCATGCCCAGCAGAGCGGAATCCGCGAAAGCGATCGCGAACACCCCCCAGATTCCGAGGTGCTGCAGCAGCATCCAAATCCACGCGCTGTACCGCGCCAAAATGTGTCCGATGGTTTTCAAAGAAATTCAGTCTACGTGAAAAGTGGAGCGGAGACGCTTCGGCATCGTGCGCGGCGGCGTCTACACCACAAACTGCCGTTTCCAGGAAAAGGGAAATCTGCGCGTAGGCTGGCTGTTCCTGAAAACCACGCTGAATTACTGGAACGAAAACTGCTTCCTCCGCGATCACAAATACTGGTAGACCTGAGATGCGACTCCCGCTAGCACCCCTCGGTTCGCGCACGACTCGTATCGGCGCACGTCTTCAGGCGTGCCGAAAATTCCAGAATGATTGCGCCTCCAGGTGCCGAGTTTCGGACGAGCTTCACTAATCTCCCGATGTTTTCTCGGTGGCCGCAGAATAGGATCCAGCCAACCATCTGGATCTGCTTCGCATTCGGTAAAAATGTGTCAGAAACGCCAGACGATCCCAGTGGATCCCCGGATATCGTTCTGGGTTGCGCTCAATAGGTGGGTATGGACGTAGTCGAACTGGAGCCGCCAGGAAAAGTTCTTAAAGGGGAGCTTGCGATCCACCCCGCCACCGATGTCCTCCGCAACCGGCCAATGCGTCATGCCGCCCGATGTTGTTCGTTGCACTCCGCCCATCACTTGCACGAACGGGCGCCATTTTCCGTAGGCGACTGAAAGTCGGGGTCCGACAAGGACGTTGTACTGCTGAACGCCGGTCCGGTAGAAACCGCTCCCATCGAGTACGACCCCGAGGTATGCGAAGCGGGCAAGCGGGAGATCCTCGACCGACGCATTCCATCCGCGAAACGTATAGCGGTTCACCACGTCGACGGAATCGCCGTAGGCGGCTCCCACATAGGCGTTTCCACTCGGAATGAGTTGTGCTCTCGCTGTGGCTGTAAACAGCATGAAGCCCAGGAATGCCAGAACCATGGCTGCGGTTTTCGACACGAAAATGATTCCTCCCCGGCAATTGTGCCAGCAGCAAATTCTACCTCAATGCGCGAAAGTCATTAGATGCAATGTAACCCAGACGCAGGATGCCCTACTTACCCCAATTGTGGAGGATGCAGCCTTGGCACGCCCCGCAAAAATTTACTCTCTTTTCATGATTCCGAAACCCCTCGGCGAGCGTCTATCTATTATCATGCAATCCATGGACACGAATTTGCCAAACACGTCCACAGCCGTACGATTTGGCGGCCCTCGAAACACACCATAAGGAGTCGAAGTTGAAACTCAGTTTGGAAACTCGAAATCGCGGCGATGTGATGATCGTTCATTGCCAGGGCCGCATCGTCTATCGCGACGAGGCCGCCGCCCTTTCGCGACTGGTCGGGAAAGTTCTCGAAAACGGCGGCAAAGTGGTTCTCGATCTCAGTGGCGTCAGCTCCATCGACAGTGCCGGCATCGGCGAACTGGCTTTTCTCCACAGTTGGGCGCAATCCCAAAACGCGGACTTGAAGTGTGCCAGCCCCACCCCGTTCGTGCGCGAACTGCTGGATCTTACCAACCTTGATTCGGTCCTCGAGATTCATCCCACCGTGTGCGAAGCCCTGGCCGCGTTCCAGCCTGCGGAAGTCTGCGCCGATTGCTGATTCGCCTCGCTTCAAGCGTCGCTGCATCGCTTGAGCATCGCAGAAACATTAAGAGACGCAGCTTCGTCTCCCGCTCATCTCTAACTCTCCCGCTGAAAGCGATAGCGCCCCGTCCGCTCCAACGCCGCCGCTTCTGCCACTTTCAGAAACGCCCGCGCCGCATGCGAGAGCCCCGCCTCCTTGCGGTAGATCAAACGCAGCTTGCGTTGCACACGCAGTTCCCGCACTGGAATGCGTACCAGTTCTCCCCGAGCCACTTCCGTCTCCACGCTGATCTCCGGCATCAGCGCCACGCCGTTTCCCATGGCGACGAACTGCTTAATGGCTTGCAGCGTCGGTAGCTCAACATCCATATGCAGCGGCGTCTTGTGCCGTTGGAATGTCTGCAGAACTTTCTCGCGGTACGGCGACGGGACAATATGCGCCACAAACGACTCCGCTCCCAGTTGCCGGATGCTTACTTGCCGCGCTGTGGCCAGCGGATGCTTCGGCGGCACCACCAGCACCAGTTC
Organism: Acidobacteriaceae bacterium; assembly: GCA_003131585.1. Lineage (GTDB taxonomy): Bacteria > Acidobacteriota > Terriglobia > Terriglobales > Acidobacteriaceae > Sulfotelmatobacter. Next base: position 73,570 of record PKVW01000036.1, read on the forward strand.
GTCCAGATAAGTCACTACGGAATGCAGCCGCGGCTCCTCCGGTTTGTACGACAGTACGCCCAGTTCGGCGCTATGCTGCAACACGTCGTCCGGAATGCGGCTGCCCAGCGCCCGCTGCACCGTAATCTTGATCATGGGATGCAGTCGCCGGAACTCCGCCAGCACCGGCAGCAGATAAAGCGCGGTGAATTCGTTGGCCGCGATCACCAGTTTGCCCTTCTGCAGCTCCCGCAGCGACGCCAGCGATTCGTGAGCGTCATGGCGCAGATTCAGCAGTTTCTCGGCGTATTCGTAGAGCACTTGTCCGGCGTCGGTGAGAATGCCTTCCCGCGACGAACGGTCGAATAAGACCTCGCCCAGTTCGTCCTCCAGCTTGCGGATAGTCTGGCTCACCGCCGACTGAGTGCGGTAAAGCTTCTCGGNNGGCGGCGCGGGAGAACCGGTGCTCGCGAGCCACTGCCAGGAAGACTTCCAGCTGCGAGAGTTCCATTTGCCACCCCTTATATATACTTACGTGTCCATTAGCTTAGCTTATCATAGAAGCTAATCTAATGATCGGTGAACAATTATAAGTTTTGCTTCAACCTTTCCGCCCCGTACTATAGCCCAGAGCAACCCAAAGTACAGAGAAACCTAGACTGATCGATCATCGACTGATCGATCAGCGATTGTTTCAAAGGAAGGCCCATGGCCACGGAGCAGGTCCGCATCGCAATTTTCGACACCACCCTGCGCGACGGAGAACAGTCGCCCAGTTGCAGCATGAACCGCCAGGAGAAGTTGCGTCTGGCGCACCAGCTCGACCGTCTCGGTATCGACGTGATCGAAGCCGGATTTCCCATCGCTTCCGATGGCGATTTTGAAGCGGTGAAGGCCATCGCCGCGGTCATCCGCCGCCCCATCGTTGCGGGATTGGCGCGGGCCTGCCGCCCTGACATCGAGCGCGCATGGGAGGCCTTGAAAGGCGCCGCCCGCCCGCGTATTCACGTCTTCCTCGCCACCTCCGGCATTCACTTGCAGTACAAGCTGCGCATCACGCGAGAGGAGTGCCTGGGGCAGGCCCGCGAATCCGTCGGCTTCGCCAAGTCGCTCTGTGATGACGTCGAATTTTCGCCTGAAGACGCCACTCGCACCGACCCTGAATTCCTCTGCCAGGTGCTCGATACTGTTATCGCAGCGGGCGCCACCACGCTTAATATCCCCGACACCGTCGGCT
>PKVW01000043.1 GCA_003131585.1 Acidobacteriaceae bacterium
GGCGAGGGGGCGGTCAGCCCTCTCGCCCCACTTAGCTTTGTGGAAGCCTCGGTCCTAATTAAGAGGAGAACTGCTGTTCGAAGGCAGCAGGGGTTTGGTAGTCCAGCGAGGAATGCAGCCGTTGATGGTTGTAGGTGATTTGCAGAAACCTCGATAAGTCGGCGCGCAGTGCGTTCAGATCGCGCCACTGATGGTGGCGCACTTGCTCTTCTTTGAGGGTCTTCATGAAAGACTCGGCCTTGGCGTTGTCGTAGGGATTGCCNNGCCGCGATCGGAGTGATGAATCAATCCCGGCGCAGGCTGCCGTTCGGACAAGGCCATGCGCAAAGCTTCTACCGCCAGACTCGCGCCCAGATGTCCCGCAACGGCCCAGCCGATCACGCGACGGGAATGCGCATCCAGAACCACGGCCACATAGGCAAACTCCTCCTGTAGTCGCACGTAGGTGATGTCGGCTACCCAGAGCTCATTGAGGTTGCGCGTCACCAGGCCGCGCGCCAGGTTCGGCCAAATCCGCCAACCATGCCGCGAGTCGGTGGTCGGAGGCGCAAACCGGCGGGTGCCCAGGCTTTTGATCTCGCCGGCATCAGCAACATAGTGGGTGCCCCGTCCTTCGCGTTCTTTGCGAAGGGCGGGAGTCGGAAATGCCTGCGCAGGTGGCTCGACACGCTCGCGCTGCCGTAGGTGCGGTCCAAGCCGTGCGGTATGACAAAAAAAATAGTACACGCAGTATCGCCGCCCACCCTTGCAAAAAACGCAAGGATGGGGCACCCTCTGTGGGAATGGTGCACAGAGACATCGTTAAAGGTGGGCCACCCGCCAACACAAAGACTGGCTGGCAATGCACGGCTGTCCTCCACTCCTGGCACTGGCGTGGTCATTGGCGACTATGCCTTCGCCCCCTACGGTGAGCGCTATGACATCTTCGGCTCGACCAACAATAACCAACTGATGTTTACTGGAGACACCCAAGACGTAATCGCGGGGATGTACGACACGCCAAACCGAGAATACCAAGGCTCGCAACAAGGACGTCGGCTTTCTCCTGATCCTGCAGGCGCGCGTTGGAACCTCTACGCCTACACGACAAACCCGAATGGCAGAATTGATCCATCAGGCTTAGAGGACTGCATGTGCGACTGGTTCACGGAAGAAGGCGGCGGTGGTGGGCCCGATCCTGGCCCGTCGCCCGATCCTGGCCCGCCGCCCGATCCTGGGCCGCCGCCCGATCCTGGTACGCCGCCCGACCCTGGCACAGGGCCCCAACCCGGCTGTCCGGTCAGCGCCTGTGTGACGGCAACCTTTGTCGACGTAACCCATTGGGATGGACTTCATCAACTGCCCCGATGGCTGCGGACAAATCTGGTCGACCACGAATGGAGCCATGATCGATCTGACCGCAGTGTACGCGGGAGGTGCGGTGATTGCGGCGGCTCCGGCTGCCGCCGGAGTCATCGGGACTACTTCAGTGACGGCTGCAGCGGCTGCTGAGACCTACGGCATACCAGTCTTCACCACCTCACTTTGGCTACAGCAAAACTGGAATACGCTTATGAACTTGCGCAAGATCGTGATGGGCATCCCGCAGTGCCAGCAGAACGGTCCCTGCTAGTTCCAGTTCAAGCGCGGAGAACTCTTTATGTTATTCAATCTTTATGCAGAGCGCACAAAATGCCCTGAATGCAAAGCGAAGGTCAGGCTAGATTATGTACGATTTACGCCAACTTTTAGGTGTCCAGCCTGTCTGGCCGAAATTCAGGTTTCCCCTTTATACCTAAAGACACTGCGAATCGCCAGCATGGCTCTCGCGCTGTTCATTGCCTACATCCTCGCGCCGGATGTCCTCGCTTGGATTACGGTAGACCGGGAAGATCGGTGGCCGGTGATGTTCTTGTTGATGGTGGGGTTGTGGTTCCTGTTCTCAATGATCTTAACCGCCCTCTTAGCCTTTCTGTGGGCATACATCGTCAAGTATTGGCTCCCTCCAAAGCTTCAACGCCCTGTCCCCGACCCCGCCCCCCCCAGCCACTTTCAGGGTCTCGGTCTCGGGCCGAAGTGAAGCTGGCCCACGTTTGCGCCACCACGACCGTGGGGAAACCTGGGGACATCCAAAACCCGGGGACATCCATGATAAGTAAAAGTCAAGATGGGGACAAACTGGGGGCAAACTGGGGACGAACGGGACGTTCCCCTATTTCCCGCAAGTCTATGTAATTAGCACCTGCCATCTCTGACTGCCAGTCTCGTTCGCCGCTTTTCGCCGCTTTTCCTTCGCCCCATGGTTTTCGTGCCGATATATCGGCACTTGCCCAACCCCATCTACCTCAGCCATTTGCCGCCCGCCAACTATAGCTTTAAGGGAGTTTTCCGAGTTTTCCGAGATTTCCACAGCATCCCGGTAAAACTGCTCTAGTGTTCCCATGGGAACATTCGCAGCGGAACATCGACCCTGCCTAGGCTTGGTCGCGGTGAACTGTATCCATTGAGAAGGCGGGGAGGCAGACGGCGACGTATTCGGCGCCTTCGTGGGGAGTGGAGTAGCGGATCCATTCGCCCGCGCGGGCGATGACGGCTTGTCCGGCGGCGACGTCGAGGAAACCGTTCTTGTGTTCGACGCGCAGCGTGCCTTTGAGCACGATAGTGAACTCGTCGAAGGCGGGGGTCTGGCCGGGCTCGATCCATCCCGCGGGGCTGCGCATGTGGGCGACGCTGGCGGACGAGGTGTGGGAATTGACGCGTCCGATGTATTCGTCGATGAGCTTGGGCTTGTTGCCGGCGGATTGGATGCGCGTGGGTTGCGGGATTAGGGTTGGCATGGTTGGCGTTCTCAACTTCAGTGGCCAGTGGCTCTGCGTGTCAGTATGAGTGTAGCTCGGCGGCGAGGTCGAAGAAAACTCTCCGCCGAAGGAAAGGGGTGGGCGCATCGTTTACAATCTTCGCTTATGTTCTATCGCTCGGACAATCGCGCTATCGACCAACTGCGCCCGGTTTCAATCATTCCCGATTTCATTACCACTGCGGAAGGGTCTGTGCTGATTGAGGTGGGGAACACGCGGGTGATTTGTACCGCGTCGATCGAAGAGGCTGTGCCGCAGTTTATGCGGAACTCGGGCAAGGGATGGATCTCGAGCGAGTATGCGATGATTCCGCGGGCGACGCTGACGCGCACGGCGCGGGAAGTGGCGAAGGGGCGGCCGAGCGGGCGCACGCACGAAATCCAGCGGCTGATTGGGCGGTCGCTGCGCGCGGTGACCGATCTGGCGCGGCTGGGCGAGCGCACGATCTGGATTGATTGCGACGTGATCCAGGCCGATGGCGGTACGCGCACGGCTTCGATTACCGGCGCGTTCGTCGCGCTGGGGCTGGCGCTGGAAAAGTTAGTTGAGGCTGGAACTTTGACTTCGGTTCCGTTGAAGGATTTTGTGGCCGCGGTGAGTGTTGGGATTGTAGACGGGGAAGTGTTGCTTGATCTTTGCTATGAGGAAGACTCGCGCGCCGATGTGGACATGAATTTTGTGATGACGGCCGGGCACAAGATGGTGGAAGTGCAGGCGACGGCGGAACGGCAGGCGTTCGATGAAGCGCAGTTCGCGAAGATGCTGGCGTTCGCGCGGCAGGGCGTGCAGTCGCTGATCGCCAAGCAGCAAGGGGTGTTGAGCGGGCTGACGCTGAGGCAGTAGGGGCGCTCTACTCTTCCAGCAGTTCTTCCAGCAATTCTTCCAGCAATTCATGCGGCTTCGTGGAAAACGGATTTACCACCGTCACGCCGTGCCAGGTAAATCCTTGCTGCATATCTTCCGATAAGAGCAGCCGGCAGCCCGCACTGGCCGCCGCAGCAAGGATAATCGCGTCCCAGATGTCCAGCCCATGATCCACCGAGAGATCGGCCGCAGCGGCCAGCACAGGCGGCGACGTTTCGATCAAGGGAAAGATGTCGACGAAATTGCCCACTGCCGCCCGGGCGCTCGCGGGCTTGTAATTCGCCTTCCGGACCAGCACCCGAAACAGCTCGCCCAACACCTGCACCGGAACGTAGGTGCTCCCCGCCGGCAATCTCGCGACCATCTCAGCGGCGCTCGCTTTGCGGGAAGCGCCGTTCACGCCCTCGATGTAAGCCAGAATGTTGGTGTCGAGCGCGACCTTCACCACAGTCTCCGTTAGTCGTAAAGTTCATCCCTTGTCCAGCGCCCGATATTCATGACGGGCTGCTTGCGCAAACGCCGCAGCAATCTGCCCCAGCCCGGCGAATCGCCGACTTTGCCTTGTTTCGACTGCACCGGCGCGATGCGGGCGACCGGCCTGCCGTGGCTGGTCACGACGTAGCTTCGACCTTCACGAACGTCTCTGAGAAGCCGGGAGAAGTTCCGGTTCGCGTCGGCAGCTGAGATCGTTTTTTCCATGACGGCACTCTTCAAAGTAGTTATATTACCTACATTAAGCGCACCCAGTCAAGGGCTCACGCGCTCATCACGGGCCCTACGCGATCCAGACGGTTTTGATGTTCATGAACTCGCGGATGCCGTTGGCGGAGAGTTCGCGGCCGTGGCCGGACTGTTTGACTCCGCCGAAGGGGATGCGGGGGTCGGAGGCGACCATCTTGTTGATGAAGACCATGCCGGCTTCGAGTTCGTTGATGAAGCGTTCGCGCTCGCGGTCGTCGGTGGTCCAGGCGCTGGCGCCGAGGCCGAAGCGGCTATCGTTGGCGAGGCGGATGGCCTCGTCGGTATCTTTGACGCGGAATAGCGATGCGACCGGGCCAAAGAATTCTTCGTGGTACGCCGGCGACTCTTTCGGGATGTCGGTCAAAACCGTCGGCGCATAGTAATTGCCGGGCTGCTTGAGGGGATGGCCGCCGGTTAGGAGTTTGGCTCCGGCCCGCAGGGTTTTTTGAACGTCCGCATCGAGCGAGGTGACGGCATCGGCGGTGGCCAGCGGTCCTAGTTCAGTCTTCTCGTCGAAGGGATCGCCTACGCGTAGATTTTTCATGCGGGCGACGAATTTGCGCTCGAACTCGGCGGCGATGGGTTCGGCTACGATGAAACGTTTGGCGGCAATGCAGGATTGGCCGTTGTTGAGGACGCGAGCCTCGACTGCGGTGGCGACGGCGGCTTCGAGATCGGCGCTGGGCATGACGATGAAGGGATCGCTGCCGCCGAGTTCCAGAACGACTTTCTTAATGCGCTTGGCGGCGGCGATTCCGACCTGGATGCCGGCCTGCTCGCTTCCGGTGAGCGTGGCGGCGACGACGCGCGGGTCGTTCAAGATTGCGTCTACTTGTTGCGAACCGATGAGCAGGGTTTGAAATGCCCCTTGGGGAAATCCGGCTTCGAGAAAAATCTTCTCAATCGCGAGGGCGCACTGCGGGACGTTCGAGGCGTGCTTTAGGAGGCCGACGTTGCCGGCCATCAGAGCGGGAGCGGCGAAGCGAATTACCTGCCAGAAAGGGAAGTTCCATGGCATTACGGCGAGAATGGGTCCGATGGGAAGATAACGGATAAAACTCTTCCTGGCTCCGGTCTCGATGACTTCGTCGGCGAGAAACTTCTCCGCGTTCCCGGCGTAGTAGCGGCAACCTCCAGCGCACTTCACGGCCTCGGCTACGGCGGCTTTGTAGGGCTTGCCCATTTCGAGCGTCATCAAGTGGGCGAACTTTTCTTTGTCGCGGTCGAGGATGTCGGCGGCTTTCAGCATGCGGCGAGCGCGCTCGGCGAAGGAAGTCTTGCGCTCGGCGCGAAAGGCGGTGACGGCGAGTTGGAGTTTTTGCTCGATCTGGGCGCTGGAAAGAGGTTCAAAAGTCTTGATCACTTCGCCGGTGGCGGGGTTTGTGGTAGCGATTGCCATAGGGTCGCACCTTTCGTCGCAAGTGAATTGCTCATACCACGATAACAGTTGGACGATAAACTTGGCTCCATTGGGAAACCTGCTGCTCTAGTGTATACTGACCGTATATACATGGAGGATGTCGATGACCGTCGCCAAGGTGTTTCGCTCGGGCAACAGCCAGGCGGTTCGCTTGCCCAAGGAGTTTCGCTTCAAAGCCAGGGAAGTGGAGATCTTCCGTCGCGGGCAGGAGATTGTTTTGCGCGAGAAAGATAAGACGCTCGCGCGCGCCTTCGAACTTATCGCAGGTTTGCCCCATGATTTCGACATCCCGGGCCGCAACAAAGATTATCCTCAGAAGCGCAAGGGGCTGTGATGGAAATGCGATTTTTGCTCGACACCGATATTTTCATCTATATCCGGCAGAAGAGGCCAGAAGAGGTTTCTCGACGATTTAGCAAACTACATCCGGGCGAGGCCGCGATTTCAGTCATTACTTACGGCGAACTTCTGTATGGCGCCGCCAAGAGTGTGCGCCGCGCCGACGCGCTGGCGCGGTTGAGTGCACTTATCGATCTGCTGCCCATCCTGCCTCTTGAGAAGGGTGTGGCCCATGCCTACAGCGAAATTCGAGCTGAGCTCGAATCAAATGGTGAAATGATTGGCAACAACGACCTCTGGATCGCGGCGCACGCTCTGGCGGCGGGATTGACCCTGGTCACCAATAACGAACGAGAATTCCGGCGGGTTCGGGGACTGAAGGTGCAGAACTGGGCCGCTTAGTTGCTCGGAAATAATCTTAATCCAGCCCAAGCCCGCCCTTGCGTTTCCTTGGTTTACAATTGAGTGTTTCAAGCACTCATCTTTTCAGCACTGATTCGGAGGAATCTATGAAGCTTACCCCCGGCAAACTTGCGGGTCTTAGAAACGTCTCGAACGAACGCGGCGTGATCGCGGCTGCGGCGATGGATCAGCGGGGGTCGCTGCAGAAATCGCTGGGCAAAGAAAAAGGTGGCGAGGTGAGCGACGCCATGATGGAGGAATTCAAGACGCTGGTCGCCGAGGTCTTGACGCCACATGCCAGCGCCATCCTGCTGGACCCGGAGTGGGGACTGCCGGCGTCGAAGCGCCGGGCCAAGAACGCCGGACTGTTGCTGGCCTATGAGAAGACCGGATACGACAAGACCGGTCCGGGACGGTTGGGAGATCTGCTGGATCACTGGTCGGCGCGGCGGTTGAAAGAAGCGGGAGCCGACTGCGTGAAGATTCTGCTTTACTACACGCCGTTCGATCCCAAGGAGGTGAACGACAAGAAGCACGCGTGGGTGGAGCGCATTGGGGATGAGTGCCGGGCGAATGACATCCCATACTTTCTGGAGTTTGTCGGATATGACGAGGGCGCGGACGAGAAGGGATTGGAATACGCGAAGAAGAAGCCGCAGATCGTTACCGAGAGCATGCGGGAGTTCAGCAAAGACCGCTACGGAGTGGATGTGCTGAAGGTCGAGGTGCCGGTGAACATGAAGTTTGTGGAAGGCGCGAAGTGCTTTGGCGGGCAGAAGGCTTATACGAAGAAGGAAGCGATTGACCTGTTTCACAAAGCGGCGAACGTGGCGACCAAGCCGTTCATTTATCTTTCTGCGGGCGTGAGCAATGCGGAGTTCAGCGAGACGCTGGAGCTGGCGGGCGAATCCGGGGTGAAGTTCAACGGCGTGCTGTGCGGGCGCGCGACGTGGAAAGATGGGATTCCGATTTACGCGAAGCAGGGCGCTACGGCGTTCCGTTCGTGGCTGGAGACTGAAGGAGTGAAGAACATTAACAACGTTAACGGCAAGCTGAAGGCGGCGACCTCGTGGCACTCGATCTATGAAGTGGAGCCCGCGCTGGCCGGGGCGTAGGCTGCGGAAAAAGTCGCGTTGAACGCAAAATGCGTTCCCCGGGGCTGAAGCCCGCATTGATGGTGGGCGCTTTACGCGGCGCTGAAGCGCCGCTCTTCCACGTTACCGCACGACTTCATTCGTTTTTCCGCAGCCTGTTAGGAAATGCGTGGCACAGGCGATTTGCCCGCGCCTTTTTTTTATCCCGCAGGGCAAGCTACCCGGAAGCGCATCTGTTTCGCGGCGGCAGTGCGCGACGACGGCTACTACTGGGTCGACTGCAGTTGCGTGGTTAGCTGATTGATGGCGGAAACATCGAAGAATCCGGAGAGATCGGCGTGGCCGGCCAGGGTTTCGCGCTGCTTACCTTCCACCAGGATCTTCACTTTGAGAATGCCGGGGAGATTGGCCGCGAGCGTCTGGATCAGAGACGCTACGGTGAGTTCTTCGGTCAGCACGCCGGAGCGATGACCGTCGGCGAACGCGGCGTTGACGTCGATGACGGCGAGTCCGGGATCGACCAGGTAGACGTTGCGAATGTCGGCGCCGGGCGGCAGCGGGTGAGGCGAGGACTTGTCCAGGTATAGGGCGACGAGGGCGCGGAGCAATTCTTCGGCGCGTTGCTGGCGGACCGAAGGCAGTGGAATACGGGCGGACTGGGCGTGGAGCACGCCGATATCGTCATAAGCCACGAACAGCGTGACTTGCTCGGTAGGTCCGGCCACGGGAGGCACGACGGGACGGGTGTCGATGGAGGCGACGGGACCGATTGCCGCGCGGCCGCGCATGTGCCAGGCGTAGAGGCTCATGCCCAGCACGGCCAGCAGCAGCACGGAGACGGCGATAAAAAAATGGCGAGGAATCATAAAGCCCTGATTGAGTGATTTTGCGATCGGGTCATTGAGTGATTGAAGAGCCTTAAGAAGACCAGCCTCAAGAAGACCAAGGCATTTTCGAAATCGCCCAATGACCCGATCGCGAAATTGCTCAATATCATGGCGCGGCTCCGAGCTGGGCGCGAATGGCGGCGATTCCATTGGCCACGGCGCCGGCGACGAGTTGCTGGTATTCGGGCGAAGCGAGTTGGGAGAGATCGGAGCCGGGCGGGGCAACCTCGACTGCGATCGCCGCGGTGACGATGTTGTTCAGGGGACGGAGCGGCGCGGTGAGAGTGCGGACGGCGACCTGCTGTTTTTTCAATTCCGCAGCCACACTGGCGGCGGCGGCCTGGCTGAGGGAGATCGAGGAAGACTGGGCGGTGGTCCAGGAATAGAAAGGACCTCGGTCGTCATCGCCGCTGTAGGGAAGCAGCGCGGTGTAGAGGCGAACGCCGTGGCCGTTGGAGGCGGCGTGGAGGGCGATATAGACGGCGGCGTGGGTAGTGTTGGCAAAAAAGGCGCGGTCGTCGAGCGAGAGGTCGGCGTCAGAATCGCGCAGGACGAGCGTGGGGATACCGCGATTCTCGAGTTCCTGGCGGAGGCGGCGGGCGAAGGCGACGGTGACGTCTTTCTCGGCGAGCGTGCTACTGAGGGCTTCGCCGCGGTCATCGCCGCCGTGGCTGGCGTCCACGATGGCGAAGTAACGGCGCGGGGCGGAAGCCGACGGAATTGCCGCCGGCGACTGGACGGTCGCGTTGCTTTGCGCCGGAGCTGCGGCGGGCGGCCTGGTTGCGGTTGCGCCATGTGCGTTCACCCCTTGTACGTTCACCCCTTGTGCGCTCACCCCTTGTGCGTTCACTCCAGGTGCGGTTGCCCCGGGTGCGCTTGCCGCGGGTTGAGATTTCGCGGGGGCGAGAGTGATGGTGCGGCCGTCCGGGCTGAAGCTGGCGAGCAGAGAGAGGGTGGTGGTTACGGTGATTGCGGCGGCGCCATTGTTCTCGGAATAAGTGGCGGAGGGAATAGTTTTGCTGCCGAAGGTAAGGGTGGGCGAGGCGGGCGCGGTGAGCGGTTCGCGGTTGAAGGTGAGGCGCAGTTTGCCGGGTTCGGTGGCGACGGACGGATTGACGGGCGCGGTGAAGCGAAAGATCAGGCGCGAAGGATCGTCCGGGGACACTGAGGCGGTGAAGTGGGTGGCGATGCCGCCGATGAAGAGACGGGCGGACTCCTGGTGCAGGGTAGCGGGACCACCGAGGAAGTGGGGCAGGAGGGAATTGAGGGAGGCGAGCGGGACGAGGCCGCGTCCGTTTTCCAAGAGGAATTTTCCGGCGAGTTCGGTGTCGCGCCCCTGAATGCGTGCGTGGCTTTGACCGACGGTAAAGTCGCCGAGGACGTTGTTGAAGTGCAGGCGCCAGCGCGGAGGGGCGGATTTTGCGCTGACCGTCCCGAGGGGATCCAGTAATTCCAGCAAGGCGACGTAATCCCGGCCTTGCCGCTGCACGACGGGCAAGGAATAGTTGGCGGCGGTGGAGTAAATGGAGAGATGCTTCTCGGGAGCTGCGCCGGAAACGAGCAGGACGGCGAAGAACAAGAGGATGCCGACAACCCATTTACCGCGGAAGCCACAGAGGACACGGAGGTCTTGATGGCCGTTTCCTGGTGTCCCACTTCTTGCGGTCACGGCAGCCGTCAAAAGCTCACCAGTCGAACGGCCGATCATCCAACCTCGGCTCTTGCGGCTTCTGTTAATCGAGCGCATAGATGGTCAGTCCGCTGAGGAGCTTAGGGTAGAAGTCAGTAGATTTCTGGGGCATGACGTCGCCGGCGAAGGCAATGTCACGGACTTGCGCCATGCGGCAGGGATTCATTAAGAAAGCGATGTTGGCGCGGGTGCCGGTTGCGCCGCGTAGTTGCGACAAGGCCTCGGCGGCGGCGCGGACGTAGGAGATGTTCTGCTGGTTGCGGATGGATTCTTCCGAAAGCTTCAATACGTTCTCCAGTAAGACCTTATGCAGTTGCACCACGTCGAGGGCCTGCTGGCGGATGGATAGGCCGGCGAAGACTTGCGGGGTGTTCGGATTGGGATGGTGCAGCAGGAAGGCACGGTTGGCGGTGACGGCGAGAATGGAAGTTCCGGCCCGCCCAGACTCGCGGAGGATGGCGGTGGCGCAGGACGCGTCGATGGACGCGTCGACGTCTTCAACGTCGAAGAAAGCGCTGGCGGAATTGCGGAAGTTTTCTTCCGAGAAGGAGGCCAGACTGTGAACGAGGCGATGCGTTGGCAGGATGAGCAGACCGGGGCTGTTCATGTTGACGAAAGTCATCATGACGAAATCGTAGGGCGACGCGTTGCGCCCGGGGGCAGGCCGGGCCGGCGAGGAAGAATCGGCAGCGCGGCGTTCATCGCGGTAGGTGAGTGCGGTTTCGTAACGGTGGTGGCCGTCGGCGATGATGAGTTTTTTGTCGATCATCGCGGTGCGGACGGAATCGATCAGGTGCGGATCGGAGACTTGCCACACGCGATGAACGACATCGTATTCGTCTTTTACCGAAACATCGGGAACCGAAATGGCTGGGGCGGCATGGGTGGCGAGGAGGGATTCGATCTGGCCTGAGTCTTCGTAGAGCGTGAAGATCTGGCCGAAATGGGCGCGGGTGGCGCGGAGCAGATCGAGGCGGTCGGCCTTGGGCTTGGCCAGGGTTTGCTCGTGGCGGAAGACGATGCCGGCGGAATAGTCCTCAATGCGGCCGAGAGCGATGAAGCCTCGGCGTTCGAGTTCCGTGGTTGTTCCGGGGAGCGTAAAGCGCTGGGAATAGACGTACAAAGAGGGAAGAGAATCCTGGCGCAGGACGCCTTGCCGGCGCCAGTCGCGAAAGTAGGCGGCGGCCCGGGAATATACATTGTTTGATGGATTGTCATTTTCCTCCCGGCGCCCAAGGATGATGCGCACGAGGTTATGCGGGCTGGCCGCGTAATAGTGATCCTGGAGCGCGGGAGTGATCTTGTCGTAAGGTTGGGTCACGGCCTGGGCAGGGGAGACGTGCCGGGGATCATAGCGAAATGCGCGAAAGGGATGAATGTCGGCCATGAAACCTTTGATTGTAACAAGATGGCGGTGGCGCGCCCGGGTTTGGCGCTTGCCGGATTGGAATGAATTGCCCGGAATGGGCGTCCATTCCGGATTGTCACCCACGTTTGACAAAAAAATCGCCATCTCTTCCGCGGAGCTGTGATACTATCGCGGGCAATCGAGGTGCTTATGTCCCTCTTGGATGAGCGCCGGTTATCTCGCCCAACGGCCTTGGTTCGGAACTTGGTTCGGAACTTAGTTCGGAAGTCCTTCCCGGTTCGACTCTGGAACCCAACTCTTGTTCAATGGCGTAGAATCGCAACCCGGTTTTCCCTCTGGATGCTGCTTCTCGCGCTGAGCGCAGCCTGCGGCTTGCCGGTGACTGCACTGGGGCAGACGGACGTGAACGATGTGCACGTCACGCCCCGCGAAGTGGAAAAAGGGAAGACAGAAGAAGTGGCGAAGCGGAGTATAGACTCCCCATCCCTGAGTGCGCACGTGCGTCCCTTGAAGGTGGCCGTCGATTTAGTGCTGGTACCGGTGACGATCACCGACCCGATGAACCGGCTGGTAACCGGGTTGGAGAAGGAGAACTTCCAGCTTTTCGAAGGCAGCGCGGGGCAGGAGATCAAGTCTTTCTCGAGCGAGGACGCGCCGGTATCGCTGGGGGTGATCTTCGATTCCAGCGGGAGCATGAGCAGCAAGATGGACCGGGCCAAAGACGCGGTAATGGAGTTTTTTAAGACCGCCAACCCGCAGGATGAATTCTTCATGATCACGTTCTCGGACGAGCCCGAGGTGATCAACGATTTCACCAGCTCGGTGGACGAGATCCAGGGCAAGCTGATCTACACCGTGCCGCGAAAGCGCACGGCGCTGCTGGACGCGATCTACATGGGCGTCAGCAAGATGAGGCAGGCCAAATACGCGAAGAAGGCGCTGCTGATCATCTCCGATGGGGGCGATAATCACAGCCGCTACACCGAGGGCGAAATCAAGGCTCTGGTGAAAGAAGCGGACGTGATGGTGTACGCCATCGGCATTTACGACCGGTATTTCCAAAGCGAGGAAGAGCGGCTGGGCCCGGCGCTGCTGGGCGAGATCGCGGAGCTGACGGGTGGACGGGCGTTTACGGTGGAGAACCCGAACGACCTGGCCGATGTCGCTACCAAGATCGGGGTCGAACTGCGCAACCAGTATGTGCTGGGGTATCGTCCCAGCAAAGTGGTGCGGGACGGCAAATGGCGTAAGATTAAAGTGAAGTTGTTGCCGCCGAAAGGACTGCCGCCACTCCGAGTGTATGCCAGGACCGGATATTACGCGCCCGAAGAATAAGCGGGCCGCGAGCTTCTTCTTTCTTCTGGTAAGGTGCGCGATATGGGCTGGAGCCACGATCGCGGCGCTGGCGCAACCCTTTGCCGGCTACGCGGAGTGGAAGCCTTCGCAGTTCCAGTCTGAACTTGTCCAGTCTGAACTTGTCCAGTCCGAACTGGCCCCCCCAGTCCAGTTCCAGTCCCAGCCTGTCCCGTCGCAACCTCTTCAGTCCCAATCAGGCGCGCCTCCGGCGCCGGCCGCGAGTTCCAATCAGCCGCAAGCCCCCGACGAGAATGGAACCTTCGTCATTCGCAAGGATGTTGACGAAGTTTTGTTGCACGCCACAGTGGTGGACGACAAGCAACACATTGTGACCAACCTTGACCGGAGTGCCTTTACCGTATTCGAGGATGGGAAACCGCAGAATATTATTTCGTTCCGGCATGAAGACATTCCGGTGGCCATGGGAATCGTGATCGACAATTCCGGTTCGATGCGGGAAAAGCGGGCCAAGGTAAACCAGGCGGCGCTGAACCTGGTGCGGTCGAGCAATCCCCAGGACGAGGTGTTCGTGGTGAATTTCAACGACGAATATTATCTCGACCAGGATTTCACCAACGATCTGCTGAAGTTGAAAGAGGCGCTGGAAAAGATTGACGCCAAGGGCGGAACGGCGCTTTATGAGGCCGTGGTGGCCTCAGCCGAGAACTTTAAGAACGCCAAGCTGGAACGGAAAGTGTTGTTCGTGGTGACGGACGGAGAAGACAACGCCAGCCGGGAAACCCTGGAGCAGGCGGTGAAGCAGTTGCAGGGGGAAAACGGTCCGTCGGTGTATGCGATTGGAATCCTGGGGGATGAAGAGCATCCCAAGCGCGCCAGGCGGGCGCTGGAGATCATCGCGCAACGCACGGGAGGGCTGGCGTTTTTTCCGAAGACGCTGGACGAAGTGGATGAGATCAGCCGGCAAGTGGCGCACGACATCCGCAATCAGTATACGATCGGCTACAAGCCGACGAATCCAAGAACCAGCGGGGGCTTCCGGGCGATTCGCGTGGAGGCCAAGGTCAAAGGGCACGGCAAACTCGTGGTGCGGACCAAGAGCGGGTACTACGCGGGGATACAGCCGGCGGCGCCGGGGAGTCGATAAGCAAGAGGTCGATGAGCAAGACGTCGATGAGCAAGACAAGGAATCTACCATTGCCCCGGCAGGCAGCACGCAAGGTATTCCAAGATGAATCTTTCGCTTCCGGCGATTACTCCAAGGGAAGCTCGCAGCGGCACGGGGCGATGGTTGGAGTGTCAGGGATGCGAATCGAATAGGATGCTTTCCTCCGCAACGGAGCGCGAATGACCGGTGGCATAGACCCACTTCTTCACGGCGGATATGGCGGATTCGCCGAGAATTGGATTGCCTCCCAGCAACTCGACATTCTCGACGTTGCCCCTGGCGGAGATGGTTACCTGCAAGCGCACAGTTCCGCCAATGCTGAGCCGCTTCAGAGTCTCCGGGTATTCCGGCTCGACGCGGGTAATCAATCTTCTTTGGGCGTTAATTCCGGTGTCCCCGATAGCTAGAGTCTTCACACCTTCCGCGCTGGTTGCAGTGCTCACATATCCAATAGCACCTCGCGTCCTGGCTACGTAGGCAATGACTTCAGCATCGGAGCCGAGTTCCCTCGGCATGGAGCCTCTGCCGGTAAAGACCAGAGCGCGGTAGTAGGTCCGCAAATCGTCGTCGGTTCTGCCGAGGTATTCTTGCAGGAAGGCTTCGTGGATCGGCCCATCCTTCTCGAGTACTGGTTCTACGTGCGTACCGTCCCCGAGCGCGATCTTCTCCTCCAGAAAGACTCTTTTGAGTTCGCCTGCGGAAAGCATGTCTGCTTTCACGCTTGAATTGGCAATCACCTTGACATCGCTCGCGAGGGCATTCGGTGAAGCGAAGATCATCGCTCCGGAAACTACGAGGAGTATTTGTGGACATTTCACTGCATTCTCCTTATACCGGTGTGCCTCTGTGCTTAGAAGTTAAGGCTGGTCTTAACGACTAAGGCGGTAGTGTTGGGCTTAAAGCCCTGGAGGTTCACTTGGGGGTAGAACCCGTCCGGGTATGTGCTGTTCCCATAGCCGTTCATGAAGTGACCCTCCACTTTCACGTTCCAGAATCTTTTGAGGTCGACCCGTGCGGTGATGACTTTGTCGTAGATGTGATTGGCGGGCAGGCTGGTATCGGTTTGGCTGGGAAACCCCGCGGCTGCAAGTGCACCGCGCACAAGGCTAACGATCGAATAATGGGAATAATAGGAGCCGAGTTCAAGCCGCTTAGCGATCCGGTAAGCACCCGAGACATACCAGCCGCGCACATCGTCCGGGTTTTCGGAAGAACCGCCGAAAATCAATTGGTCGCGCACATAGCGGCGATACTCCGAGTCGATCCGCAATTTACCCGCCGTGTACTCGCCATAGAACTGGTTGGTCCAGTCGGCTTTGGAGGACTCCGAATATGAAATCGTGCCACCCCCGGGGTTAAACGGACTTACACTTGTGCCCTTGCCGGTGGTGTCTTGATCCAGGCGCGACGCTCCGATCAGCAAACCCTTCAGCGGGGTGCTCCAGCGGAGATCGGCGCCGTACTGCAGGCCACCGAAACTCTTGAAGTGGGTTCCGTACTGAGACAAAAGATAGGGATAGCCGCTATAAATGCTGTCACTGCGATGCCCGGCATAGACCGTATAGGAGAGATCGCCGAGGCGGCGTTTGAGGGAAATATTGCCGTAGATGTCGCCACCCACGTGAGCGATGGTCGCGTCGCGCAAGTCAATGGGATAAACGCTTTGGGGCAGCAGCGCAAAAGTATGGAGGAAATTCAGGCTCTGAGTGTCGTTATATAGCCCCAGTGTGGTCTTGACCTTGCCTCCGCGAAAGCCGAGCCAGCTCTTGAAGCGGTAATCTGCAAAAGCCCAATCCAGAGACGGGTGGTACTGGCCGAGTTGCCCGAGGTTGCGGTCGTAGAGTTGCGCTCCCACCCGGAGCCTATCGTTGATGCGAGTGGATAGATTGACCCCGAAATCGGTGAAGGCGGCGCTGCCCTGGCTGGTGTTCATGGTGAGCCAATTGTTGTCGCTGGTGTAGACGAATCCCTGCGACACGAAGCCGTGGACCTGAATCGTGCGGTCAAAGAGTTTAAATTCCTGGGCTTGCAGGGTGATTCGGCCTGCGCAGAAACATGCACAGACAAGAACCAGCAGGACCATTCGTCGACGCATGGGGCCTCCCGAATCAATGGCCAGAGATATTAGATCGGTTAAATTGAGGAAAAACTTGAATGCAAGCAGGATGGGAAAGACAGAAGTGAAGATGACTACGGTAACGCCTTAGCGAGGACCAAGTGGCCGGGACAATTGACGATTTCACACTCTCCCCTTACCCTGTAACGTGCACCTGAAAACCTCTGAAGTCTCCTATCTGGGTGTCGCCGATGACATCACCGATTTGGTCGGCGGCACTCCCGTGCTTCGGCTGAAACGGCTGGTTCCCGCCGGTTCGGCCGACATCTTCGCCAAACTCGAATATCTGAATCCGGGTGGCAGCGTGAAGGACCGCGCGGCCATTGGGATTATCCGCAGGGCCGAGCGGGAAGGTAAGCTCGCGCCCGGTGGGACGATTGTTGAAGCGACGGCGGGGAATACGGGAATCGGGCTGGCGCTGATCGGGGTGAATCGCGGGTATAAAGTGAAGCTGTTTGTGCCGGAAAACTTCTCACAGGAGAAAGTGACGATCATGCGCGCCCTGGGAGCTGAGGTGGAGCGCACACCGGACGAGGAAGGCATGCAGGGGGCGATCCGGCGTGCCAAAGAGTTGGTGGCCAGCGATCGCAGTGCGTTCATGGCTGGGCAGTTTGAGAATCCGGCGAATCCCGATTACCACTACGAAACGACCGCGGTAGAAATGTTCGAGCAGATGAATGGGAAAGTCGATGCCGTGGTTTTGGGCTGCGGCACCTGCGGAACTTTTACGGGCATAGCGCGCTATATGAAAGAGCATGTGCCGGGAGTGCTCGCGTTCGCGGTGGAAACACAGGGCTCGATCCTGGCCGGGGGACAGCCGGGGCCGCACAAAGTGGAGGGGATCGGAGTGAGTTTCATCCCCAAGACGTTTGATGCTTCGGTATGCGATGAAGTGATCATGGTGACCGACGAGGATGCCTTTGAGACAGTGAAGCGGCTGGCGGCGCAGGAAGGCGTGCTGGCGGGATCGAGCGGGGGAGCGGCGGTGTTCGCCGCTCTGCAAGTGGCGCGGCGGCTGGGCACGGGGAAACGGGTGGCGACGATTATTCCGGATTCGGCGGAGCGGTATTTGTCGAAGAAGATTTTTGAGGGCGGCATTTAGGCGGGCGGGTGCTTCTTCCACGAGGCCTGAAAGCCTTTTGTCGCGGAGGATGCGGCGAAGGGCTGCGGAGAACGGAGAGAAGGCCGGTTCGTTGTTGAAAGCCACATGAAAAAAAATAGACAACCTGGGTTTGCTACCCGCGCCATTCACGATGGGCAAGAGCCGGATCCCTTGACTGGCGCGGTTACGGTGCCCATCTATCCGACCTCCACCTACGTGCAGCAGGGCATAGGCGAGAACAAAGGTTACGAGTATTCGCGGGTTTCGAACCCCACGCGGGCGCGGCTGGAGCAGAACCTGGCATCGCTCGAAGGCGGTGTAGCGGCGCCAGTATTTGCCAGCGGCATGGCGGCGATCAACGCGGTCGCCAGCATGCTGAAGTCGGGCGATCATGTGGTGTGCGGGAACGATTTGTATGGGGGAACGCCGCGGCTGTTCAACCAGGTGCTGACCGGGTTCGGGCTGGAATTTTCCTACGTGGATACGTCGGATGCGGAGAACGTGGAGCGGGCGATCCGCAAGAACACGCGGATGGTGTACGTGGAGACGCCGACCAATCCGCTGATGCGGTTGAGCGATCTGGCCGCGATCGGCCAGATTTGCCGGCGCAAGAAAGCTGAGTTGGTGGTGGATAACACATTCATGTCGCCCTACTTCCAGCAGCCGCTGGCGCTGGGCGCCGATATGGTTCTGCACTCGACCACCAAATTCCTTAACGGGCACAGCGATGGGCTGGGCGGCGTGGTGGTCTGTAGCAAGCCGGAGCAGGCGGAGAAGCTGGCCTTTCTGCAGAAGGCCGCGGGGGCGATCCTTTCTCCGTTTGAATGCTGGCTGGTGCTGCGCGGCGTGAAGACGCTGGCGGCGCGCATGGAGATCCACGACCTCAATGGGCGTGTGGTGGCGGAGTTTCTAGCGAAGCACAAGAAGGTGAGCAAGGTTCTTTATCCCGGGCTCCCCGATCATCCGCAGCACGAGCTGGCGAAGCGGCAGATGAGCGGCTTCGGGTCGATGATCACGTTTGAGACGGGATCGCTGAAGAACGCCAACAAGATGCTGAAGCGGCTGCGGGTGTGCTCGCTGGGAGAGTCGTTGGGGGGAGTGGAGACGCTGATCTCGCATCCGGCCACGATGACGCACGCGGGGCTGGGCGAGAAGGGGCGAAAGGCGATTGGCATCAGCGACGGCATGGTACGCATCTCGGTGGGGATCGAGGATATTGCGGACATTGTTGACGATCTGGATTTGGGGCTGGCTGCGATATAGAGACTTCTCGCCACGGATTTGCACGGATTGACACCGAAAAACCGACCATCTTCCGATTGTTATTTCACGCAAACACCTTCACTTTCCATCCATAGCTTCATTCGCCGTATCCTTCGGTGGAGACAGATTCAGCGATCCATTCCAAATAGTTAGTCGATCCTTCTTGAATTGCGAGGCAGATGCATTCCGGGAGTTCGTAGGAATGGAGTTCCACAATCGCCTGGCGCACCTGGCCGAAGGCTGCGGCGGTTGTCTTGACGATCAACAGCCACTCGCGAGCTTCTTCCACTTTGTCCTGCCAGCGGTAGATGGATGCTACTTGCGGGATGATGTTGACGCAGGCGGCGAGGCGGCGCTCCACGAGACCCTGCCCGATTTTACGGGCTTCTTCTTCCGAGCCGGCGGTGTGAGGACCATTCGTTTGTCGGTCATATAGAATCAGGCGGCGGTTCGCCGGCCACGAAGGAAATGTAGCAGGTTGGGTTCTGAGCGCGCTGTGAGAATCGCGGCGGGCGTCTGATGGCGCCAGCGCTGAGGGCAGGATGCCCTCAGGACAGCCGGCGAGATGCCGGCGCTACAGATTCGGAGCGTTTGTATGCTGACGCAAATCAAGTTTGGAACCTCGGGTTGGCGGGCGGTGATGGCGGAGGAGTTTACTTTTGCCACCGTGCGGCGCGCGGTGGGCGGAGTTGCGCGCTACGTGGCTTCGCAGAAGCCGCAGGGCGCGCGCGTGATTGTGGGACGCGACCCGCGATTCCTGGGCGAGACTTTTTGTTCCATGGCGGCGGAGATTCTGGCGGCGCACGGGATTACGCCGGTGGTCGTCACAGAGCCTGCGCCCACTCCGGCATTTGCTTATGCCGTCGTGCAAACCAAGGCCGATGGGGTCATCAACTTTACGGCTTCGCACAATCCGCCGCAGTACAACGGGATCAAGTTCTCGATGCCGGATGGTTGCCCGGCGCTGCCTGAAGTTACGAAAAAGATCGAGACCGAGATTGAAGCTGGGGACGGTGCGGTTGCGGCGATGGGCGCACCGGCTGAAAGCGATGGTGGAGTCGCCAAGGAGTCGCTCGATCCGAAGCCCGGGTATTTGAAGCGGCTGCGGGAGACTGTGGATCTGGATGTGATCCGCAAGGCCAACCTGCAAGTTTGTTTTGATCCCATGTGGGGCGCGGCGCGGGGATATTCCGACGATCTTTTGCGCGACGTGGGGGTGAAGGTTGCTACGGTCCACGATTATCGGGATGTGCTGTTTGGCGGACGCGCGCCGGAGCCGGACGATCACCTGTTAGGCGATCTGCGAGAAGAGATGCGGGCCACGCGAGCGCATATTGGCATTGCGACCGACGGCGACGCGGATCGCTTCGGGATTGTCGATGCGGACGGAACGTTTGTGCAGCCCAACTACGTCATTGCGCTGCTGTTCGACTATCTGGTGGAAAGCCGAGGGTGGAAGAACGGCGTGGCGAAATCGGTAGCGACCACGAACTTGATCAATGCGGTCGCCAAGGCGCGAGGCGTAGAACTATACGAGACTCCGGTGGGGTTCAAGTACATCGGCGAGCTCATCATGCAGGACAAGATCGCGATAGGCGGGGAAGAAAGCGCGGGGCTGTCGATCCGGCATCACGTGCCGGAGAAAGATGGGGTGCTGGCGGGGCTGCTGTGCTGCGAGATGGTGGCGAGGCGGGGGAAGTCCCTGGGGGAGCAATTGAAGGCACTGTGTAACCAAGTTGGTTCCTATCACCCGCGGCGGGAGAACTTCCGCTTGACGGCCGAGGTGAAGGAGAAGTTCACTGAGAAGCTGAGGTTTGATCCGCGAGAGTTCTGTGGGCGCAGGGTCAGCGAAGTGGTTCGCAGGGATGGATTGAAGCTGCTTTTCGAGGACGGCTCGTGGGTATGCTACCGGCTTTCGGGGACCGAGCCGGTGGTGCGAGTGTACTCAGAGGCACGCAGTGAGCAGGGTCTGGAGATGTTGAGCGCGGCGGCAAGGCAATGGATCTTCGAATAAAGAATCTTTCAAGAATTCGCCGCTTCCCCGGTCCGCAAGACGGACTGCGCGCTATGGCCGAAAGGGCGCCGCAGGCCGAGGCACTGGCTGCGTCGTGGATGAAGAGTGTGCGTCCGCTGGCGACGCGAGTGTATAGCTTGCGACGACGTATTGCGACGGTCACGGTTGGGGTGCTCGCCGGCTTGCTGTTCGTACACGTGATGTTTGGCGCGAATGGCATGATTGTCTACCAACAGAAGCGGACAGAGTATGAATCGCTGCAAAAGCGGATCGTGCAGGAACAAAAGGAAAACGAGCTCTACACGCAGCAGATTCAGGGATTGAAGACGGACGAAAAAGCGATCGAGAAAGAAGCGCGCGAGCAGTTGCGCTATGCGCGTCCCGGGGAATACGTATACGTCCCGCCGGCTCCGGCGGAACGGTCACCGGCTAATCATTCGGCAAAAAAGTGAGCTTGTCGCGCGGAGAGTTCCGCAGACCTACAAGTGTGTGACACCCGGAAGTTTCCTCTGTGGTATAGTTCGGGACGTTAATCGGCGACCGTGGGGTGCTGAGTTGCTTCCGGTCGTACGATTAGAATCCCTGCCATAACCTGCGGCTTGGGGCCGCCATCAAAAAAGGAGAAAACCGGCCATGAGAAAAGTATTAGTACTTTGTCTTGCAATCTGTTTCGTGTTCGCCCTGACAGCTTTTGCGTTTGACGATATGGGGAAGAGCGCGACCGTTAACGGGTGGGTGAGTAACGACAAATGCGGTGCGAAGGATGCCAACGAGAAGGGTGAAGCGTGCACTAAGAAATGCCTGGCCAAGGGCGCGAAGATGGTAATCGTGACCGACCAGGACCAGAAAGTTCTGATGGTGGACAACCCGGATGCGCTCAAGGGGCATGAAGGCCACCATGTCGCCGTGACTGGAAGCATGGGCGCCGATTCCATTCACGTGGGCAGTGTGAAGATGCTGTGAGGAGATTTGGAAGTGATTAGGGCGGCTGCGGCCGCCCTTTTGTTTTTGCGGCTCTTTATTTGTGGTCGCGGCCGGCGGCGAGGAAACCGCCGTTATTTGCCGAGCTGCACTCGGCTGGTCTGAGACCTGACTGCCATACGATCCTGCGTTCCACACACTCCCACGGCTACCGGAGCGCGCCTTCGAGCGGGGAACTGGCCGTCGCGTACAACTTCTTCGGCATGCGGCCCGACAGGTAGGCTTGGCGTCCGGCGAGCACGGCGTGGCACATGGCTTCGGCCATCAAGACCGGATCTTGCGCGTTAGCGATGCCGGTGTTCATTAGGACGGCATCGGCGCCGAGTTCCATGGCGATGGCGGCGTCGGAAGCGGTGCCAACGCCCGCGTCCACGATCAGCGGTACGCCGGTAATCATTTCACGCAGGATGCGGATGTGAGCCTGGTTCTGAATGCCCATGCCGCTGCCGATGGGCGCGCCGAGCGGCATCACGGCGGCCGCGCCGGCTTCGACCAGACGCCGGGCGAAGACGATGTCGTCGGAGGTGTAGGGCAGGACGGTGAAGCCTTCGCTTACCAGAACGCGCGTAGCTTCGAGCGTAGCTTGCACATCCGGGTAAAGCGTGGCCTGGTCACCGATCACCTCGAGTTTCACCCAGTCTGAGAGGCCGACCTCGCGTCCGAGGCGCGCCGCGCGAATGGCTTCGTCCGCGGTATAGCAGCCGGCGGTGTTGGGCAGGAGGAAATACTTTTTGGGATCGATATAGTCGAGCAGAGATTCCTTGCTGCGGTCGAGGTTGATGCGGCGGACGGCGACGGTAATCATCTCGGCGCCGCTGGCCTCGAGCGCGCGGGCAGTTTCCTGGAAGGACTTGTATTTTCCCGTGCCGACGATCAGGCGGGAGCGGAAGGTGCGTCCGGCGATGATGAATGAGTCCGACATAGGGTTATTGTAATGAATCCACCATGCTCAGACGCAAGTTTCGCGACGCAGACGAAGCCGTTTTCCTTCTGAAACCAGCGGGAGTCTGGGAATATTGCACGTTCCGTGCTATTTTACTAGGCTATGCGGGCTTCGGGATTCATTCCGGCGCTTGTGCTTCTGGGCTTGGTTTGCGCCGCTTCGGCTCAACCATCGGTTGGGGTGGAGCGCCGGCAGCGCGCTGCGACTGCGCTTCGCGACGGGATCATTTTGCTTCATGCCAGCTCCGCCTTGAATATTACTGCTGATGGTTTCCGCCAGGATCCCTTCTTTTATTACTTCACCGGGTTGGGAAATACGGTAGGAGCAGTGCTTGCCATCGAAGGAAAGTCGGGAGAGAGCTGGCTTTTCTTGCCATCGCGACCGCCGTTTTCGAGAGCGGGCCTGCAGCCGGACGTAAAGCCCGGAGCAGGGGCCGCCAAGCTCCTGGGGATCGAACACGTTGTCGATTGGTCCGAGATGGAGGCCTTCTTCTCAGGTCGCGCGGCGCAATCGCCTGTTCTGTATTTCGCCGACACAGGATCGGAGTTTACTGAACTTCCCCCTAATCTTCTCAGCCCCAGGTCGCCCACAGCCCCGATATGGCTGCAGCTCATCTTGCAGAAATGGCCGACGTTTGAAGCAAAAGATGCGAGCGAGCGCATTGAGGGCCTGATGGAAGTTCAGAGTGCGGATGAGATCGCCGCCCTGCGGACGGCGGCGAAAGCGACGGTGGCTGCGTTAATGGCCGGTATTCGTGCGATTCGCCCGAACGTCTCACAGCGCAGCGTGGAAGCCGCGGTCGAAAGCACTTGCTGGAAAGAGGGCGCTCGTGGCACGGCGTTCTGGCCCTGGGCGATGGCGGGAGAGAACGCGGTATTTCCGCGTCCTTTCTTTTCTATGGTCCGGTACGATCATCTAAACCGCACGATGCTTCCGGGAGAGTTGGTTCGCCTGGACGTGGGATGCGAGTGGGACCACTACATCGGAGATTTGGGCAGAACTGTGCCCGTATCGGGCCACTATGCTGACGATCAACGGGAGACGTGGAACATATTCGTCGCTGCATATCTCTCCGGAGCAAGAGCGTTGCGCGAGGGTGTCACGGTCGATCAGGTGTTCGAGGCCTGGCGGAAAGAGCTGGTGAGTCACCGGGCATCGGCGAAGAGCGAGTTGGCGCTGCACGCGATCGATTCCTGGTCGGACCGTAAGAATGTTCCGTTCTGGCAGGTGCATACAACGAACCTGCTCGCAGCTCGCCCTTCGGGGCCGCTCAAGGCAGGCACCACGATCAACTATGAACCGATTGCTTCGGTCGATGGGCAAGGGTTTTTCCTGGAAGACATGTACCTTATCACCAGGGATGGTGCGGAACGCTTAACTACCGACGTCCCATATTCGGCCGAGGAGATCGAAGCTGCGATGCGATAGCGCTATGGTGAGGTCGACACTTCGGCCTGGGCGTAGAGTTCGTTGATCTGGCGGCGATAGCGTTCTTCGATTACACGGCGGCGCATTTTCAGCGTGGGCGTGAGCGTGCCGTTCTCGGCGGAGAATTCGTCGGAGACGAGCAACACGCGCTTCAACTTTTCAAAACGCGCAAGATTCTGGTTTACTTCCTCCACAATTCCCTGGTAAAGCGCCTGGACCTTTGGGTTGGCGACGAGTTCGGCGCGCGAAGAAAAGCCAAAGTCGTTGGTGCGGGCCCAGGCTTCAAGAAGCGTGAAGTTGGGCGAGACGATAACAAAGGCAAATTTGCGTTTGTCGCCGAGGATGGCGGCGGCGCCGATGAATGGGTTGAGCTTCAGCGAGTTCTCGATGGGTTGCGGGGCGATGAACTTGCCACCGGAGGTCTTGATGAGGTCTTTCTTGCGGTCGGTGACAGAAAGATATCCATCGGCGTCGATAGCGCCGATGTCTCCGGTCTTGAACCAGCCCTCTTGGAAAGCGTTTTGGGTTTCTTCGGGGCGGTTCCAATAACCCTTGAAGATGGAGGGACCGCGCACCAGAATTTCTCCGTCCTCGGCGATGCGGACTTCAAGGTTAGGGAGGATCTTGCCGACGCTGCCGATGCGGTGGTTGGCGGGCGTGTTGAGGGCGATCACCGGAGAAGTTTCGGTCAAGCCGTAGCCTTCGTGAATACGGATGCCGACGGTGGCGAACCATTCCGCGAGTTCGCGGCCCAGAGGCGCGCCTCCGGAGATGAAAGTTTCGACACGGCCTCCCAGACCTTCGCGGATTTTCGAGAATACCAGTCTGTTGGCCAGCTTCCATCTGAATGAGCTGGGAGTATGTCCAGTCAGAATTGCGGGCCTGTGGGCGCGGCCTATGGAAAGCGCCCAGCCGTAGATGGCGCGTTTGGCGAAGCTGCGAGCTGTTATCTCAGCCTTGGCGTAGATTTTTTCGTAGACTCGGGGCACAGAAACGCAGATTGTGGGTCGTACCTCCAGCAACGTCGCGGGAAGATTCTCCATAAAGGGGCAATAGGCAAGAGTGACGCCGTGGTACAGCATGGAGAAATCCACGTGGCGCGCCGTGACGTGCGAAAGGGGAAGAAACGAAACGCTTATCAGGCCGGGGCGCATGTCGAAGCCGAGCAGAGAGCAGTTGATGTTGGAGGCCATGTTGCCATGCGTGAGCATCGCCCCCTTGGAGGTTCCGGTAGTTCCGGAGGTGTAGATGATGGTGGCGAGGTCGTCGGGCTGGATGGAGCGGGCGAGAGATTCGGTCTGGGCGTCTAAGATGAGTGGGCCATGGGTCATGAACTGATCCATGAGCACGCAGCTTGCAGACAGATCGCCCGAGCCTTGGACATGATCCATGACCACGATTCTCTGAACCTGGGTCTGGGAGAGAATCGTCTGAACCTTGCTTAGTTGATGTTCCGTCGAAACAAAAACCACGCTGGCGCCGGAGTCGCGCAGGGTGTAAGCGGTCTGTTCGGGCGTTAATGTGGCGTAGACCGGAACGGTGACGGCGCCGAGCAGCAAAATGGCGAAGTCGGCGGTGGACCACTCGGGGCGATTCTCGCTGAGAATGGCGACGCGGTCGCCTTTGCGAATGCCCCATTCCTGCAGAGCGTGGACGGTTCCGGCGACGTTGCGGCGGAGATCCGAGGAAGAGAGGGTCCGCCATTTTCCCGCCTCGCGGTAAATCATCACGCGGTCGAGACTACGCTCGGTGGCCGCAAAGAAGACGTCGTTCAGCGTGGCAAGGCTCATCGAATGCCCGTCGGGTGTGGTACGGGACTGAACAGCAATGTACTGTTTTATGCTTACGTTCGGCAACGCGAAACGTGCGAGGGTGGGGTACTGGTTGGCGTCCTGCGTTGCCGGGATCGCGGTGGTAAGCTTGGCAATGGTTCAATAAGGAGGAGCGTAATGCAGAAAACATTTCCTCGCGTGCTGGCCGCCACGTTGCTTGCGGGGTTGTTAGCGATCAGTAGCGTGGCATGGATTGCCGCGCAGACCAAGCCGGGAGCCGGCGAGACGCCGGCGCTACAAATGCCAAAGGTGGGCGAAATGGCGCCCGATTTCACGCTGAAGTACTTCGACGGCAACGATCTGAAGGACGTTTCTTTGAGCCAGTACCGTGGGAAGAGGAACGTGGTGGTGGCGTTCTTCATTTTCGCCTTCACCGGGGGTTGAACGAAGCAGATGAAAGCCTTCCAGCAAGATCTGAAACGGCTGGAAGCTACCGACACCCAGGTCCTGGGTGTGAGCATGGATAGCGCCTTCGCCAACAAAGCCTTCGCCGACCAAATTGGAGTTACGTTTCCGCTGCTGAGCGATTGGGGCGGGGAGATTACGCAGAAGTACGGAATCTACGTGGATAAATACAAAGCCGCGCGCCGGGTGAACTTCCTGATTGGGAAAGATGGGAAAATTCTGGAAGAGCAGGTGGACAAGGACGCGATCGATCCGACGAAGATTGTGGATGCGTGCGAGCGGCCGAAGCTGAAGAACTGAGGCGACCGTTCAGGCGATCGGCAGTTCGAAAGAAAATACCGAGCCGCGGCCGAGTTGGCTGGTAACGCCGACGACTCCGTTGTGGGCTTCGACGATGGCTTTGGCTATGGCCAATCCCATGCCAGTGCCTTGCACGCTGTAGCGCTGATCGCGGCCGCGGTAGAACTTATCGAAGACCAGCGATTGCTCGAAGTCGTCGATGCCGTGTCCGTGATCGGTGACGCTGGTGAGGATGCGATTCGCCCGCAGTTCGGCGGTAATGGTAATGGTCGAGGCGGGAGGAGAGTACTTGGCGGCGTTTTCCAGTAACTGCTTGAGAACTTCCGCGATGCGGTCGGAATCCACACGTACTTTGGGCAGCGATGCGGGTACGCGCACCTCGATCGGATGCTGGCCGAGAACCGTTCTGGACTCTTCCACTGCCGACTCGATCACGCTGACAATGTCCACGGGAGCCAGATGCAGTTCGACCTTGTGGGCGTCGAGCTGGGCCATTTCCGTGGCTTCCCCCACCAGGCGGTCGAGGCGATCGGTTTCTTCGTTGATGACCGTTAGCAACTCCTTGCGCTGTGCTTCGTCGAGGTTGTAATCGGAGAGCAAACCTGTGACTGCGGCCTTGATGCCGGTGAGGGGGGTGCGCAGTTCGTGCGTTACCGAATCGAGCAGGACAGCGCGCAGGTTTTCGCTCTGGCGCGCCGCTTCGGTCTGAGAAAGCTTTTCGATGGCCCCGGCGCGCTCAATGGCGATGCCGATCATGCTGCCCAGGGCCTCCAGAGTGGCGCGCGACAGCGCCGGTCCGGCAATCCCGACGGCTCCCGTGGTGCGCGTGCCCAGGTGCAATGGAGTGAGAGAGATGCCGCGCTGGGAATCGATGACCGGCTCGCCCCGCGAACTGACCATTTGCAGATCCTGAAGTGGAAACCAGGTGGCTTTGGGGTCGGTACGATAGACCTGCCGGGAACTGAGCAAGTAGATGGCAGCCGCCTTGGCGCCGAATCCGTCGCACACGTAGGCGGGAATCGCATTCAGTAATTCGGCGACGTTATCGGTGGCGAGCAGGCGCTGGCTGAAACTGTAAAGGCGCTCCACGTCGCGGCGGCGCTGAACCGCGTCGGCAGTTTGCCTGCGGGCGCGATCCGCGAGTTGGCTGGCGATGCCGGCGGTGACGAGGAAGGCGAATAGAGCCACCCAGTTCTGCGGGTCGGCGACGGTGAAGGTTCCGATGGGAGGCAGAAAATAATAGTTGAAGGCGAGCGTGGCGATCAGCGCGAGCAAGACGGAGAAGCGAAAGCCCCAATACGCCGCGACCCATAGCACCATCAGCAGAAACGTCAAGGCCACGGTGGTGGGATTTACATTGATCAGATGCCGGTAGACCTGGACCACGAGTTCGGTGGCCACGAGGCAGGCGGCGTAGCGAAGGAAGTGCTGTGGCCAGCGGGCTTTCACGGCCACGATTGTAACGGAAGGGAAGCAAAAAAACTTTTCACCACAGAGTCACGGAGACACAGAGAAAATCTTTAATCGTTCTTTCTTTGGTCTTTGTCTTCTCTGTGTCCCTGGGTCTCTGTGGTGAAAGGCTGAGACCTGGCGGATGACAAACAAATTCGACAATTTCGTCTGTGGCGTGGAGAATAGCGGCGATGCCCAAGACTCCCGACGAATGGCTGGCGGAAGCGGATACAGCCCCGCGTCCTGCTGTGTTCAAGCTGTTTCTGGGCTATGCCCCAGGCGTGGGAAAGACGTATGCCATGCTGAGTGAAGGCGTGCGGCGGGCGAGCCGCGGCGAAGAAGTGGTAATCGGCGTAGTGGAAACGCACGGGCGCAAACCGATTGTGGAACTTTCTTCGCGGCTGGCGATGGTTCCACGCAAGAAGCTGGAATACAAATCCACCATCTTTGAAGAGATGGATGTGGATGCCATTCTGGAACGCAAGCCGCATGTTGTGCTGGTGGATGAGCTGGCCCACACGAACATTGAAGGCAGCAAGCACGCGAAGCGGTATGAAGATGTGTTTGAGCTGCTGGATGCGGGAATCGACGTTCTTTCCACGGTGAACGTGCAGCACATCGAAAGCCTGGCGCCGACGATCCGGGGCCTGACCGGCGTGCAGGTGCGGGAGACGGTGCCGGACTGGGTGATCCGCCGCGCGGGCGAGATTGTGATGGCGGATCTTACTCCGCAAGCATTGCAGACCCGCATGAAACGCGGAGATATTTATCCGCTGGAGCGGGTGGAGCGGGCGCTGGCGAATTTCTTCCGGAACACAAACCTGGTGGCATTGCGCGAACTTGCCCTGCGGCAGGTGACGCAGGCGGTTGACCGCACGCTTTCGGAATTGAAGGCTGAGGATGGCCAGCCGCTGCAGGTGCGCGAGCGGATTGCGGTTTGCTTCAGCTCGAATCCGGCGGCGCAGTATTTGATTGCGCGCGGGGCGCGTATGGCCCAGGCGCTGGATGGCGATCTGTTTGTTCTCTACGTGGACACGGGCGCGGATGAGAGCGACGAGAATCAGCGAACGCTGGCCGAGAATGTGCGCTTCGCGGAGAGCGTGGGCGCGAAGGTGGTGAAGACCGAGGGCAAGATCGTCGCGGAAAAGGTTGCGGAATTCGTACGCGAGAATCACATTACGCAAGTGGTTTTCGGGCGCTCGGCCACGAAGGGGTGGAAGAGGTATTTCTATCTCTCGGCGATCCACAAGTTTCTACGCGATACACCCGCGGTGGATGTGCACATCGTCACCCAGGAGATGCGGTGAGCGCGATTGACGAAGGAAAGATGACGGACGAGCACCGGCGAATCCTGGTGGTGGATGACGAGCCGCAAATCACGCGCGTGCTGCGCACCACGCTTTCGGCGCAGGGATACGACATCCGCGTGGCCAATGACGGGGAGATGGCGCTGGAGTTGATGAAGAACTGGACGCCCCACGTGGTGATCACGGACCTGGCCATGCCGAATCTCGATGGAGTAGGTCTGTGCCGCCAGGTGCGGCAGATGTCGCAAGTGCCGATCATCGTCCTCTCGGTACGTGGTCAAGATCGGGCGAAGGTGGAAGCCTTGGACGCCGGCGCAGACGATTATGTTACAAAGCCGTTCAGCATGAACGAACTGCTGGCGCGCATCCGGGCGCAATTGCGGCGGACGCCGGCGGCCGAGCAACAGCCCAGCGCGATTACGGCTGGAGATTTTTCCATTGATCTGGATGCGCGTTCCGTCAAAGTGGCAGGGAATGAAGTTCATCTCACGCCGAAAGAATTCGACTTGCTGGTTTATCTGGCGCGGCGTCCGGGAAAAGTGGTGACACACCGAACGCTGCTGGCCGCCATCTGGGGCCCGAATAGCGTCGAGCAGCCCGAATACTTGCGCGTCTTCGTCGGACAACTGCGCAAGAAGATCGAGATTGATCCTTCCTCGCCGAAGTATCTGCTCACCGAGCCCTGGGTGGGATACCGCTTCGAATCAGGCTTGTAGCCGTTCTTCCCGCTGGCCTTCTGCTCTAAGCGATCTTTACGAACATTTTATGGAACCTTTATCCGGACCTTCTGCGATTCCGTGTCCAATAGTCGTGGGGCTGAAAAAAGCCTCGAAAAAACGACGTTGGTTCATGGAGAGCAAGGCTATGTGGATTCACGAAGTAGCACCGGAACGGTTGGCAGAGCTTTTTCACAGCTATCATCAGGCACTGACGCCGGAGATGCCGGGCAATCGCAGCGAAGAGCGTGGCTTGTGGAAGGACGTTTCGCAACAAGAGAAGAGCCGCCTGGTGGCGGCCGCGCGTCTGGCGCTGCTCGAACTGGAATCGATCACCAGCGAACGGGCACAGTCGCGGCAGTATTTCGCCCAGCCCGGCGAAGCGGAGTGGGGCTGCTAAAAGCGTGCGCTAGAGGATTGGACAATGCCGATGGCTTCACACCAATTAGTCAGGCCATATCCACTTTTACGAATTCTTTACGAATTCCTTAAACCATCCTTACACCTCAACTGGTGAAATGGAGTGTTTGCATTAGCGTCCGCGCGACGGCGCAGAAGGCAGGAATATGTGGGCAGCGTGGATGGTTGCAGCCATCGCTTTGGCAGCGGTCGCGTTCATGCTCAGGTTTCTGGTTGCCTTGCTGCGTGAGGGTGCGCCGTGCGTCTGCTACTGGGTTGTTCCAGTCCGGGGGGAACGGGAGGGAGAGACTCTTGAGGCTCTCAGCGTCAGATATGTCGAAGATGAATGTCGCGCGAGAGATTGCGACCGCAGCGAGTACAACTTGGAATTCTTGGAGAACGAAAACGAAAATGATGCGAAACAAGAGTGTGTTTCAGATCTTATTGCTCTCAATGTTCGTCCTGCTTCTGCCAGCCTGGGCCGGCGCTCAATCCACAAAGGAGTCTGCGTCCTCCGCGAACGCCGGCTCTAGTTCGGCTGAACAAACAGAAAAGCAGGAAATGCGGGATGAATTGAAAGCCCTCCGAGCCGAAGTGGAACGCTTGCGCGCGGAAGTCGAGGAGCAGAAGAACATCGCGCCTGCCAATGATCGCGGAGAGGCGGTGCCGGCACCAGCGAGGACTGGCGCAGGGCCAAGCCTTCCCGCCGTGACGGCGGCAAACTTTGCCGCGCCGACCGTTACCACGGTCTCCGGGCAGCCTGCCGCGGCCACGGCTCCGGTTGACTCCGCCGCAACGAAGCCAGCCAAGGCCGAGCCTTTTGCTTTCGCCGACTGGACTTGGCTGAACGGCAACCCGCGCACCAAGGAAGCAGCGTTTGATTCAAAGTTCTTTACACCAGAGATTCGGGCTGACGTCGACTACACCTATGATTTCAACCATCCCAAGGACGATTCCATTGGGGGTTCGAGCGAGATATTCCGATCGAACGAAGTCGGCATCACGCAGCTGGGCGTGGGTGGGGACTTTCACTATGACCACGTGCGGGCGCGGCTGATGACGCAGTTCGGCTTATATTCCGAGACCACGCCTCGCAACGACGCCAGCTATGCGCGCGGGCAGTGGAATCTGGCTGATGCCTATCGTTATGTCTCCGAGGCCTATGGTGGCTATCATTGGGACGCGCTGCACGGGGTCAATGTCGATGCCGGCATCTTCATGTCGTACGTGGGCCTGTTCAGCTATTACAACTTCGATAACTGGGCCTATCAGCCGTCGTATGTGTCGTCGAACACGCCCTGGTTTTTCACGGGTATGCGCATCCAGGTATTTCCCACAGCGAAGTTGAAGATTGAGCCCTGGATCATCAATGGATGGCAGTCCTACGCCAGATCCAATGGCCGCATCGGTGTGGGCGGACAGATTCTGTATCGGCCGAACGGTGCGATCTCTATCACTTCCAACAACTATGGGGTCGGCGCTGATGCATTCGGCATCCCCAACCGCACGCGGATGCACACCGACAACAGCATCGAAGTAAAGTACTACGACCGTCCGGGAGGGTTTCTGGACAAGATGGCCTTCTCTCTCACTGGCGACGCCGGCTGCGAGACGGGCGGCGGGGTCAACTGCACGACTAATCAGAAGAATTCCTCCGGGCAGATCGTTTCGTACAAGCAGAGTTTTCTCGGTTACATGCTTTATAACCGTTGGTGGTTTCACAACGACCGGTACGGTTTTACCGTCGGGGGAGGAAAGATTAATAACCCTGGCCGCTATTTGGTATTGCTGCCGCCGATCAACGGGGCCACGGCCGCTTCGGGTACGCCCTACTTCACCGAGAACCCGGGCGACCCCTACAAAGCGTGGGACATCTCGGCGACCTATGATTACATGCCGAGCCAATACATCACCTTCCGCTGGGAGATCAACCACCGCCAAGCCAATGTGCCGTACTGGAGCGGTTCGGGCGGGGTTACGCCTCCAGGAGGCAACAACGGGAATCCCGGTGCGACGGTTGTGCAAAACGGGGTACCGTGGCAGCCGGATCTTCGTAATACTGAAGACCGGGCAACCATGGCAATCCTGGTGAAGTTCTAGCGGAGCTGGGATCGGAGCCAATACGATGCAGGACGTGATCTTTCTTGCTGTAACGATTCTGTTTTTCGCGGTGTCACTGACTTACGTGCGCTTTTGCGAGCGCGTGCGTTGAGGCGGATATGAATTCTGAACCCATCGTCATGCTGATCATTTGCGCGGGGGTGCTGGCGTATCTGGTATACGCCATGCTGCGACCGGAGAAATTCTGATGACGGCAAATGGATGGCTGCAGATTCTCGTTTTCTTGCTGGCGGTTTTTCTGATTACCAAACCGCTGGGCGCGTTCATGGCGCGGGTGTTCAACCGCGAACGAACCTGGCTCGATCCAGTGATGCGGCCGATGGAACGGATCCTTTACCGGCTTACGGGCGTGGACGAGAGCCACGAGATGGACTGGAAGGAATACGCGCTGGCGCTGCTGTTATTCAGCGGCGTTTCCATGATTCTGCTCTATGTGCTGCAGCGGGTGCAACAGTGGGCGTGGCTGCCGTGGAATCCGCAAAAGCTGGCGGGAGTGCCTCCGGCGCTGGCTTTTAATACTGCGGCTTCGTTCACGACGAACACGAACTGGCAAAATTATGTGCCTGAGACCACGATGAGCTATCTGACGCAGATGGTGGGTTTGGCATATCACAACTGGGTTTCGGCGGCAGCGGGCATGGCGTTGGCGATTGCGTTCATTCGCGGCATTGCGCGGCGCGAGCAAAAGACCATCGGGAACTTCTGGGTCGATATGGTGCGCGGCACGTTGTGGATTCTGGCGCCGCTGTGTCTGGTGGGCGCGCTGCTGCTGGTGTCGCAGGGCGTGGTCCAGAACCTGAAGCCTTATGACACGGTGCAACTCATCGATCCGTATCAGACACCACAACTCGGTTCCGACGGCAAGCCGGTGAATGGGCCTGACGGCAAACCCGTGATGCAGACGGTGAGTCAGCACGTGATCGCGCAGGGTCCAACCGCGTCGCAGGAGATCATCAAGGAACTGGGGACGAACGGTGGTGGCTTCTTCAACGCGAACAGCGCGCATCCGTTCGAGAATCCCACGCCGTTCACGAATTTCTTGGAGATGTTCTGCATCTTTGCGATTCCCTCCGCGCTTACTTACACGCTGGGAAAAATGACCGGCTCGCCGCGACATGGTTGGGCGGTGTGGGCAGCGATGGCGTTGCTGTTCCTGGCCGGGGTAAGCACGGCATATTGGGCGGAAGCGCGGGGCAACCCTTTACTAACGTCCGCAGCACAGCACAGCTCGCCGCATCCGGCTTCTGCCCTGCAATCGGAGGTCAACCTCGAAGGGAAAGAAGTGCGGTTCGGCGTGGTGAACTCGGCGCTGTTTGCCACGGTGACTACCGACACGAGTTGCGGCGCGATCAACTCCATGCACGACTCGTTCACGCCGCTCGGCGGGATGGTTCCCTTGATCAATCTCATGTTGAGCGAAGTGATCTTCGGCGGCGTAGGCGCGGGGATGTATGGAATGCTGGTCTTCGTGATCCTTTCCGTCTTTATTGCGGGATTGATGGTGGGGCGCACGCCTGAATATCTCGGAAAGAAGATTGAAGCCTACGACGTGAAGATGGCGATGCTGGTAGTGCTGATCTTTCCGCTGGTGATTCTGGTATTCACGGCAATTTCGGTTCTGTACAACTTCGGAAGTTCCTCCATGGCGAATGCGGGGCCGCACGGGTTCAGCGAAGTGCTTTATGCCTTTACCTCCGCCGTAGCCAACAACGGCTCGGCTTTCGGCGGGCTAAGCGGAAATACGCTCTGGTACAACACGTCGCTGGGCATCGCCATGCTGTTGGGGCGTTTCATGATGATTCTGCCAATGCTTGCGATTGCCGGCAATCTGGCGGGCAAGAAGCAGACTCCGGCAACGCTGGGCACTTTCCCGGTGACGGGACCGTTGTTTACGGTTCTGCTGATCGGCGTGGTGGTGATCTTGGGTGCGCTGACATTTTTTCCGGCGCTCAGCCTGGGGCCAATTCTCGAACACCTGCTGATGCAGGCAGGTAAAACTTTTTAGGCAGGCTTTCTTAGGCAACATCTTAGGCAAATAATGGCAAGCAAGAAATCAAACCGCAGCTTGTGGGACCTGAAGATCGTGCGCCGCGCGGCGTGGGATTCGGTAGTGAAACTGCATCCCGTGACCATGATGCGCAATCCGGTAATGTTCGTGGTGGAAGTGGGCAGCGTGGTGACCACCGTGCTGCTCATTCTGGATCGAGTGCACGGGCGACCCGGATTCGGATTCAACCTGCAGATCACTCTGTGGCTGTGGTTCACGGTGTTGTTTGCGAACTTCGCCGAGGCTATGGCGGAGGGCCGCGGCAAAGCGCAAGCCGATGCGTTGCGTCGCGCGAAGGCCGAGACCATGGCGAACCGCCTGCTGCCCGACGGGAAAACGGAGACGGTGCCTGGCTCCAAACTGCGCTCGGGAGATTTGGTGCTGGTGGAGGCGGGCGAGTTTGTTCCCGGCGACGGAGAAATAGTGGAAGGCGTGGCGTCGGTGGACGAGTCGGCGATCACTGGCGAGTCGGCGCCGGTGATTCGCGAAGCGGGCGGCGATCGCTCGGCGGTGACCGGCGGAACCCGCGTGCTTTCGGACTGGATCAAGGTGAAGATCACTTCCAATCCGGGCGAGACGTTTCTGGATCGCATGATCGCGCTGGTGGAAGGCGCGGAGCGGCAGAAGACTCCGAATGAAATTGCGTTGAACATCCTGCTGGCCGGGCTGACGATCGTGTTTCTGCTGGCGGTGGTCACGCTGCAGCCGTTCGCCATCTATGCGGGTGCGCCGCAGACGGTGTTCGTGCTGGTGTCTTTATTGGTATGCCTGATTCCGACCACGATTGGCGGATTGCTCTCCGCGATTGGGATTGCGGGCATGGACCGGCTCGTGCAGCACAATGTGCTGGCGATGTCGGGACGCGCGGTGGAAGCGGCAGGAGACGTGAATACGCTGCTTCTCGACAAGACAGGAACCATCACGCTGGGCAACCGCCAGGCCACGGAATTCGTGACCGCTCCGGGCGTGACCGAGGCGGCGCTGGCGGATTCGGCGCAGCTCTCTTCCCTGGCCGACGAAACCCCCGAGGGACGCTCGATTGTGGTATTGGCGAAAGAAAAGTACGGATTGCGCGGGCGCGAAATGAGTTCGCACGACGCCGAGTTCATTCCGTTCAGCGCGACGACTCGCATGTCAGGCGTGAATCTGGATGGGCGCGCGATCCGAAAAGGCGCGACCGATGCGATTTCTAAGTATCTGGAGGAGCTAGGCAGTGCGCTCCCCGCGGAAGTGAAAGAAGCGGTGGAAGCGATTTCGCGCTCCGGAGGAACGCCGCTGGTGGTGGCCGAAAATGGCCGCGCGTTAGGAGTGATCCACTTGAAGGACATTGTGAAGGGTGGCATGCGGCAGCGTTTCGATCAATTGCGCGCGATGGGAATCAAGACGGTAATGATCACGGGAGATAATCCGTTGACGGCAGCGGCCATCGCGAGCGAGGCCGGCGTGGACGACTTCCTGGCGCAGGCTACACCAAAAGAGAAACTGGATTTGATCCGGCGCGAACAGGGACAGGGAAAACTTGTTGCCATGACTGGCGACGGCACAAATGACGCTCCGGCGCTGGCGCAGGCCGATGTGGGCGTCGCCATGAACACGGGCACACAGGCGGCGAAGGAAGCCGGCAACATGGTGGATTTGGATTCGAATCCGACCAAGCTGATTGAGATCGTGGAAATCGGCAAGCAGTTGCTGATGACGCGGGGCGCGCTCACGACCTTTTCGATCTCGAACGACGTGGCCAAGTATTTCGCCATCATCCCCGCAATGTTTGCCGGGACCCTTCCGGTTCTGCAAGCGCTCAACGTGATGCGGCTGGCGACGCCCCAGTCGGCGATATTGTCGGCGGTCATCTTTAATGCGCTGATCATCGTGGCGTTGATACCACTGGCGCTGCGCGGCGTGAAATATATTCCGCAGGGGGCGGCCGTGCTGCTGCGCCGAAATCTGCTGGTATACGGATTGGGCGGGGTGATCGTGCCATTTATCGGAATCAAGCTGATTGACCTGCTAATTGTCCGGGCAGGGTTGGCGTAGAGGCAAATATGAAAAAGAATCTAGTCACCGCAGTGCTGATGACGCTGGCGACGACCGTTTTATTCGGCCTGCTGTTTCCCCTGTTGATTACAGGACTGGCGCAGGTTTTGTTTCCGAAGCGGGCAAATGGACAACTGGTGACGCGGAACGGCAAGGTGGTGGGATCGCGATTGATCGGACAGTCATTTTCCTCCGCCGGCTACTTCCACTCGCGCCCGTCTAGTGCCGGCACAGGATATGACGCGGGCAATTCCAGCGGATCGAATCTTGGGCCAACCAATCAATCTCTCATCGCGCGAGTGCAGCAGGATGCGGACCGACTGCAGGCGGAGAATCCCGCGGCGGCAATCCCGATGGATCTGCTAACGACGTCCGGTTCTGGGCTTGATCCCCATATCTCGCCCGAGGCAGCGGAATTCCAAGTGCCGCGCATCGCGCAAGAACGTGGGCTGAGCGCGGATGTTGTTCGGGAGGCAGTGCGCCAGCATACGGAGCCGCGACAGTTCGGATTTCTGGGCGAGCCGCGGGTGAACGTTCTGGAACTGAATCTTACGCTGGATGAGATTTCGCCGAAGCCAGTGACCCGCTAAGCGTCCTCGCGGTAGAAAGGACGTTGACGGGAACCAGTTGCCTGGGGTTTGATAGGGTTCGCATGCGATGCGACTTGCAAGCGGGCCGAAGTGGAGTCGGAGACACGACGACAGCGCCGGGAAGCCGGGGAACCAGCCCGCTCCCGGCGCAGTTGTTTTTCGCGATCTTGCCATGAGCGCAGCGATCATGACCGAACAGAAACGTCCGGCGATCGGCTGGATGGATCTTCTCTGGCTGCTGTTTCTAATCGGACTGGCGGCGCTGCCGCCGGTGGCGGAGATCCATAAGCAGCTCACGCTGCTGGCGATTGGAGTGGTGCAGTTCAGCGAGAGTTGGCTGCTGGCACAGGCTCCGCGGCGGGGCGCGGCGTATATCGTCCTGCTCAAGATTGCGCTGGCCACTCTGCTCATCGACCATACGGGCGAGGTCGGAATCAACAGCAGCTACTACCCGATTTTTTACCTGCCGGTGGTGACCGCCGCGGAATATTTCGGCCCGCTGGGGACGTTGCTGTGGACTGCACTGGCCTCGGCTGCCTACTGCTCGTATCTTTATCCGGCATTGCAGGAATATGAAATCACCGCGGAGAGCTACGGCTTGCTTGCTATCCGCATTCTTTTCTTTTTTCTCGCGGCGATGGTGGTGAACCGGTTCGTGGTGGAGAATCGGCGCCAGATCAAACGCTACCAGGAGTTGGCGGAGACCCTGGCCGAAACCAACCGCAAGTTGGAGCAGGCGCAGGCGGAGGCGCGGCGTTCGGAGCGGCTGGCGGCGCTGGGTCAGATGTCCGCCGGGTTGGCGCACGAGATTCGCAATCCCCTGGGCGTGATCAAGGGATCGGCGGAAATGCTTCACCAGAAGTTAGGGGAATCGAATCCTCTGGCCAGTGAACTGGCGGGTTACATCTCAAGTGAGACCAACCGTTTGAGCGCGCTGGTGACGCGGTTTCTCGATTTTGCCCGGCCCCTCCATGCTGAGTTAGCTCCCCAGGAGATCACTGCGGTGCTGGATCGCGCGCTGCACGCTGTGTCTTTATCTTTAACGCGGAAAGACGAGTTGGTGCGCGTGGAACGGCAGTATCAGCCGAACTTGCCGCCGGTTCCGTTGGACGAGAGTCTTTGCGAGCAGGCATTCGTGAATCTGATTCAGAATGCTTACGATGCCATGGGCAGCGGCGGCATATTGCGAGTGACGGCGGCGCGGGCAAGCCTTGCGAACCGGGACGGAGTGGAGGTGCGGATCGAAGACACCGGGCCGGGAATTCCGGCGGAACTGCGAGAGCAGATCTTCAATCCGTTTGTGACTACGAAGAAAACGGGTGTAGGGCTGGGGCTGTCGATCGTCTCCCGGATTATCGATGGCCATCACGGAACCATTCGCGTCGAGAGTGGCCGGGAGGCGAATAATCTGCACGGGACATGCTTCGTGGTCTTTTTTCCCGCGAGCGTAGAGACTGCTGCCTGGTCCGCATCTTAGTGAGTGTGCGCCCCGGTGAGTAGCGTTTAGGCTGGGCCGAAGATCGAGGAAGCGGCGGGCACCTGCCAACTATATGCCAACCATCTTGATTGTCGAAGACGAGGCGAAGATGCGCCGCCTGCTCGAATTGAATCTCGGGGAGGACGGCTTCAGCACTCTTTCCGCGGGAGACGCCGAGACCGGTCTGAAATTTCTGCGCGAGAGCACCGTCGATCTTGTCGTGACGGACTTGAAACTTCCGGGAATGAACGGATTGGAATTCCTGCAGGCGATCAAGCGGCACAATGCGGCATTGCCGGTGGTGGTGATGACGGCTTTCGGCACGGTGGAGACAGCGGTGGAAGCCATGAAGGCCGGAGCCAGCGACTATGTGCTGAAGCCCTTCTCGCTGAGCGAGATGCGCATGGTGATCCGCAAGGAGTTGGACGTCCATGCTCTGCGCGAGGAGAACCGGTCGCTGCGCGAGGCGCTGGGCAAGCGCTATGCGCATCCCAACGTGGTCTCGCGCAGCGCGAAGATGCAGGAAGTGCTGGCGACGGTGGACCGCGTGGCACCCACGAATTCGACGGTGCTGCTGGGCGGGGAGAGTGGCGTGGGCAAGGACTTAATCGCGCGCGCGATTCATGAGAAGTCGCGGCGAGCTTCGGGGCCATTCATCAAGATCAACAGCACGGCGATTCCGGAGAACCTTCTGGAAAGCGAACTGTTTGGCTATGAGAAGGGCGCGTTCACGGGCGCGACCGCGAGCAAGCCGGGCAAGTTCGAGTTGGCCGACAAAGGAACGCTGTTCCTCGATGAGATCGGCGACGTGCCGCCGGTGACCCAGGTGAAACTGCTGCGTGTGCTGCAGGAGCGCGAGTTTGAGCGACTGGGCGGCACGCGAACGGTAAAAGTGGATGTCCGGCTGATCGCGGCCACGAACCGCGATCTGCGCGAAGCGCTGGAGCAGGGAACGTTTCGCGAGGACCTTTACTATCGTTTGAACGTCGTTCCCATCGATATTGCGCCGCTGCGCCAGCGCAAGGAAGACATCCCGGATCTGGTGAATCTTTTCATTTCGCGCTTCGCCGGAGACTCCGGCAAGCCGGTGAAGAGTATTACGCCGGAGGCGATGCAGATTCTGGTGAACTATCACTGGCCCGGGAATGTGCGCGAACTGCAGAACATCATCGAGCGAGCCTGCGCGCTGGCGAAGGGCACGGTGCTGGAGGCCGCGGATATTCATCTGGACTTGCGTCCGGCAAAGGCAGCCAACGGTGCGGGTGGATTTCTTCCTGAGGGCATGACCCTGGAGCACTGGGAGGACGAAATGATTCGCGAGGCGCTGCGGCGGGCGAATGGAAACAAGAGTCACGCGGCGCGATTGCTGGGGCTGTCAAGGAATGCGCTGCGCTATCGGCTGTCGAAGATTGGCATTGCGGATGAGGGGGAGAAGGAAGCGTAAAAAGGGGATTTCCTGTTCGGGATTTGTTCTGAGTTGAAATGAGAAAAGTTCGTCGGTGCCGGTTTGTCCGCAAATACAATTCTTCGTGAGAAGTGATGGCGGTCAGACGAAGGGACACTCCAAACGGCGTTCCCGAAACAGGATGGTTCCAACTCGGAAACGAGAATTACTTTCGCGAGCCGCTCACACGGTAGCTACAAATCATTGCGAGGGACCGCGTCTGGAGAGTGTTGCCAGCGGGTACTGGACGAATGTCCTTCAAACAGTCGAGTGGCTTAGTCAGCCACTAGGGTTCGAGTCCCTCGCTCTCCGCCTGTCACTCGACGGTATAAAACTGCTTGACAACTCCGCCATTGGAGTTATGCTTAACATGTTTGAAGGACAGCGTCCGGTACCAAATTTGGTGACCGCAGCCCCGACTGACTATCGGGGCTTTCGTGTTTCTGCGTCTCACCTGCACCCGATTCCGACTGCATTGGCTGAAAACCACCACCTTGGTTGAAGGCGGCCACCGGCGCCTGATTTCGCGGCCAACTTTTGGGGAAGGTTATCCTCCTCGCTCCTGAAAACAAAAGGGTTACTGAATTTTGTGCCGTTCCGTTGATGGCATGGCAGTTGCTTCGTACTTAACGCATCAACCTGTCGAGTTTCGGGTTCTAAAGTAGATTGGGAGCGAGTTTTCGGCACGAGGTGGACTTATGAAAAGTAGATTCATAGCAAGTTCGACACTATTAACTCTCGCGTTGGCTGCTGCGCTCTCAGTTAGTGTGCAGGCGCAAACTACTGAGGAAGGCTCCGGTCCCTCGGAGCAACCCAGTGCGCCAATGGAAATGGGACAGGGTCAATCCGGACAGCCGCCTCAACCCGGGCAACCGCCTCAAGCGGGGCAACCGCCCCAACTCGGAGAGGAAGCTCAGCCGGGCGGACCGTCGGGCGAAGGCCCAGCCAAGACTGACCAGGGTGTGGGCCGTGTCAGCATGATTCATGGCGAAGTGTCGACGCAGCGCGGGGATTCGGGCGACTGGTCGGCTGCAGTATTGAACCAGCCCGTGGTCAATGGAGACAAAGTTTCCACTGGTGCGGCCGGGCGCGCCGAAGTGCAACTGGACTTCGCCAATATTCTTCGTCTGGGATCGAATGCGCAAGCCGGCATCGCGAACTTCACCAACGAGCACATCCAGATTCAGCTTGGGCAGGGTCTGGCCAATTACAGCGTCTTCAATGAGAGTGAGGCCGAGCCAGAGATCGATACGGCCAACGTCGCGGTGCATCCCGCTCATAAGGATGTGAGTCTCCGCATTGAAGTGCGGCCCGATGGCGACACGATCGTCATCGTGCGCAAGGGTGAGGCCCAGATCTCAACTCCGCAGGGCATTACCGAGATCAAGCAAGGTGAGATGGCGACGGTACGCGGTTCCGGAGCCGATGCGAAGTACAAGATCGGCGCGGCCCCCGACCGCGATGACTGGGATCGCTGGAACAGCGACCGCGACCGTATGATTCACAACGCAGGCGCGTGGAATCACACGAATCGTTACTATGTTGGATCGGAAGACTTGGATAGCAATGGCCGTTGGGAAAATGTGCCCGACTACGGTCAGGTATGGGTGCCGACGGAACCGGAGGGCTGGGCGCCGTATCGCGATGGCAACTGGACGTATGAGCCTAACTACGGTTGGACGTGGGTTGGCAATGAGCCCTGGGGCTGGGCACCTTACCACTACGGGCGCTGGATGATGTACGGCAGTTCGTGGGGCTGGTGGCCAGGACCGGTGTGGGGCGGAGGATTCTATCGTCCATTCTGGGCGCCGGCGTATGTGTCTTTCTTCGGATTCGGCGGTGGGTTTGGGTTGGGTTTTGGATGGGGAGGCTGGGGCGGCTTCGGGTGGCTGCCGATCGGGCCGGGTGACCGCTTCTTCCCGTGGTGGGGCGGATATCGCGGACGCTTCGGGGTGGTGGGCTTCAACAGAATTGGCGGCATCAACCGCTTCGGTGGAATGGCGCCGCTGCATAACGGCACGCGGTTTTCGAACCTGGCGCACATCAACGATGCGCGCATCGGGGGCGCGGTGTCGACGGTGGGGGCGGGGAAATTTGGAGCGGGCCGAACGACGGCTGT
Source organism: Acidobacteriaceae bacterium (assembly GCA_003131585.1). Taxonomy (GTDB): domain Bacteria; phylum Acidobacteriota; class Terriglobia; order Terriglobales; family Acidobacteriaceae; genus Sulfotelmatobacter. The sequence continues at coordinate 42,216 of PKVW01000043.1, forward strand.
GGCCGCCACTCACGAACAGTTGAGTGGATCTCATATGATGACCGGTAACCTGCCCGTCGTGCCCTCCCGTGCGAGTTTGTCGGCGAGTGGACGGGCCGCGGCTCCTTCCACGATTCACAACGGCGGGTCGCAGCATTTCTTCGGCACGCAGCGTACGGCGCGCCCGGAATCGTTCCAGCAGCAGACGGCGCACTTGCAGCAGTCCATGCAGCAGAGCCACTTCGCGCCGGTGGCGGCAGGGGCACGTTCGACCGGGGCGGGCGCCATGGAATCTCGCGGCACGTCGGCTGCGGGCGCGGGGAAGCCGAGCGCTGGTACGCCTGCGTCCGGCAGGGAAACGAATAGCAGTGCCACGAGAAGCGCGGGGAACCGTGCGGGGAACCAGGCTGCTGGGAATGAGAATGGAAATCGCGGCGCCTCGACGGGACCAACCCGTTCCGAGAACCGCGCGGAGTCGGCGTCGCCGAGCCGCGGCGAACCGAACCGCAGCGAGTGGAAAACGTTTACTCCACCGTTACACACAGCCGAGCCTGCGGAGGGTCGCGGTGGCAGTAGCGCGGGGTCGTCGGGTCGGAGTGAGAGCGGAAGCTACTGGAATCGCACGGCGCCGAGCTCAACCTACTCGCGCGGACCCGGTTCGAGCAATTACGAGCGCGGCAGTTCCTCACGCCCGCAACTTAACATGAGGCAGCCCATCGTGCAGCCCCGGTCTTCCGGTGGCTACGGTGGCTATCGCGGTTCGCCGAGCTACGGCGGCAGCCATGGCGGTTATAGCGGCGGTTCTCACAGCGCGCCTAGCTCCGGTAGTGGTGGCAGTCATCCCTCTGGCGGAGGCGGCAGCCATTCCAGCGGCGGCGGCCATTCGTCGGGAGGCCACCACTAGATTGAAACTGGAAGTCAGCGAGGCAAGTTGATGTAAACGAAGTGAAGGTCAGAGGCGAGAAGGGCGTGCTAAACGGCACGCCCTTTTGTCGTACAGTGCCACGATTGCGTCTCCTTGAACTTCGAGGCCGTCGTTGCCAACGAAATTTCGTCCGATGAGCCCTGTTGATTTCTGCTGGAAAATAAACCTTCGTCGAGCGCGTCGGAAGGGGATGGCTGGCGTGCGCTCCGATCCACGCGCTCGATAGCCCCCTCCCCCCTCCCTCTAATGGAATCATCGGGTTAGCAAGAAATTCCCCGTAAAATCCGGATGTCAAAGAACTTAGAAGTCAAAATCGGCAAAACAAAGGACTTAGCGCGCGACCATTTGCTCTGGAGCAGACCGTCACGGCCTCGACCATGATTGCGCAATTTTTTTGCGGGCGCAAGGTCAGATGTCACAATGGGGCTGTGGGAATTATTGGGACGGTTGTTGGCGCTGCCCATAGTCGCCGTTCCTCACGCGCGAGCCTCGCCGCTAGGGAAAAGGGTGTTTGCCACGCTCCCGAAATATGCGTGCGTTGCATCCGCGAAAGGCTTGCATTCGCGTCCACCGATCCGATCAATAATGGGGTTGTCGACCAACCAAAAGCTTGAAAGCATACCTTTATCATTTCTGTATCGCTCATCGAGCAGATCTGCAAGGCTTGCCTCTCGCAGGTATCCGCATATCATTTCGAGATCCTGAGCTGAGAGAACGTGAGGCGGCGTCACTGTCACCGATACCGACTTGCGATTGAACAGGTCTCGGAATCTCGACACCAAATATGCGTTTATGACTAGAGCCGCCCCGATATCGTCGCGCGTCACAAGTACCGGGAACACCTTGTTAATTTTGGAGGTGTCCAGCCCCTGAATCGCACGCGGACGCTTGCGGTCGAATACCTCTGCAATCCTAGCCGCCAGTTGGCCTATGCCCTTTCCGGACTCTCGATTTTGGACTAATTTGGTCTCGATTTCGTCACGCAGCTTAGCGGGGTCGGTGCCGTACTTCGCATCCGCGGTGAAGGTTACGCCCTTTGACTCTATAAAGAGCAGGGAATCTCGGCATACGAGGAGAGCGTCACAGACCTCATCGCCTGTGTCGGAAAATTCTGGGTTGGGATAGATATGGTTCAGTGATTCGTCGGAGGACTCGGCGATCAGCCAATTTACATATGCCTCGAATGCCAGTCCCCAGTCCTGATGAAAGCGTAACCGCTCTTCCTTTGGGAGAGCCTCGTTAACGCTCCAAAACACCCCGCTTTCGCCCTTTTCTGCTAGGCAGAGCGAGTCGATGAGAAAGTAGCCTTGATTCTCCCGGAATATTGGTTTGCTTCTGAAACAGGTGAAGTCACTCGTGGCGTCCTTTCGCTGGCTGATCGACTTGGTGAAGTCCTCCGCCGTCGCTGAGATTTCAGCAAGGAAGCTGGCTAGGACTGCTGGAGAAACCGGAGTGGTCCTGTACCATCCTTCGGAGAGAACGAAGGTGCCAGGGTCTGCCTGATACTTCTTGAGGTCCAAGTCAGAGTATCGACACAACGTTGCTAGGCACAGCGCAAAATACTCATCCAGGGCGACTCCCGTTCTTTCCTCGAAGAGCTTCCGAATTTCTGTGCCAGCTTTTGGGAAGAACCGGTCAACCATCAGACGGCTCCTCACGATTTTGTTTATCGCCTTGAAGGTCCCGCTCGCCTCTCCTACCGGGATAAACTCCGACATCACGTTGATCATCTGATCGGGGGTGAGCACCGTCGGTCCGGCGCGTGTCAACCCCTTGGGCAGGAGATCGTTTGCCATCAGCAGGACCCGTCCCATCTCGCCGCTGTGAGGGGGAACTAAGGGGTCTTTGCCGCCAACTTCCGGGCACACGAGAATTGCCTGCTTCGACACGAACAAAAGCTGCCGCCGGTGGTAGACGCTGCGCGGATTTTCGGGGTTCCTCCCCTCAGCGATGATCCGCTCGGCGAATTGCGGAGCAAAGGAGTTTCTCACAAGCTCTTCATGAGCCTCGGCACGGTAGTGTCCCTGCCAGTCGGTTACGACAGAATTCATCACGCTACAGAGGTAGACGACCGCGGGACCATTAAATTGCGAGAGCTCTGCGCGAAACTGGTCAAAGCTCGCACGCATGCCCCCGTTGAAATCGGCGAACGAAAAGTAGGTGCTGAAGTTCGGCGGCATCGGCGTTTCAAGGCGTCCTAGGGTGGCCCTCGATAAGACCGAAGGCCACCCGCGAATTATGATAAGTCAGATTCGCTGAGCTTGGCGACACAGTAAGAATGCCTCTATGCACTCGGGTACTGCTGGCGCGATAGGGATCCTTCGACTGCATTTGTCACGCGCCTCGCGCGCGACAAATTCCGCTCAGGATGACAGTGCTGTTTGCCACAACGGCCACAGCGCTGTTTGCCACAACGGCCTAAGGCCGCGCGTAGGCGGGGCTGTCGGGATCTGGGCGATCATAATCGCGGCCGTACTTGTTCTTGTGAGCGAGTTCGAGATCGGATTCGGCCAGGCTGAAGGGTCCGAGGAAGGTATCGCCGGGAGTCACGGTAATTTCCCGCTCCGCGGCGTGCAGCGCATCCGGCGAAACCGAGGGATGGAAAACGTGCATCTGGTAGCGGCCGGGGACCACGTCGCGGATGCTGATCTCGCCGCGCCAGTTGGAGATCGCATAGTACGGTGTATTCAGCGCGATCACTACCGCGCTCATCTGAGCGTGAATGTTGCAGAAGATGAAAGAAATGCCCGGCTTGTCGAATCGGACAAATTGAGTGCTGCCGCTCTCGTACAGTCCGAGATCGAAGCGCTTGCCGTCAAACAACGAGAAGACATTGTGAAAAAAAGGATCCCGGTTGGGGAATTCGACCTGCCCACCCGCCGGGATCACCAGCAGCGAAGGGTGGAAACTCTTGTCCTTCTGCACAAGCTTGGGGATTTGTGAGGTCTGCTGCGGGGGCGCCGAGGGCGCAGGGGTGGTTCCCAGAGGCGTGAGCCAGACCACAACTTTCGAAGCGTCGTTGACATGGCGGCCGTTTTTTGTGAGCTGCACCTTGCCCTTGAGGTCCGCGCCCTTGAGTTCCGCATTCTGCGCGGCGGCAAGAACACACGGAAGCAACAGGATGCACCAGACAGTCCGGGAATGAGCGACGCGAAGCATGTTCAGAACAGTATCCCCATGGCGAGATTGACCTGGTTGGTTACGCTGGCACCGCTATAGACGGGGAAACTGCGTAAACGTCTGAATTCGGCGGAAAGCAGCAAGTCGGATCGCGGCCGGTAGACCAGATTGCCGAGCGCGCCACGATTCCGCCCCAGAATCGTGGTGAAGTTGTTGGCGTCAGTGGCGAAGCCCCGGACGTCATTGGCGAACGCGTTGTCTTCGGCGAAGACGCCGTTCAGTTCCAGCTTAGGCGTGAGTTGAAACTTGAGTTGGCTCCATCCTCCGGCGGAATCGAGGCCACGGATACTTGTGGACGAGTCGGATGGATTACCGCCGAACAGAACGGCGCGGCCGATACCGGCTCCGAGGCCTCCGACTCCACGTCCCCGATAGAATTCACCGGAGAGAGTTAAGCGGCGAAGGATTGGAATCTGCCAATCGGTCATACCGGCCCAAGCATCGACGTAGCGATCCCACGACCAGTTCTGGCGGCCGTAGTAACCAGCCACCGCAAAGCTGAGCGGATGATCAAACACGGGCCGGGACCATGCGCTGCGAATTGCATAGGCCGGCCGGCCGGAACGTTCGCCAGCTTGTGCGGAGCGGAAGAACGGGTCGCTGGGAGGTTCCCAATCCAGATTGTCCAGAATTCCGCTCTGTAACGTCAGCGTCTGTTGATTCGGAAGATCGAAGCGATGCTCGACGCGAAACTGCGGCGTCCAGCCCCACAGGTTTCCCGCATAAGCGAAAGCCGGAGTCGCCAGTGATGCAAAGGATGTGGGAGAAAGCGGCGAGATGAATAGTGAATCCTGCCCGGCTATCACCGAGGTATGTTTCCAGTCGAGGCGCAAGCTGGCGGTCTGCAGGCGCACGAGGCCAAAGCTGACTCCATTAGGCGTCGACGGGAAGCCTCCCGCAAAATCGAATTGCACATTGGCCAGGCTTTTCGCGCCAGCCAAGGTTGGCCCGAAGATTTCCAGGCCAATCTCGGTTTGCCGCAAGGTGGCCCCAAAGCTGGCCGGAGAGTCGCCCGGCGCGACCGGTTGGGCGTAGTTGGGGAAGTCCAGGTTGTCGGAGGCGCCGACATTGTGAAAGGTATTCATCAGCACAATTCCGGAGAGCCGGGCGCGATATTTGGCGGCGGTTTCCACCTTGGTCTGGTATTGCTCGTCAATCTTCGAGCCCAGCAACTGAGTGGACTCTTCCAACTTCTGAATCCGGCTTCCCAGGTCCGCCGATCCTGCGTTGGAGGCGCTTCGACCGACCGACGCCGGGGCAGCGGCCGGGGCTGAGTTCCCGACGTAAGGCGTGGATTCTTCCGGAGCGGACAGAGACGGGTTCTCATTCGCGGAAGCCGCGAGCGGAGCCAGAAGCTTGCGGGTGTCTCGCAACTCCTGACGCAGTTCGCGCATTTCGGCACGCGACTGCGCATTCTCGGTTCGCATCTGCTCGATTACGGCGCGTAATTCGCGCACTTGCGAATCGAGGTCAGGCAGTGAGGCATCGCCGGGCTGGGATGCCGCCGCGGGCGAGCCTATCTGCGCCAGGCTGCAGGCGCTCAAAAGGAAAAAAGCGGCTGCCGTCAGGGCGCTTGTACGAAACGCAAGGGTTTCAGGGTTCTTCACACATCCTCCTGCGCGACACGCGGACCGTCGTGAGATCGAAACAATGGGAACGTGGACTACGTATCCGAATGCCGGATTGAGTTTTCAATCGCTCTATCGTTGTTTACGGGCAAAAAGGGACGGGCAGTTCGCTCGTCGTCGCCGGCGTCCATGGAACCTTGTGGAGCGCCTCCGGGGATTGTGATGCGAAAAACGGTTTGAGCGTCCGAGGTACGTTCCATCAAAACCTGGCCACCGTGATCCTGCACAATCTTCTGCACGACCGTCAGTCCAAGCCCGGTACCGTTCTGTTTTCCGTAGCTGACAAAAGGATGAAACAGCTTGTCACGAATCGGTTCCGCGATGCCAGGACCATTGTCCGAGACGGCAATCGTGACGGAAGAACCGGTCCGGTCGACCGTGACCTGAACTCTGCCCTCGCTGCTGGGTGCGGCCTCGCAAGCGTTCAGCAGAAGATTGTATAAGGCGCGCTCCAGCTTGCGGGGATCGAACCAGGCCGAGCCCTGGCCATTGCTGTGGACCTCGATTAGAGTGCCTTGATGCCGCGGATGCAAGCGCACCGCCTGCATGGCTCGCTGCACAGTTTCAACGACGCTGGCGTAGGTTGGATTCAGGGATTCCCTGGTTCGGGCAAACTCGAGCAGGGAGTCGATGAGATCGGTCATTTGATTTACGCCGGTCCGAACCTCCTGATACAGCTCTTCGCGCTGCGCGGAAGTCAGGCGGCCATCACAAAGAAACTCGGAATTAGCGACGACGGCGGCCAGCGCGTGGCGAAGGTCATGGGAAATCGAACTTGCCATGCGTCCGATAGTGGCCAACTGCTCGGATTCCAGCAGAGCCTGTTGGGTCTTGAGCAGACTGGCGCGCATGCGGTCGAAGGCTGAGGTGAGTTCCGCGACTTCGTCGCTGCCCCGGGGATCGAGAGGATGGTAAAAATCTCCGTGTTCCAAAGCGCGTACGCCCTCCACCAGGCTGGCCAGCGGACGAGTGAAAGTGTGGGAGATCAGGAACACCAGCCCGCTCCCGATTAGGACCGCAGTGAGACCGAGCAGCAGCAGCAGGCGGTTCAGGTTGTCGAGGAACTTGGCGGCCTGATCGTAGGATCCCAGTACGGTCAAGCGGACTGGAGTTTGCTGCCGGCCTGACAGGTCTAGTGAAGTCGCCACAAAGTTCTCTTGGCCAACTTCAACATTCTGGGGTCCGCTTTGCGAATATCCAGCGGCAAGCGAATGCACGCCTGGGCCCTGGGCTTGAAAGGGTGTCAAAGTGGTGGCCACGATTTCGTCGCCATAGGAGAAGGCGACCTGGCTGGACGAGACTTTGCTCACCTCGCGGGCCAGGCGGTCATCGATTTCATAGCCGATGATCAAGAAGCCGAGCAACGGACCTTCCGTCTTGGAGCCGAAGTAAACCGGCTGCACAAAAGTCTGATAGAGATGGTGGGCGCCAAACCACCAGTGACTGGAGTCCTCCTCGTTCAAGGATCGCTCGAAATACTGCTGCGCCGCCCCGCGGGTGAAGCCGGGCGTTTTTGTATGGAGAGCCACAACCGTGCCGTTGCGGTTGGCCAGTACCAGAAGATCGCTGCCGGTCAACTGCCACACGTCTTTGGATGCGTCCTGGATCGTGGCTGGGTCGTGAGCCGTCATGATGGCCCGCGTGATGGGCAGGTCAGCCACCAATTCCGCCGAGTGTGTCAACATGACTTCGCGATCATGCTGAAAATTCTGGAATGTGGTTACGGAGTTCCGCAGGTCCTGCACGATTCCTTCCCGGACGTGGCTTTGCATGCTGTGCCGCACGACCAGAAGGCTCAGCGCCGTGAGGCCGGCCGTGATCAGCACCATCGAGAGCAGAAAGCGCGTACGCAGCCGGGTTCGGGGCAACAGGGTGCTTCCAGACTGTCGTGGGAAAGTTTGCGACACGGCTTCTGATGAAGGGTTCAAGGATCTCAGCGAACGAACTTGTAACCCATGCCGTGTACGGTGCGGAAGTGTACCGGACTGGCCGGGTCGCGTTCCAATTTTTGGCGAAGTTTCAGGATATGGTTGTCGACGGTGCGGGTGGAGGGATAATTCTGGTATCCCCATACTTCGTTCAGCAATTCGTCGCGGCTGATCACCCGGTCCGCGTTGTGCACCAGGAACTGCAGGGTCTTGAATTCTTGCGCCGTCAAAATCACAATCTTGCCGTCCCGCTGGACTTCGATTTTCTTGAAGTCGATCGAGATGCCGGCGAAACTCACCCGGCTGACAGTCGCCGTTCTTGAGGTGTGGCGCAGGGCAGCGCGCACGCGCGCCAGAAGTTCCCTGGGGCTGAAGGGCTTGGTTACATAGTCGTCCGCGCCCAACTCCAGCAACAGAACCTTGTCGGATACGTCGCTGGTGGCGCTCAGAACTACAATGGGCAACGCCGGCGCCTGGGCCTTGACCTGCTTGCACAGATCGCTGCCGGAAAGCTTGGGCAAGCGAAGGTCGAGAATGATGACCGCCGGCGGGATTGCCTGGAAGCTCTCGAGCGCCGACTTCCCATCCGCTTGAACCTCAACCGCATACCCCTCGGACTCGAACAAGCGCCTCAAAGCCTTCTGGACGGCGGGGTCATCCTCGACTACGAGAATTCTTCCCATCGACCGCGTCGAGTTCATCGGATCTGCCAATCTGGCCGCGCTCGCGGGTATTGCGGTTTGACCCATAAAGCCATCCTAACTAGATTCGCGGTTCGTCTTCCATGGCTGGCGCAGACCTTGCGGGATTGCCCCAATGTGGCCTACAACCACTGAAGCTTACAACGTTTCTGCCTCGTTTCAGCGGAGTAGCGGAGGTTTGACAAATTTTTTACATTTGCACGCCCCGGGAAACAGGGGTTGCGGCCAAAGGCGTGCACTGGATCCGAGTCCCGCCCCGAAGTCGAATGGGCCAGAAACCGCATCGGCGAGGGCTGCCGTAGAATACAAATAGCTTGCCGGTTTCCGCTGAATTCGATTATTTGCGGGTTGTCCTAGTGGACGCGCGCAATCCCCTCAACATCGGCGCGGCCGCTCGGGCGATGAGCAACTTTGGATTCCGCCATCTGCGGGTCGTGAATCCTTACGATGTGGCATTTCGTAACGCTCGTTCCGCCGTCGGCGCTGCGGACGTGCTGGCCGGCGCCGAGAAATACGAAACTGTAGCCGAAGCGGTTGCCGATTGTTCGCTCGTGGTCGGAACCACCGCAGTGGGTCATCGCGACTTGCAGCATTCCCTCCAGCGGTTGGAGGCAGGCGCCACCGTCATTCGAGCGCATCTTGCATCCGGCCCTTGTGCCTTGCTGTTTGGATCGGAGAAATTCGGCCTCTCCAACAAAGACATGAGCCACTGTCACTGGCTGCTGCACATTCCCACTCGCGAGGAACACGTCTCGATGAATTTGGGTCAAGCGGTGGCGGTTTGTTTGTACGAATTGATGCGCGATCCTGGCGCCCAGGCGGAGCCAGAGAAGGGAAGTCCTGCCTCGTCAGCCGAGATGGAACGAATTAACGAGACTTTGCTCACGGCGCTCCGCGCCAGCGGTTACCCGAAGCTGAACTCCTCGGATTCCTTTGAGGGCGCGGTTCGGCGTCTAGTGCGGCGGCTTCACTTGCAGCATGGCGACGCCGAATTCCTGCTCGGCATGCTGCGGCAGATGGTTTGGAAGTTAGAAAAAAAAATAAAGAATAGCGACGAGGCAGACGATTGAGCCGGTTCGTTCAAGGTTTTATTTCTGCCGGAAACACCTGCGTGGACGTGCGTCCAAACTGAAAGCGCAGGACCCACTCGCTGCCGGTCGCTTGTCCGTCCGCCTGGGGCGGATTGAATTTCCAGCGGCGAGCCGCTGCCAGCGCTAGATTCGCAAAGTACTTGCTCGGTCCGGGAGAGACGAACTTTACCTGCGAGACGTTCCCGGAAGCGTCCACCGCAACCTGAACGCTCACTTTCACCCGGCCCTCGATCGTGTTTTGTGCGCTCCGCGAGACGTCTGGCAGGACCTGCTGAAGGACACTGCCTTGCGCTACCGCCATTTGCGCGGGCTTCTTGTCCTCTGAAAATGGCGGAAGCGATCGCGCGGGGGGAACGTCAGATGGAGGCTGGAGGTTTGCCGGGCGGTTTTCCGCGGGCGGAACCTGCGGCTGATGGACCATAAACTTGTGGCCAACCCATGCTATGAGGAAGAGGGCTGCGACGACGATGGGTACGACGATCCACCGCCTTGGACGATCTTGCGGTGTGTGCGCCTCGGCCACCTTCGCACCCATAGGAGCCGGGGTTTGCAGAGCATGAGGTTGGATCTGGCGCAGGATATCGTCCGCTGTGCAGCGCTGCTGCGGATCGACCTGCAGGCACTGCCGCGCAATTTCACCGAAGGGTTGCGGAATCGTCTCGGGTACGGCAATCGGTCCCTGAACGCCGTTCTTCAACCTTGGTTCGTCCTGGGTCAAGACGGTAACCAGCGTGATGCCGAGCGACCAACTGTCGGCTGCCGGAGACAATCCAACGGTCGCGACCTCAGGTGCATCGTAGGCACTCGGGGTGCGCGTCTCGTCGCGCTCACCGATCTGGCGCAGTCCGTCAACGGAAATCTTCAACCGATTGTCGGCCGCCATGATGTTCGAGGGCTTGATGCGGCCATGCGAAAAACCAGCCTGGTGCAGGAAAGCCAGCGCTTCAGCCGCGGGCCGGAGCATTTCGAAAACCTCAGCCGGAGCAAGCGGGCGCAGCGGAAGAATCTCCGCCAAATTCTCTTCGGCGTATTCCATCACGATATAGAGAAGCCGCGTGCCGTCAATCTGGCAGAGTCCGCATTCAAACAGCCGGATCAAATGGGGGTGGGAAAGTTTTGCGGCGCCGGCCCAACGAGAAAGTTGAGCGTCATCCTCCACGTTCTCTTGCTTCAGGTTGTCTGGATACAAGTTTTCTGGATACAGGTTTTCCGCGGGAATCAGCTTGACGGCAATCCTCCCAGATTCCTTGCCGGTCCGCTCGGTGAGAAATACGGCGCTGTGATCCGAGCCTCCCAGCCACTGCCGCAGCGGGAACTTTTCATCAACTACCCGGCCTTCCCACTTTTTCCAGAGTTCGGTCGGAGCGCTCATAGGCCACGCCTGGGCAAAGCGCTATTCTATTCCAGCACTGGCGTTGGCGGGTGAGTGAGTGAGTGGCTCCCGAAGTGAAAGGGGGCGTGCCCGGCTATTTGTGCCCATAAGCATGTCTGCAGACTAATCTTGCATACGTGCCGCTTCGTCCGGCCGATCAATCAACCAGAGCCCATCATCCAAGAACCATCCAAGAAAGCGTCCAAGAACGCGTCCAAGAACGTCGCGCTGACCGGAACTGATACGCAGTTCCGGTCAGCCACAAATGGATCGCGCTGGCAGCTTTCCCGATTTAATTACTGATTGTCTTCTCTTTTCTCCGCCACATGGGCCTGGTGGCCTGCTTCGGACACAGCCCTCACAAACGCGTCCGCGCTTCGGGGAGTTGATGCCTTGCCCGAAAGAATGCCGCGGAACATCATGTGCTTGCCATAAATGGCGCGCGTCGAGTCGTCATCCTGCTCGATTACCGCGCCTTCAAGGGTCAGGCCGGCGAACACGCCCTTCGAGCGCGAATAGGTCAGCACTTCAGTGTTCAGCATCCAGTCAGTTCCCGCGGAAGCGTGACGGCCTACCGGGCCGGCCGCAACCGATCCTTCGCCGGTGAGTTCGAACTTGCTGGAAAGCAGATGTTGTAAACCGCGGTCGTTCATGACCAGCATGACCAAGTCCACACCTTCGACTCCGATCTGCAATCCCCAGCTCCCACCGCCAACCGAGATGAAGGCGGGAGCGCTCCAGCCCTCCGCCGTACGGCAGGAGGCCACGCCTCGGCCGTGCTTGCCGCCAATGATGAAGCCGCCTTTGATCAAGTTGGGCACCACGATGATGCACTTTGCACCGCTCAATACTTCTTCAGGGATGCCTTTGTCGGGGGTTGACATGATCGACTGGAGAACATCCACGGACTTTTGCATGCGGTCGACCGTGTCTTCCCGAGCCGAGCCGGCCCATGCATAAGTTCCAACCAAGCCTACGATACTCATCACCACCAGGGAGATTGTCTTTTTCATATGTTGTTCCTTCATAGAGGATCCGCGCAGCTAAGAGGGGAGGACTCAGGCAAGCTGACTTAGGTTCAGCAGACCTGAAAGAGACCGCAGAAATGCTCGTCTCTAGCAGAGATGATCGCCCAGCCCCGAAACATTAGCTGGTCTGAATTGCTCACTTCCATTTGTGCCCCTAAATCGCGTCCAGCTTAACAAAAAGAAGATGGAGAATCGTGACAGGACCGCCCCGACTAATTTTCGGATTTGAGCAATGCTGCTCAGTATTTGCGAACGCGGACCAAGCAGAATGTTGACCATCTGAGCAAGGAGACCAAATATGCTTTGGACAATTTTCGTTGTACTTCTGATTCTGTGGCTTCTGGGTTTTAGCCTGCATGTGGCCGGCGGTCTGATCCACATCCTGCTGGTGGTAGCGGTGGTGGTTCTCGTCATTAACCTGCTCGGCGGCCGTCGCAATACGGTGTGAAGGCCCGTCTCTTGAGAAGTGAGCGGAGTTGAGCATTCGCTTGCGTGCGTCCCTACTTGTGTTGGAAAAGGACGCGAAGGCCGCGGCTCGTAAATTCCTTCAGGATTCGGAGAACCGCCTGGCCGGAGTTCTCAGGACGGGCAACCTTGGCGGCGGCCAGCCCCCGCGCGAGATGCGTCTTGGCGGATGGATGTCCCGTACTAAGCGTGCACCTCTCTTTCGGTTTCGCTCGGCACATGGGGCAACGGACGGACAGTATTTGTCGCAACGTCAGGTTCTCGGGTTTCACAGCAATTATTATTCACCATCGCCAATTTGACAGATGGTCAATCTTGCTCTTTGGGAGCTGAGCGGGAGTTGAGCGGGCCCAGAACGGGAATCCACCTGGAAGAACGGATCAGTCTCCTGGGGTGCTCGTTGAGATCCGGGAATGCCGATTTCTTCGGGGTACAACTCGGGGTACATCAGCGCGCCGCATGCATTCTTGAGCGCGCGGGTTTCAACTCGCGAGTCCCAGACTCGAACAAACGCAAACCTTTATGCGCGTTTGGTCAGAATTGAACACTCCCGTTCCGGATGCTTCGCCATACCCTTGGTGAAAAAGGCGCATTCTTTTGGTCCATTGCGAGTGGAGGAGTGTTGGCCTGCCATGAGTCCGCCCCTTCCCTGGATCTGCCGGGGCGACGGAGATGGGCCGGGGTTTGAGCCCTAAGCTTTGCTTCATGACGCTGGGCCGGCTTCACATGCAGGACAAAGTGAACGGTCGCCAACAGGAAGTGCGGCCCGTCGGATTTGGCCACGAGCGCATCGACTGACTTCAAAGCACCGTCGGGTAATTCCAGGTGGTCGGTCAGCATGACAATGGGAACCTCTGGTTTGACCTTTTTGATCTCAGCTGCGATGACTGCGCCATCCAAAAGGCCCAGATGGTACTCCAGCACAATTGCATCCACGGGCCGCGACATGAAAAGCTGCAGACCCTCGCGACCATTGGTCGCGGTCACCAGGTCGTATCCGTTTTCCTGCAACAAACTCAGTTGAACCGGATCCCGGTGTATGCAGAGCAGAGTACTGTTGGTAGCCATGCCGTTAGGTATACAAGCGGGCCTCCGGCAATTCTGCTCAAAATTGCTCATGTTTCGGACGGCGACCTCTCGCAACCAAATCCGCGCATTCCCCGGAGGGTGATCGATGCCGTCGGGCTGCGCTCTTGGTTCGGGCTGCACTCCGGTTAAGCTGTACTCCGGTTAAGTAGCACGTCTTCCCGCCCGGCCCCCGGTTGCTCCCGCTCACGCAATTGTTCGGAACAGCGATCCGACGGCCGTTCTCGTATGCGAATATCGTTTGCTTCTTCTGCTTCTTCGGCAGCCAGAATCTTCCTTTGCCCTCGCCAATCATGGCGAGAAAAGTGTCCGCGTCGAATTCGCGATTCTTCCTGGTTGCCACAGAAAATCCCACCATCGATTATCGTCCGGAGATTAGGGAGTGCAATTCGTTGAACTCGTGACACTCGTGACAACCTCATAATTGCCAAGGTTGTCCGTGCCAGCGAGTTTCCAAAAGCGTTGGCCAATTCAGTATTGCGGACCAGCTAGATTTTCCGCCGCCGCTAAACGCCGATCCCGGTGCGGCTCCGTGCGGGGTAGGCCGCTGGTAAGCTCACACTTCTTTCCCGGCTTGGCGCCACAAGTGGGGCAATGGACGGCCAGAGCTTGTTCCAGCTTAACTTTCATTAGCCGCATAATGCACTGTTGCTCGGCGACCCGCTGGTCAATTTTGACCAGTCCGCAAGTCACTTTCGTTGAATACTCACCAGAGGCACATTTTTCAACCGTCAGCTCCGGTGACGCTTGCGGCCCATCTGGAAAGTGGACTCTTGTAACGCCTGTTCTTCCAAAGCTACGCAAAAATGTCGCTACCAAACAGAGTGTTTCCCAAAACGGTCCTGGAAGTCGTCGCCCCCCGTCCGCTCGCACGAGACGAGGTTTCAGCGGCTCGTCCACGATCGAACTCGAAGCCATCGCTGCCGAGCCGAATCGCGGTAATCGGGAATTATCTTCCGCGACAGTGCGGAATCGCAACGTTCACCACGGACCTGTGCGAGGCCATATCGGCGGAGTATGGGACTGCTCGATTGTTGGCGCTACCCGTGAACGACACGGAACCAGGATATGACTATCCCGCGCGGGTGCGATGGTCGCTTGCCCAGGACGACGTGACTTCGTACCAGGACGCCGCCGAATTCCTGAACTTCAACAATATCGACATGGTCTGCCTGCAGCACGAGTATGGAATCTTCGGCGGTCCTGCCGGAAGCCATATTTTGCATCTGCTGCGCGGCTTGAAGATGCCCGTGGTGACCACGCTGCATACGGTTCTGCGCGAGCCAGACCCTAATCAACTGATGGTCATGGAAGAAGTCGCGGAGCTTTCGGACCGGCTCATTGTCATGAGCCAACTCTCATCCCAGTTCTTGCAGGAAATTTTCAAGGTGCCTGGCAGCAAGATCGATATGGTTCCGCATGGCGTTCCAGACCTGCCATTCCTGGATCCCAATTTCTATAAGGACAGGTTCGGTGTGGAAGGGAAAGCGGTGCTACTGACGTTCGGCCTGCTCTCCCCAAACAAGGGAATCGAAAATGTGATTCAAGCGCTGCCGCAGATCTTGTCCAAACACAAAAATGTGGTTTACATAGTCGCCGGCGCGACCCATCCTCACATCCTCCGTCGCGAGGGTGACAAGTATCGAGCCAGCTTGCAAGCCCTGGCGAAGGACGTGGGAGTGGAATCGCAAGTGATCTTCCACGACCGCTTCGCCAGCCCTGAGGAGATGGCTGCCTTCATAGGCGCAGCCGATATCTACATCACGCCTTACCGCCATGAGGCGCAAGTGGTTTCCGGCACGCTTGCCTATGCGTTAGGTGCGGGTAAGGCGATCATCTCGACTCCCTATTGGCACGCGATTGAGTTGTTAGACGACCGCCGTGGCGCGCTGGTTCCATTCCAAAATCCCGGCGCTATCGCGCAAAAGACAATCGAACTCTTGGACACCCCCGCGCTACGCCATGCCATGCGCAAACGCGCCTATCTGTTCGCGCGGGAGATGATCTGGAAGAGAGTGGCGCAAGGTTACATGGAGAGTTTTGCCCGGGTTCGCAGCGACCGCATGGAGACTCCCCGAGTTCAGTTCTCGGCTCGCGCCACCCAGAAATCGCTGAATCAGCTGCCCGAATTAAAACTGAATCACGTGAATGCGCTGACCGATGACACCGGAATGCTGCAGCACGCGATCTTTACCATCCCCAACCGGGCCGAGGGATACACCACCGACGACAACGCACGGGCACTCATTTTTGCGGTGCTGCTGGATCAACTGGGTATGCACCGTTTCGGAAACGCCGCATCAGCCAACCCAGACTGGCCCTTCCGGTATTTAGCATTCCTGGAGCACGCCTTCAATGCAGACAAGAAAAGGTTCCGAAATTTTCTCGGCTACGACCACCACTGGATGGAAGACCAGGGATCGGAAGATTCTCACGGCCGCGCGTTGTGGGCTCTTGGAACTGTCCTGGCCCGATCCGCAAATCATGGATTGAGGGGTGCTGCCGGGCGTTTGTTCGAATTCTCCCTGCCGGCAGTTGTCGAGTTCCATAGTCCTCGTGCCTGCGCCTACACCCTGCTCGGAATTCAGGAATATCTCCATTCGTACCCTGGAGACCGCGACGCCCAGCATGTACGATCCGCATTGGCTCGAAGATTGCTCGAGATGTATGAGACGATACGGCGTCCGGACTGGAAGTGGTTTGAAGATGTTGTGGCATACGGGAATGCGAGGCTATCCCAAGCCATGCTGGTCGTGGGATCGGCCTGCGCGGATGAACGTATGCTTTCCGCCGGACTCGATTCGCTGGATTGGCTTATGGAAACGCAGAGTTGCCAGACTAACGGACACTTTGTACCGATTGGGTCGCAAAGCGCTTACCGCCAGGGAGGGGAAAAGGTCCGTTTCGATCAACAGCCGATTGAAGCGGCGGCT